>JARGFN010000109.1 GCA_029210665.1 Desulfobulbales bacterium
CAGCCCTGGAAGAAAAACAGGAGAGCTGGGATCTAGGTTCACGGATTCAGTGGAACGGTGATTTTCGGTTCCGGGCCGATTATCTCGATGCCGATACCCCGAGCCACTACACCGCCCTCGATGTGGCCCGCGGGGTTGAGTGGTTTACCGATCCCGGCACCTTAGATCCTTTTGCCGGTACTATTGGGGACAACACCCATACGGTTGCAGGATCCGCCGGTTCAACAAATGGTACGGCCGGTTTGCTTTACGGCTTCTTTTTGCAGACTCCCACTTCACCGACGGCAGGAAATCCGACCATGTCCGCCGGTGCCGCTGGAGGCGAGTTAGGCAGGATACTATATGGTGACCCCACTGCCGTGACGATTAATATTGACGGTACGGGCCAGATGACCGGGGTTGTCGTCGATCCAAACGCGGTTGAACAGGCCGCCACCGATAAAACTCAGGCCCTTGTAGCCTTGATGAATAATTTTACCCCGGCCCAGCGGGCGATGCTGTTCGGCATGATGGGCTATACCCCCGATTCCGCCACCTCCTATGAAAACGACACCATCTACACCAACCGCTTTCGCCTGAATATGCGGGCCAAGGCCATGGAGAATCTGGAGTTCAAGACCAGGTTGGCCATGTACAAGATCTGGGGCATGCAGAACAACGCGGTTGACTATACCTATAACAACGGCTTGGGCGGCGGCGCCTTCATGCTGAGCTCCATCGCCTTTGACGGCAGCTCCACCAGGCAGCCCGAGGACAATATCCTTAGGGTCGACCGGGCCTTCATGAACTGGAACAATATCGGCGGCAAGCCGTTCTGGTTCTCCATCGGCCGGCGGCCGGTTACCGACGGCCCGCCCGCCCACATCCGCATGGGTCTCGACAAGAAGATGGCCACCCCGGTTGCCTACATGGATTATCCCTTTGACGGTCTTTCCCTGGGATACGCCTACTGGAACCTGTTCGGAATCAAGGACATGCCGGGCCGGGTTCGGCTCTGCTACGGCCGCGGTTTCGAGGGCGGCCCCACCGAGGACGGCGGCGGCATCAACGATGTCGACTTCGGCGGGATCAGCTGGGATGTCTTCAATGTCGGTGACCGCTTCCTGAACTTCCAGTCCTTCGGCGCCTTCAATATGTTCAACGTACCCGACAACATCACTTTCGTTAATCCGATCGAATTCGCGACCTGGGAAGACGATAATACCCAGTACAATCCCCTTGATCCGAGCAAGGATCTGGCCCTTAACCGCGCCAACCTCGGTGATATCTTTCACACCTCGACGGTTTATATGAGCAAGTTTCAGAACCTCAATTACTTCCTGACCCTGGGCTGGAGCCGCACTAAGGCCCGTGGCATGGATGAACTCGGCACCAGTCTCCTCGGGTCCTGGTGGGAAGAGCCGGAAGATCGCGACGGTTATTCGACCCTGGTCGGGGTCCGCTACGATATGGACGACATCGGCCTGAAGCTGGGGGCCGAGTACAACTGGGGTTCCGAGTACTGGATTGCCTTCACCCCCGGTCATGACGATCTTTATGCCTCCAAGCTGGCCACCCGCGGTAACGTCTTCGAGGTTTACGCCGTATACGACATCCCGGCCGGCGAGAAAATTTCCAAGTTCTCCGACGCCTTTTTCCGCCTCGGTTATCAGCATTACGAGTATGACTACACCGGCAGCGGATTCTGGCTGGGCAAACCCCAGGATATCGATGAGTTGAAAAACGATCCCCTTAATGCCCAGTTCTATGTGCCGGTCGAGTCGATGGATCAGGTTTACCTGACCATGGAGGCCTGGTTCTAAGAGGCAGCAGCAAGCAGTAGCTTTCCTTCATCCTTGGGAGGGGGCGGTCCGCTAAGGGCTGTCCCCTCTTTTTATTTGAAGGAGCCGCTGAAAGCCGCCCGCTTCGGGGCTGCCGCAAACTGTCCCCAGCGCCTTGCTCCGCAAAGGGGGTATGGCTGGTGATTTCGAGTCTTTTCCCTGGATGATTCCGGACATGCCGGCCGCCCGGTTTTACCGCGAGGCAGGAACCGGAGAGATCTTGTCCCTGGCCGGTGCTGGTCACGGGAGCTGGGGTTCCTCTCCCCGGGTTTATCCTCCTTGCCGTCCCCTGCTCTTTGTGGCATAATTTAATCCAGCAATATGCGGTCGGCTGAAGTTACCGGATTGCCTTGCCGTTTCAATCCTAGCAACGACCTGAATGACCCGTTTTTGGGGAGTTCATCAAAAAACAAAAGGTGGAGAAAATGTTTAAGAAACTGACTTTATGCTGTGCATCGCTGTTGCTGTCCGCAGGTGTGGTCCAGGCCGCCGAACTGGCGATCAGTTTCAGCGATGAAACCGCCCAGCTTGCCTTGAACCAGCAGATCGGCGATTATCATGAGGGGCGCTCGCTTATCGGAATTCGCGGTCTTTATGACGACGATAAGGATACCGAGCTGGTTTCGGCCTCCTTCGATGTCTTGGGGCCGGTGGGCGCAACCGGTCTGGAGATCGGGGCCGGTGTCGGGCTTTATTACGTTAATTCCTCTCCGGGACTGAGGGAAGATGAGATCGGTGCCGGCGGCGTCGGCGCCCTGATCCGCTTTGTGCCGCCCCAGCTTCCGAAACTCGGCTTCAGCGGCAGGGTTTATTATTGTCCGGAAATATTCAATACCCTGGACGGCGAAGGGCTCTGGGACGCGGAGGTCGAGGCCTTCTATGAGATAGCGCCCCGGGCCCGGGCTTTTGTCACCTATACCGAGGTCGAGGCGGATCTCGAAGACTATCGGCGGGACCGCACCCTCGACAAGACCCTGCGGGTCGGGGTCTCCCTTTCCTTCTGATTTTCCGGGCGGGCTTGGCTGAATCGGATCGAAATAGATCTGCCGCCGCCACGGCCGGAGAGATCGGTTATGCGGCGGATGCTCCCCATCCTCTCCAGCTCGACTCGTTCCGGGCGAGGGGGCTGGTTCACGGCTTCTTCAATCGTCACGGCGGGGTGAGCGGCTCCCCCTTTGCCTCGCTGAATGTCGCTTTCGGGGTGGGGGACCGGGTCGAGGCGGTCCGGGAAAACCGGACCCGGCTGAAAAAGTCTCTCGGTCTCGGCACCCTGGTCTCGGCCCGGCAGGTCCATGGCGATAGGGTGTTAGTGGTGGCAGGCGAGCCGGAGGGTGATTTCGAGGCGCCGGGCTATGACGCCCTGGTGAGCGAGCGGCCAATCGGTTTGATGATCCAGCAGGCCGATTGCCAGGGGGTGATCTTTTACGATCCGCGCCGGCTGGCGATCGGCGCCGCCCATGTCGGTTGGCGCGGCAGCGTCGCCGGAACAATCACCGCGACGGTTAAGGCGATGGCCGATAGTTTCGGCACCGACCCGGCCAATCTCAGGGCGGCAATCAGTCCCTCCCTTGGCCCGTGTTGCGCCGAGTTTGTCAACTATCGCCGGGAGCTGCCGGAATGGATGCACGATTTTCAGGTTCGCCCCGGCTATTTTGACTTCTGGGCCATCAGCCGGCGCCAGTTGCAGGAGGCGGGACTTGCAGCCGATAATATCGAGGCGGCCGGAATCTGCACCCGCTGCAACAGCGATTATTTTTCCTTCCGCCGCTCCAGGGTCACCGGCAGGTGTGCCACGGCCATCGGCCTGCTGCGCGAGTGATTACGGGAACCCCACCCCCAAACTACCGGAAAGTATTGCCGCCGGCACAGATCAAGAGTCATTTAATTGAATAAAACCGATAATGCCAGGGCAAGGGCCCTCCTTATCCTGGAGGAATGGCAAGGCCAGGCCACCTCGCTGGATCTTCTGGTTGAAAAAGCTCTGCGACGACCCTTTACCGACCATCGCGACAACCAGCTCTGCCGAGCCCTGGCTTACGGGGTAGTCCGCCGGCTCGGCTACCTCGACGCGCTTCTGGCAAGGTACTCGAACCATCCCCTGCGGAAAATGAAGCCCCTGACCCGGCAGGCCCTGCGCATCGGGCTTTACCAGCTGCTGTTCATGGACCGGGTACCCGCTTCCGCCGCTATCAACGAAACGGTCAAGCTTTTGAAGGAAAGGGGCCAGCCCCGCTGGCTGACAGGTTTCGTCAACGGCCTGCTGCGGCGGCTCGACCGGGAAAGGGCAGCTTTGCCCCGGCAGGACCAGACCGGCGGCCGGGATTTCGCCCCCTATGAACTGTTGAGTCACCCCCGGTGGCTGTATGACCGCTGGCTGGGCCGCTACGGCGCTGATAGAACGGCATCCCTTTGCCAGGCTAATAACCGGGAGGCCGGGCTCTGTCTCCGGACGGCCGGAATCTCCCGGGATGAATTTATCGACCGCCTGGCCGCCGCCGGGATCAGGGGTGAAAAGGGTGTTTTCTCACCGCAGGCCGTCCTTTTGCCGGACTTCCGGAGCGCGGTTCCCGACCTGCCGGGTTATGGCGAGGGGTTCTTCCAGGTCCAGGACGAGGCGGCACAA
Organism: Desulfobulbales bacterium; assembly: GCA_029210665.1. Taxonomy (GTDB): domain Bacteria; phylum Desulfobacterota; class Desulfobulbia; order Desulfobulbales; family JAGXFP01; genus JAGXFP01. The sequence goes on from JARGFN010000109.1 coordinate 4,444, forward strand.
CTGGCGGCCGGTATTTTGGGCCCCAGCCTGGCCGGGGGACGTTATCTCGATGGCTGCGCGGGGCTGGGAGGCAAGACCTGCCTGCTGGCGGAGCGGTTGGCGAAAGACGCCTCCCTTCTCGCCGTTGAACCGGATCGGCGGCGCTATGAACTGCTGGGAGCTAACCTGGCCAGGATGGACCTTGCCGGTAAAGTGGCCACCTTGCGGGGCGCTCTCGAGGATCTCGGCCCGGAAAACGACCAGGGCTTCAGGGGGATTCTGGTGGACGCGCCCTGCTCGGGGCTCGGGGTAATCAGGCGCCATCCCGATATCCGCTGGAACCGGCAGCCGGCCGATCTTGCCCGTTACCGTTCGCAGCAGCTGGCCCTGCTTAACCAGGCGGCCCGCTTACTGGCGCCTGCCGGTATCGTGGTCTATCTGACCTGCAGTACCGAGCCGGAGGAGAATGAACAGGTGGTCGAGGAATTTCTGGCCGGCCGGCCTGATTTCAGGGTCGAGGATTGCCGGGCCTATCTGCCCGAACCGGCCGCGGAACTGGTGGACGGGCAAGGCTTTTTCCATACCTTGCCGGATCAGGGGTTGGACGGTTTTTTCGGCGCCCGGCTGGTTAAAGGACGGTGAGGGGTGAGGGGTGAGGATAGGTTCAAGGTTCAAGGGGCAAGAGCTAGGGGCAAGGGAAAAGGGTTGTCGAGGCCGGGTTTTTTCCCGCGGCGGGGCGGGCGGGAAGAGGGGGCTGAATTATGGCGAGGGTGGTAAAGAAGATGGTGGAGAGAATTTTAGGTTAGGATAAATGGAACCGCAATATATCAAGATCCGGGGCGCCCGGATGCATAACCTTAAGAATATCGATGTCGACCTGCCCCGGAACAAACTGGTGGTCTTCACCGGCCTGAGCGGCTCCGGCAAATCGACCCTGGCCTTCGACACCCTCTATGCCGAGGGGCAGCGGCGCTATGTCGAGTCCCTGTCCACCTATGCCCGCCAGTTTCTGGGGCAAATGGAGAAACCCGATGTCGACTCGCTGGAGGGGTTGTCGCCGGCGGTTTCCATCGAGCAGCGCACCACCAGCCGCAATCCCCGCTCGACCGTGGGCACTACCACCGAGATCTACGACCACTTGCGGCTGCTCTTCGCCCGGGTCGGCCATCCCCACTGTCCCGATTGCGGCGAGGAGATCCGGCCCCAGTCTATTCAGGACATGGTGGAGAGCCTGTTAGGGGAACCGGCCTCGACTAAAATCGTCCTGCTCGCTCCCTTGGTTGATGGCCGTAAGGGGGAGCATCGCGAAATCCTCCAGCGGTTGAAGAAGGATGGTTTCGTCCGGGTCCGGATTGACGGGGAGATCCGTTCCCTGGATGAGGTGGTTGATCTCGACCGCAAGAAACGCCATCATATCGAGGCGGTGGTCGATCGGCTGGTGCTCAAGGATACGGTTGAGCGGCGTTTGTATGACTCGGTGACCACGGCGGTTGGGCTGGCCGACGGCTTCCTGTTGGTCAATTTTCCCGAGCGGAATCGCGATTTGCTGTTCAGCGAAAAGGCGGCCTGCATCAGTTGCGGGCGCAGCATGCCGGAACTGTCGCCCCGGCTTTTTTCCTTCAATAATCCCCATGGCGCCTGCCCAGAATGCAGCGGCCTCGGGGTTAAGCAGTTTTTCGACCAGCAACTGGTGGTGCCTGACCCATCCCGGAGTATACGGCAAGGGGCCATAGCCCCCTGGGGCGATCCCTGGCGGGTCGGCGGCGGCCGGCGCCGATTCGGGAGAAGCGGCGACACCTCGGTTTACGGCCAGCAGCTGGAAGCGCTGGCTGCCCATTACCGCTTCGATCTCGATAAGCCCTTTGCCCGGTTGACCCCAAGGATTCGCGAGATCATCCTCTTCGGGTCCGGCCCGGAGGAGATCGATTTTCAATACCGGCGAGGCGACCGGTTGACCACCAGCCGGCTGCCCTTCGAAGGGGTGATCCCCAGTCTGGCCCGGCGTTATATGGAGACCGCCTCGGCCGGCATTCGCGAGTGGCTGGCCATCTACATGAACGAACAGGCCTGTCCGGTCTGTCACGGGGCGCGCCTGAAACCGGAGGCGCTGGCGGTCCGGGTCGGGGGCTGGGCGATCAATCAACTGACCGCTTTATCGATCAGCGGCTTGCAGCAGGCCTTGCAGGAGATGGACTTCAGCTCTCAGGAGCTTCTTGTCGCCGAGAGGGTGGTCAGGGAGATCGACGACCGGTTGACCTTCCTGGTCAACGTCGGATTGAGCTATCTTTCCCTGGAGCGGCGGGCGTCGACCCTGTCCGGCGGGGAGGCCCAGCGCATCCGGCTGGCTTCTCAGATCGGTTCGAGACTGGCCGGGGTCCTTTATATTCTTGATGAACCGAGTATCGGCCTGCATCAGCGTGACAACCAGCGGTTGATCGATACCCTGACCAGACTGCGCGACCTGGGGAATACCGTCCTGGTGGTGGAGCATGATTCGGATACGATCATGGCGGCCGATTATGTTCTTGATATGGGTCCCGGCGCCGGGGTGCACGGCGGCGAAGTGGTCTTCAGCGGCAGCGTCAAGAAGCTGTTGCAATCGAAAAAATCGCAAACCGGCGGCTATCTGGCCGGCCGCCTTGAAATCGAGGTGCCCGCCGGCAGACGGCGGCTGCCGGGCAGGAATAAGTGGCTTTATCTGAAAGGGGCGACGGCCAATAACCTGAAAAATATCACGGCGGCTTTTCCCCTCGGGGTGATGACCTGCGTGACCGGGGTTTCCGGTTCCGGGAAAAGTTCGCTGGTGATCGAGACCCTCTACAAACAGGTGCTCAACAGATTGAGCGAGGGACGGGAGATGGCCGGCCCCTGCAAGGCGATTAAGGGGCTGGAGCTGGTCGACAAGATTATCGACATCGACCAGAGCGCCATCGGCCGCACGCCGCGATCGAATCCCGCCACCTACACCGGGGTGTTGACCCCGGTCCGCGAGCTGTTGAGCAATCTGCCGGAGTCCCGGGCCCGGGGCTACAAACCCGGCCGGTTCAGTTTCAACATGAAGGGCGGGCGCTGCCAGGCCTGCGAGGGGGAAGGGGTGATCAGGATCGCCATGCACTTTTTGCCCGATATTTATGTGACCTGCGAAACCTGCCAGGGCAAGAGGTACAATCGCGAAACCCTTGAGATCAGGTATCGCGACAAGAATATCGCCGATATCCTCGCCATGAATGTCGAGGAGGCCCTCGATTTCTTCGGCAAGATTCCGCCGGTCCGCGGCCGCTTGCAGACCTTGTTCGATGTGGGGTTGTCCTATATCGCCCTCGGCCAGTCCTCGGTAACCCTGTCCGGCGGCGAGGCCCAGCGGATCAAGTTGGGCCGGGAGCTGAGCAAGCGCTCCACCGGCCGGACCCTCTATATCCTCGACGAGCCGACCACCGGTCTGCACCCCGCCGATATCAAGAACCTGCTCAAGGTCCTGAACCGCCTGGTCGACCAGGGCAATACCGTGGTGATTATCGAACACAACCTTGATGTTATCAAAACGGTCGATTATGTTGTTGATCTCGGTCCGGAAGGCGGCGACGGCGGCGGCGAGATCGTAGCCGCGGGGGCCCCGGAAGAGATCTGCGCGGCCGAACACTCCCATACCGGGCAATTTCTG
>JARGFN010000110.1 GCA_029210665.1 Desulfobulbales bacterium
GGGGACCCGGATCGCCGAAGCCGTCACTTCCCCCAAGCGGCCGGTGGTGATCTGGCTTTCGGCCCAGGAATGCACGGGGTGCACCGAAACCCTGTTGCGGACCAATCATCCCACCCTGGACACCCTGATCCTCGATCTGATCTCCCTCGACTATCATGAGACCCTGGCGGCCGGGTCCGGCCACCAGGCCGAAGAGTTCCGGGCCAAATCCATCGAGGAAAACAGCGGCAGATTTATCCTGGTTGTGGACGGCTCGATTCCCACCAAGGACGGCGGGGTCTACTGTAAGGTTGCGGGCCGCACCGTACTCGATATCCTCAAGAATACGGCGCCCAAGGCCGCTGCGGTAATTGCCATGGGTTCCTGCGCCTCCTGGGGCGGCATCCCCTCGGCCGAGCCCAACCCCACCGGGGCCAAGCCGGTCCATGAAATTCTGGCCGGCACCGGCATTCCGGTGGTCAATCTGCCCGGTTGCCCGCCGGTCCACTACAACCTGCTTTCCACCGTCCTGCACTATGTGACCTTCAAGAGGCTGCCCGAACTGGATGCCAAGAACCGTCCGGTTTTCGCTTACGGCCGCCTGATCCACGAAAACTGCGAGCGGCGGCCCCATTTCGATGCCGGACGTTTCGTCAAGGAGTTCGGCGACGAAGGACACCGCAAGGGCTATTGTCTATATATGATGGGCTGCAAGGGTCCGGAAACCTTCAATAACTGCCCCACCGTCTGTTTTAACGACCTCGGCCCGGGAACCTGGCCGGTGGGAACCGGACACCCCTGCTTCGGCTGCTCCGAAGAGGGAGTCGGTTTCTTCGCCCCGCTGCATTCGCCCGCCAAACCGACCTATGTCACCCCGCCGACCTTCTTCGCCAAGGCCGAAGGGGAGGAGGGAACCGGCGCGTCGGCCCTGGCCGCCGGAGTGGCCGGGGTGGCAATCGGGGCAGGAGTGGCGGCGGTCGGGATGAGCGCCAAGAAGAACAAGGATTGACAGGGAGGAAATCATGGCCATTAACAGGAGAGATTTCCTCAAGGCGACTTCCGGAGGCGCCTTGCTGCTCGCTTCCGGCGCTACGGTGGCCGAGGCGGAGGTCAAGCCCCTTACGCCCGGAGCGGTAGGTATTCTCTATGACGCCACCCTGTGCATCGGCTGCAAGTCCTGCATGGTGAACTGCAAGAAGTACAACACCATCGAGGAAGGCGGCGCCCTCTATAAACCGGGCCGGGAGATTCCTTACGACTTTCCCGGCGATTATCCGATCTGGGATGAGGTCACCGAACTGTCCGACACCTCCCTGAGCATCATCAGGGCCTACAAGGATGGCACCGGCCTGAACCGCAATCAGGTGGAAGACGGCTTTTCCTTTGTCAAGAACCACTGCATGCACTGCATCGAGCCTGCCTGCGCCTCGGTCTGTCCCGTGGATGCCCTGCACAAGGATCCGGCCAGCGGCGCGGTTATTCACAGGAGGGAGAGGTGTATCGGCTGCCGTTATTGCCAGGTGGCCTGCCCCTTCGGTATTCCCAAGTTCGAGTGGGGCAGCAATAATCCCTTGATCGTCAAATGCCAGCTCTGCCACCATCGCTATGCAAGCGGCGGCTATTCGGCCTGCTGCGAATACTGCCCGACCGGGGCCTCGATCTTCGGGCCGGTTGAAGAGTTGCGGGCCGAGGCCAAGCGCCGCCTGGCTCTCTCCTATGGCAGTACCTACGATTTCCCGACCCAGACCGTTGACTCGACCCACCGGATGCCCGGCAAGGTCAGCCGCTATATCGACCGGATTTACGGAATGACCGAAGCCGGGGGCACCCAGTATTTGCTGCTGGCCGGGGTGCCCTTCGACAAGCTCGGCTTTAATCCCCGGATCAGCGACCAGGAGTATCCGGAGTTGACCTGGTCCTATATCAAGAAAGTGCCGGTCCTGATCGCCGCTCTGCTGGCGGCCGGGGCGGTAAGTTACTACGCCACCCGCGACCGGAATGCCGGAAAATCGGAAGAGTAGGGCGCTGCACGCCTGGTAAAGATATTTGATGAATTCGCAAAAAGTCGAAAATGTGATGGCTAAGCAAAAAGTTCGATAAACAAGGAGTGGTGCACCCCAAGGGCACTTCCTTCGGGGCGTATTTTTGTGACTGAGGCCATACATATGGTATGCCGAAGGAGCAAAAATGCGCCACGACGCAGTAGATCGGACTTTTTGCGACGCCATATATTTGACGGAATCCACGAAAACCGTTGCAAGGAGATTATCCATGGCCAAGAGAATCGTCGTTGATCCGGTAACCAGGATTGAGGGGCATCTGCGCATCGACTGTGAAGTCGATAACGGCAAGGTCACGAAGGCCTGGTCGTCGGGACAGATGTGGCGCGGTATCGAAGTAATTCTCCAGGGGCGCGATCCTCGCGAGGCGTGGCTCTTCACCCAGCGGATTTGCGGGGTCTGCACCACGGTGCATGCCGTTGCCTCGGTGCGGGCGGTGGAGAACGCCCTGGACATGGAGGTGCCGCTCAACGCCCAGTTTATCCGCAACCTGATCATCGGCGGGCACGGGGTCCACGATCACATGGTCCATTTCTATCACCTCTGCGCCCTGGACTGGGTCGATATCGTTTCGGCCCTGCAGGCCGATCCAAAGAAGACGGCGGCGCTGGGCCAGAGTCTTTCGGCCTGGAAGGGCAACAGTTATAACGAGATCAAGGCGGTCCAGGACAGGCTGAAAGGTTTCGTCGCCACCGGCCAGCTCGGGCCTTTCGGCAGCGGCTACTGGGGCCATCCGGCCATGAAACTTAGCCCCGAGGTCAATCTGCTGGCCGTCACCCATTACATGCAGGCCCTGGAATATCAGCGCAAGATCAACCAGGTCGTGGCAATCCTCGGCAGCAAGACCCCCCATATCCAGAACCTGGCGGTGGGCGGAGTGGCCAACCCGATCAACCTGGATTCCAGCTCTGCCCTGAACATGGAAAAGCTTTACCATGTCAAAACCCTGATCGACGAAGTCAACGATTTCGTCAAAACCGCCATGCTCAGCGACGTGGCGGCGGTGGGCGCCTTCTATGCCGACTGGACCGCTTACGGCGCCGGGGTGACCAATTATCTGTCGGCGCCGGATATGCCGATGGATTCCCGGGGCACGGTCTTCGAACTGCCGGGCGGATATATTGCCAATGGCGACGTCGGCGATTTTACCCCGATCAAAAGCTACCGGGATGAATTTTTTGAAAAGAATGTCCAGGAGTCGATCAAGCATTCCTGGTATGAGGGCGACTGGACCCGGCATCCCTATGAGGAAGAGACGGTGCCCAACTACACCGATTTTCAGGACGACGGCAAGTATTCCTGGGTCAAGTCCCCGACCTTCCAGGGCGAGCCGGCCCAGGTCGGGCCGCTGGCCAATGTTCTGGCCATGTACGTGGCCGGGCATGAGCCGACCAGAAAGTATGTCGACCAGACCCTGGCGACGGTCAGCTCCCTTGCCAAGACCGAGGTCGGCATTCCGGCCCTCCATTCGACCATCGGCCGGATCGCCGCCCGGGTGGTGCGCTGCGCGGTGTTGAACGACACGCTGACCAACCAGTGGAACGGACTGGTCGAAAACATCGCCTCCGGCGATATCGCCACCTTTAATCAGCCGGTCTTCCCGAAAGGGGAGCAGCGCGGTTTCGGTTATCACGAAGCGCCGCGCGGCATCCTCTCGCACTGGGTGGTGATCGAAGACGGCAAGATCAAAAACTACCAGTGCGTGGTGCCCTCCACCTGGAACGCCGGGCCGCGGAACGGCAACGATGCTCCGGGTCCCTACGAGGCCTCCCTGGTCGGCAATCCGGTCGCCGATCCGGAGAAACCCCTGGAGGTACTGCGCACCGTCCATTCCTTCGATCCCTGTCTGGCCTGCGCCATCCATCTGGTCGACAAGGAAAATGAGGAAATCGTCCGGGTCAAGGTCCTGTAGGGTCGCCATGAACGTACTTATTCTGGGAATCGGCAATATACTGCTCCACGACGAAGGGGTCGGGGTGCGGGCCATCGAGGAGCTGGAGCATTGCTTCTCCTTTCCGGCCGAGGTTGAACTGGTCGACGGCGGCACCTGCGGTCTGGAGTTGCGCGACACAATGTGCGATCGGGATCTTTTGCTGCTGATCGACGCCATTCGAAACGGCGGTATGCCCGGTACGGCCTATCGGCTGGAGGGCGACGAAGTGCCGGCCCATTTCCATACCCGGATATCTCCCCACCAGCTGGGTATTTCCGATCTGCTGGCCACCCTCTCCCTGACCGGGTCCCTGCCGGCTCGAATGGTCCTGTTCGGGGTGGAGCCGGCTGATCTCTCCACCGGTTTGGGACTTTCCCCGGCGGTTGAAGCCGGTCTGGAAAAGGTAGTGACGGCGGTGGGCGAGGAATTGAGCGGCTACGGCCTGCAACCGGGAGTATCGTCATTCGAGGAAGCCCGGATTCCCGGCTTCTGGTCCACCAGAAAATCACCCCCGGCAGGGGAAAAGGAGGCGACACCATGACATCCGCACGGGAAATCAGAATGTGGACTCCCAATACGATTTTGCTGTTGTTTGCCATCCTGGTCGGCGGCGGGGTTGCGCTCTATCGGCTGACCAGCGGCTTGGGCGCGGTGACCAACCTGAACGACACCTATCCCTGGGGTCTGTGGCTGGCCTTTGATGTCCTCGGCGGGGTGGCCATGGCCGCCGGCGGCTTCATTATCGCCGCCGCCATTTATCTCTTCAACTGGAAGAAATACAAGCCCATCGGCCGGCCCGCCATCCTGACCGCCTTTCTCGGTTATCTGATGGCGGTGGTGGCCCTCTTTCTCGATATCGGCCATCCCTTCCGCCTCTGGCATCCGATGATCATGTGGCAGGTCCATTCGGTCATGTGGGTGGTAGCCATTCACGTGGTTCTCTATACCACCACCCTGGCCATCGAATCCTCGCCGATGCTCTTCGAACGCATCGGCAAGAGCGGCGCCCTGAAGGTGCTCGGCAAGATCATGGTCGGCGTGGTGGCCTTCGGGGTAATGCTTTCCACCCTGCATCAATCCTCGTTGGGCGCGGTCTTCCTGATCGCTCCGGCCAAAATGTCGCCTCTGTGGTTCTCGGAGTTCATTCCCTATATGTTCCTGATCTCGGCTATCGCCATGGGCTTGTGCATGGTCAGCACCGAGGCGATGTTGAGCGCCAGGTTCTTCAACCACCATGTCGATGTCGAGATTTACCGGGGTTTGGCCCGGGGGACCTTGATCTCCCTCTCCCTCTTACTGGTCCTGAAAATCTTCTTCCTGTTTCGCTCCGGGGTGGGTCTGGCATTCGACGGCTCCCTGGAAGGCAATATGTATCTCCTTGAGATGGCGATCGGGATTGTGATCCCGATGATTCTCCTGCTGAACAGCCGTTTTCGCAAAGAGCCCGATGCCATTCTCGGGGTCAACATCCTGGTGATTGTCGGGGTGCTGGTCAACCGCATGAATGTATGCCTGTTCAGCATGCAGGAATACAGCGCGGCCCAGGGAAGCAGCTATTTCCCGACTCTGATGGAGATTTTGCTCACCATGGGGATTGTTTCCCTCGGTATCTTCCTTTTCAAGATGGCCGCCAAGCACCTTCCCCTGTTTGCCAATCCGCTTGAGCCGAGATGATTTCAGGGTGAAAGATGCATGAAATGTTCCTGGCTATGAGCATTGTCGAGCAGACCCGGGCGGCGGCCGCCGCCGAGGGGGCGGACCGGGTCCTGGAAGTTGAGATCGAAGTGGGCAGCCTGGCCGGAGTTATGTTGGAGTCCCTTGAGTTCTGCCTGGAGGCAGCGGCCCGTTCCACTCCAGTTGCCGATACGGATTTCAGGTTGCTTCCGGTTATGGCCAGCGGCCGATGCTCCTCCTGCCGGAATAGTTTCGAAGTCGATTCCTTTTTTGCCCCCTGCCCTGCTTGCGGTAAAGTCGACCTGGCCATTACCGGCGGCCGGGAACTCAAGATCCGTTCCCTTACCATTGAGGATTGATAAAGATGTGCGATTCATGCGATTGCGGCGGTCATGGCGAAAAGGTGACCTTCCGGAAACCGGGTGAAGTCCATGGCATTCCGGAGCAGCGCTCAAGGACCGTCCGGGTCGAGGTCGATGTTCTCGCAAAAAACGAGGAAATCTCCGCCCGGAACCGGGCCTATTTCGAGAGTAACGATATCCTGGCCCTGAATCTGGTCAGTTCTCCCGGTTCGGGCAAGACCACCATCCTCGAAAGGACCATTCGCGATATGCGGGGCCGGACCCCCATGGCGGTTATCGAGGGCGATCAGCAGACCCTCCGGGATGCCGAGCGGATCGGAGCCACCGGGGTCGAGGTGGTCCAGGTCAATACCGGGGCCGGCTGTCATCTGGACGGCTCGATGGTCCATCGGGCCATGCATCGACTTACCCTGGCACCCGATTCAATCCTCTTTATCGAAAACGTCGGCAATCTGGTCTGCCCGGCGATGTTCGATCTCGGCGAGGCCGCCAAGGTGGTAATCATCAGCGTTACGGAAGGGGAGGACAAGCCCCAGAAATACCCCCAGATGTTCGCCGCCGCCTCCCTTTGCCTGATCAATAAAATCGATCTGCTGCCCCACCTTGATTTTGATGTCGGCGCCTGCCGTGAGTTCGCCGGGCAGGTCAATCCGAAGCTTGAGTTTATCGAGATTTCGGCGACAACCGGCGAGGGGATGGAGGGGTGGTATGCCTGGCTTAATGGCAGGGTAGGTCGTTGACGATCTTGACGAATTACTGCGTTATCGACCATTCGGCGCAGCTTTACTACAGCCAAATGGCCTCTTCCTTGTTCTTCGCCAAGCTTGTCAACGACGGGTATTGTAATAGTTTGTAGGTTGGGGTGAGCTTGCGAACCCCAACAATTCACTTATCTCTGCCGGTATGCTCGAAAAAAATAGCATCTAACCTTGAGTCTTTATTGGATAGAATGTATAATCTAACTATACACTTTACCTGGGAGGCTCACAGTGAAAGCTACGGTGGTTGATCTAAGATATAAAATGAATGATGTGCTTAAGGCACTAGACAGGAATGAAAGAGTGACTGTCCTGTACCGTGGGAAAGTCAAAGGGGTTTTGATCCCAACAGGAGAAAAGAAACATCTGAAAGTAAAAGAACATCCATTTTTCGGTATGTCGGCTCAAGATTCAAGTAAGTCGGTGTCAGAGATAATGGATGAATTGAGGAGGCCCCGATACGATGATATTTGACACGGACATCTTTATCTGGGCTCAGCGAGGCAATGAAAAAGTAGCAAAACTATTTGAAAATGCAGAAGAAAAATATCTCTCCGTCCAGACTTACATGGAGCTGTTGCAGAATGCAAAAAACAAAACACAGCACAAACTCACGAAAGATTTTTTAACTTCTTTCGGATTTATCGTTCTTCCTTTAACGGAAAATATTGGCCATCGTGCTTCCATCTATGTTGAGGAATACACTTTGTCATCGAGCCTTCGATCCGGTGACGCCATCATAGCCGCCACGGCAGTCGAAAATAATATACCCCTCGCCTCAAGTAACGTAAAACATTTCAAAGTAATTAAAGAACTACAGCTTAAAGCATTCAAGCCTTGAGCTTGGAAAGTTGCTGAGAACACCCATCGATATATCGCGGCGGGGCTGATCGATCATGATTGGGGTGGAGTCGGCCGGCGAGAGTAAGAAAGCGGTTTTGTGAACGATGAGATAAATGTCGGGGTTCGCGGGCTCACCCTAACCTTGACCTTACCAACGACGAACGCCGCAGCGCCTGAGATAGAGCGGGCTCCGCCCACCAATAAAACCTCCTCACATTATCCCATACAATCCTGACATAAGATTTTGAGTTTATTACTCAATCGGTTATTGTTGATAACAAACTCGTAATAAATAAGTAAAGTGGTCCCCGAACGCCCGAGTAACAAAACTTATAATCTGAAGAACGTCCCCAAATGCCACACGAACGCCCGCAAATGCCTGGACTTCTGGGGGTATCCGGCGCGGACATGTTGGCCGGCGGGAAGAAAAGGCAAA
>JARGFN010000111.1 GCA_029210665.1 Desulfobulbales bacterium
CATCATGATTGACTTGCCCGGTAAGCATAGGTAAGATAAATTTTATGAGACCCGACGATCAAATTTCTAATGATTGATAAATTAATTAAAGGAGACTAGTAATGGCTGGTGACAATCTTAAACAACTGACAGACGCCGATTTCGACGCAACCATCGCTTCCGATATTCCCTGCCTCGTTGATTTCTGGGCCCCCTGGTGCGGACCCTGCAAGGCCATCGGGCCCGTGGTCGAAGAGCTGGCAGGCGAGTACGCCGGCAAGGTTACAATCGCCAAGATGAACGTGGACGACAACCCGGCAACTCCGGGTAAATTCGGGATCCGCGCTATTCCGACCCTGATTCTTTTCAAGGACGGCGAAGTCGTCGATCAGGTGACCGGCGCCGTCGGCAAGTCCCAGCTGGTCGCCATGCTCGACAAGGCCCTGTAGGAAGCAATCGGGAATTTCACCAAGCCTTCGCAGCCGTTTTTTTTGAGCAGAGGGCTTTTTTATTTTCCTGAATCCGTTACCGGAGGCCCTGGAAGGCGGCGGGATCAATTTCTTAACGCGAGGCCCGGCCAGGTAGACCAGTAACCGCAGGGTGATGGGGGCGACCCGTCCAACCGCCGGCACGGATTGAGGATTTTGAGAATTGCCATGGCTGATTATCAATTGATCATAGTTGGCGGCGGTCCGGCCGGTTTAACCGCCGGACTTTACGCGGCCCGGGCCCGTCTTAAAGCCGTGCTTCTTGACAAAGGCGCCCCCGGCGGCCAGGTGATGAACACCGACTGGATTGATAATTATCCCGGTTTTCCCGAGGGAATTTCCGGCTTCGAGCTGGCCGAAAAAATGCTCGCCCAGGCCGCCCGGTTCGACCTCGAGACCAGAGGCAACAGCGAAGTGGTTTCGATGGACCTGCAGGGCTCCGAAAAGAAAACCGTCCTGGCCGACGACACCGTCCTGACCAGCCGGGCGGTAATTCTCGCCACCGGCGCCAGACCGAACAAGCTGAATGTACCCGGCGAAGAAGAGTTCGCCGGCAAGGGGGTATCCTATTGCGCCACCTGCGACGGCCCCTTTTTCCGCGATACCGAGATCGCCGTGGTCGGCGGCGGCAATACCGCGATCCAGGAGGCCGTCTATCTGACCAAATTTGCCGACAAGGTCACGGTTATTCACCGGCGCGATGAATTGCGGGCCACCAAGGTCGTTCAGGAAATGGCCTTCGCCAACCCCAAGATCGAGTTTGCCTGGAGTTCAAACGTCGCCAAGATCGACGGCGGCGCCCAGGGCGTCGAAAGGGTAATCCTGGTCAATAACGGTGACGGCCGGGAATCGGAGTTGCCGGTGCATGGCATCTTTGTCCTGGTCGGCACTATCCCCAATAATGAGATGCTGCCGGCCGATCAGCTTGAAATGGAAGAGGGTTTCGTCAAAACCGACCGGGAGATGCGGACCAGCCAGCCGGGGGTGATGGCGGCGGGCGATATCGTCAGCAAAGACGTCAGACAGGTGGTCAACGGCGCCGGAGAGGGCGCGGTGGCCGCCATGGCGGCTGAGCATTTTCTGGCCGGACAAGACTGATGACGGTGCAAAAAGTTGTTAAAGATTAACGGAGCGCACTTCGCCAAGCCCGGCCCGCGCGTTAATTCGATAAGTTACTCCGCTCACCCTGAGCCTGTAAATTCCCCCGCTCATCCCGTGCCTGTCGAAGGAAGGGCTTTTTTGACATTTTGAGAGTTTATTCATGATTAAAACAAACCATACATCGGCGGCCCGGCTTTTCGCCGTCCTGCTCACCCTGATCTTTCTGGCCGGCTGCGGCGGCCTTAGCCTTAAGGACAAGGAGCGGATGTCGGCCGAGGAACTAGCCAGGAAAGGTCTCGAGCAATACGATAACGGCAAATACTTTCTGGCGGTTGAGACATTCAACATCATCAAGGAGCGCTTTCCCTTCAGCCGCTTTTCGCTGCTGGCCGAGCTTAAATCAGCCGACTGCCGATTCAATATGGGTGAATACGCCGAAGCCCTGGAATTGTACAAGTCCTTCGAAACGAACCATCCCACCAACGAGGCCATCCCATATGTGATCTTCCAGATCGGCCGAAGCCATTACCGGACCATCAACACCATCGACCGGGACACCTCCGGCGCCCACCAGGCGATCAAGGCCTTCTCAAGGCTGCTCAGGTCGTATCCGAACTCACCCTACACCGCCGAGGCCAAGGCCCTGATCCGAAAGGCCAATAACTTTCTGGCGGAGCATGAACTGTATGTCGCCAATTTCTATATGCGGACCAAGGAATTCGGCCAGGCCAGGGGCCGGGTGGAGTATCTGCTGAACGGCTTTCCCGATACGCCGGCGGCGGCTCGGGGAAGGGAACTGGCCGAAGAACTCGCCACCGCCGGTTATCCGGTCGACCAGTAAAACGTTCAGTCGGTATCGTCCAGCCTTTCCCGCTTTTTACCGGCTTTCCGGTCGTAGCGTTCCTGCTCGCTGTAAATGCAGCCGCAGTAAGGCTGCCGGTAAATTCCCATCGCCACCGCCAGATCGATCCCCTCCTGCCAGCCCGCCCGGAAGTCCCGGTAGTAAAAGGGGACACCATACTCCTCGGCCAACCGTTCGGCCAGCATTCGGATCGTCTCATGTCGTTGATAGCGGCTGTAGAGCAAGGTGGTGGAAAAGGCATCGACCCCGAGATCCCGGGCCTTGCGGACCGTCGCCGTCAGCCGCATCTCGTAACAGAGCAGGCAGCGGCGCTCCTCGTTGTAAACAATCCGCCGCAGGTACTCCCGGAGCCCGTATTCCCGCTCATAATCGACCAGCAGATCATCGCGCCGGCAAAGTTCCTCAAGGGCGCCGATTCTTCTTTTGAATTCCCGGAAGGGGTGGATATTGGGGTTGTAAAAGTAGCCGCGAACCCGGTGGCCTTCCTCCCGCATGATCCGCAGGGGAAAGGCGGTGCAGGGTCCGCAACAGACATGCAGCAGAATATTCATGGTTTTTCCTTATAAAAATCCATCGCACCGGCGCCCGGTTATCCGGAATCACCCCGAGACTTGCAATTATACGCCCCTCGCCGCAACTTTCAAGCTAAGGTGTGAACTCTGCCTTCCTCTCTAAATCGAATCCCGCTCCGGGAACCCCGCCTTTATCGCCGTCAAGGCCCCGTTACCGGTAATATTATCTGTTGTTTCCATTCCCGGCAGAGTAGGATGGAGCCCAATGCCCATACGATTAATCTCGGCTACTCCCCGCAAAAGGACTTCATGAAAAACCTCCAGGATATTATCGGCCAGATCAAAAAACTTGAAAAGGAACTCTACGAGGAACTCCAGAGAAAGCAGGCCGAATTCTACTATAACATCCAGGGGAGAAAGGTCCGCTTCGAAGCGGCCGCCCGCCGCCGCCACAAGGCCCTGATGACCCATGTCCCCGTCTACCTGATCCACGCCCGGTTCCGCAACATTCTGACCATCCCTTTTATCTGGGCTTGTTTGCCGCCGGCCCTGCTCATGGACCTTTGCGTCTCGATCTTCCAGGCGGCCTGTTTTCCGATTTACGAAATCCCCAAGGTGCGGCGCGGCGATTATATCGTCATCGACCGCCACTCCCTCGCCTACCTGAATCTGATCGAGAAGGTCAACTGCGTCTACTGCGGTTATTTTAACGGTCTGCTCGCCTATATCCGGGAAATCGCCGCCCGGACCGAACAGTACTGGTGCCCGATCAGGCATGCCCGGCGGGTCGCCGACCTCCACTCCCGCTACAAATATTATTTGGAATACGGCGATGCGGAGGGTTATAAAAATGATTTCCGGAAAATAAGAACCGCCGGTTTTCGGGACTTAAACGAAGAAAGGATCAATGAGCAGCCGTAAAGTCATCGTAATCGGCGGCGGCGCGGCCGGTCTGATGGCGGCCGGCCAGGCGGCCCGGGCCGGAGCAACAACCCTGTTGCTCGAAAAAATGGGGCGGCCGGGCCGCAAGATTCGCATTACCGGCAAGGGGCGCTGCAATATCACCAATATCGCCGAGCGCCGGGAGTTTATCGGTCATTTCGGGCGGAGCGGACTCTTTCTCCATCAGGCCTTCGCCCGGTTTTTCAACCTCGACCTGATCGAGTTTTTCGAAAGTCTCGGCCTTGCCCTGGTCATCGAGAGGGGCGGCCGGGTTTTCCCCGCCGGCGGCAAAGCCCCGGAGGTATTGGCCGTCCTCCTTGACTGGGTGCGGCAAAGCGGGGTGGAGATCAGAACTTCGGCGCCGGTTGAGGAATTATCGATCGAAAAGGGCCGGATTGCCGGGGTCGTCAGCGGCGGCAGGAAAATCGCGAGCGACGCGGTCATCCTGGCCACCGGCGGCGCCTCCTATCCCCTTACCGGTTCGACCGGCGACGGTTACCGGTTGGCGGCGGCGGCCGGCCATCGCATCATCCCGATCCGGCCCGCCCTGGTCCCGCTGATTACGGCCGGCAAGATCGCCGGGCGGATGCGCGATCTCAATCTGCGGAACGTCAAGGTCACGATGCTGATCGATAACAAAAAACAGCAGGAGGGTTTCGGCGAGCTGGTTTTCAGCGATTTCGGCCTTACCGGACCGGTCATCCTGACCCTGAGCGGCGGCGCGGTTGATGCCCTGCGGAACGGCCGGAAGGTCGCCATGTCAATCGATCTTAAACCGGCCCTCGACGAAAACAAGCTTGAAGCCCGGCTGTTGCGCGATTTCGCCGGACGAGGCCAGGAGGAGTTCGCCGTATTCCTGAGAGGATTGTTGCCCCGGGAGATGGTGCCGATCTGCCTGGAAGAGACCGGCATCCCCGCCGGGCGTAAAGCGCATTCGGTCAGCGCCAAAGAGCGGCTCCGCCTGAAGGCCTGGTTGAAGGATTTTCGCCTGGAGGTCATCGGCCACCGTCCCCTGGCGGAAGCAATCGTCACCGCAGGGGGGGTCGACACCGGTGAGGTCGATCCCCGCACCATGGAATCCCGGCTGACCGAAAACCTCTTTCTGGCCGGCGAACTTCTCGATATCCAGGGGGACACCGGCGGCTATAATCTGCAGGCCGCCTTCTCGACCGGCTGGCTGGCCGGCCGCGCCGCCGCCGGAAGCAACGCTGCCCAAAAAGCCTGAAGGGATTAGCCGGTGATCTTCCGGGAGACCGTCTGCCGGTGGCTGGCGCCGCCCGCCTCGCGGCCCGGAATCCGACGGGGGAGCACCCCGATTTTCGGGCAGCGGTCATTGAGCACGCAGCGGTCGCAGTGAGGGTGCCGGGGTTTGCAGGTGCCCTGGCCGAAAGCGACCAGGATCGAATTGATCTTCAGCCAGTATATTTTGGGCAGTTTCCGGCGCAGGGCCGTTTCGGTAGCCAGCGGAGTGTCGGTCTTGACGTATCTCCAGATGTTCATGATCCGGTGGACGTGGGTGTCGACGCAGATCGCCGGTTTTTTGAAGGCCACCGCCACCACCAGGTTGGCGGTCTTGCGGCCCACTCCCGGCAGGCGGCAGAGTTCCTCGACCGTGTCGGGAATCCGGCCGCTGAAATCCCTCTGTAACACTCCGGGAAGGTCGGCCAGATAAGCGCCCTTGTTGCGGAAAAAGCCGACCGGGCGGATCAACAGCTCGATCCGTTCCCGGCTCAATCCGGCCAGCGCGGCCGGATCGGGCGCCTCCCCGAACAACCGGGCGGCGGCCTTGGCGGTCACCTCGTCGCGGGTCCGGGCCGAAAGGATGGTCGCCACAAGAATCCGGTAGGGATCGTTGGTCTGGACGGCGATCAGGTCGACCACCGGCACCTGGTAGTCAACGATCTCCTTTTCCAGGATCGAGATGAAACAGTCTATATCGATGGTCATTCCGTCTGCTCCGGGATTATTTGCGATGAACAGTGAATTCGCAAAAAGTCAAAAACCTGTCATTTTGAACGAAGTCCCCACCCGCAGCCGAGGGTAGACATGTTCCTTGAGCTTTTTGGTGATTCGTCCTCTTTGGCCACCGAAATCCTGTTCCATTGACTTCAAGAAGTTTTCAGTTTCAAAAATTCTCCATATCGGCAAACGAGTCTTTCATTGAGTTCTAATGTGTTCATTATAATTCTTATCGAGCACAGGGACAACCCTCGGCCATGCGGAAGCGGCCGGGCAGCTGTCGGCCCTCCATGGCGATTCCTTCGACCGGATGCTGGTCGCCCAGGCGGAATGCGAGGATCTGATTCTGGTCACCGCCGATAAAGATATCCCGAAATATCAGGTTCAGGTGTTACTGAACTCCCGAGCTGGCGCATTCATAGGTATTATCAACATCGTTGCCGCCTTGCATCCGCACCTTTCCGGATTGCTCACCGATCCAGAAATTAGAGAGCCCCTAGTTTATTCTGGGCAAACTTTCATCTCTGCCGCCTTGAAAATCGACCCGGATTCATATTATATGAGACAGGGGGGGAATATTCCCTGTAATATTCGGGAGAGAAAGCTGAATAAAACGGTATCAAAAATGGGGGGAGCATGAAATTAACCGGAGTATTATTGTTTCTGCCGTTAGTCCTGGCCAGCCCCGCCACCGCCCGGGCCGATGCCACCGTGCTTTACGATATCGAAATCGTGCGGGCGGACAGGGAAACCGAAGTTCACCTGAAGGCGGACGGGCCTATAAGGGACTACGGCGAATTTAAGCTGAAGAAAAATCTCGAAGCGAATCGCCCCGAGCGCATGTATCTGGACCTCGGGAAGGTTCGCCTTGCCGCACCGCTTCCCGCCAGAGAGGCCGGAACCGCGCTTGCCCGGGTCAGAACCGGAAAGAGAGGTGACGGGGTCAGGGTGGTTTTCGATTCGAACCTTGCTGGACTGTTTGATTACACGATCCGCGAACGGCCCGACGGCCTGCTCGTTACTATCCGGGAGCCGGCCGCCAGCCCGATCCGGGAAGATAAATCCGCGACCGGGCCGGGAAAAGTCATGGCCCCTGCTCTGGAAACAATCTATCCGCAACCGAAAGCGGCGGGCGACTTGAAGCTGGTGATCGCCACCTCGGATTCGCCCGATCATGCCCGGGAATGGGTGAACGCGCCACCGGACAATAAAACCGGCCTGACACTTCTGAAGAGGGCAAAACCGGATCAGGAGATCAGCATCTCGTTTCTGGTCACCGGGCTCAGCCCGGATCGGGCCGGGAATTTTTCCTATCAGACCTCATTTACCCTGCTGGACCCATTCGGCAACCCGAAGGAGAACCGTCGCCATTACGCAAAGGCAACGGTCAAAGCCCCGGCCCATCCGGTCTTTATCCTGGCCGAACCGGAACTGACTCTGGTCCCGGACAGCTCCGACCCTATCGGTGATTACAGGATAATCGGCATGGTCGAAGATCTGACAAACAACAAGATATCCCGCGCCAGCAAGAGGATAACGCTGACCCGATAACCGGCCGGTCTGGAATTAGGGGAACAGAGCAGGCGGTGATAAGGAGAAGACATGGCTAATCCCTTTCAGGATCAATTTTTAAAGGCCGGCCTGGTCAACAAGAAACAGGTGGGCAAGGCGAAGATCGAGCTGAACAAAAAGCGGAAGGAACAGCGCCGCGGCCAGGGCCGGACCCCGCCCGATCCGGCGGCGGATTTGGATCGGCAGCGCCGGAAGGAGCAAGTCCGGCAAGCCAACGCGCAACAAAACCTGATCGCCAGGGAAAAAGAGATTGCCGCCCAGATCAAACAGCTGGCCGCCGGTAACCGGCTGCCCGTGGCCAGGGGTGACCGCGACTTTCATTTTTCCGATGCCAACAAAATCAAGAAAATGTCCCTTCCCAAAGAGATCGTTGACCGGCTCAGTGACGGCCGCCTCGGGATCGTCAAAGTCGATGGAAAATATGAAATCGTTCCGGCCGCAACCGCCGTCAAGATCAGGGACCGGCGCCCGGAGGCCCTGCTTGTTCTAAACGAGCGCCGGAGCCTCGACCCCAACGATCCCTATGCGGAATTTCCCATCCCCGATGATTATGAATGGTAGGCGCGTAAGCATTGTCAAGAA
>JARGFN010000112.1 GCA_029210665.1 Desulfobulbales bacterium
GAGCGATAACCGATCACGGACTAAGGGCTATCAGGTTGAGTCCTGTCAGGCCGCGTAGATAACGCTGCATATTAAACCTTGTGATGCCCGGAAGGTCAAGACGCCCGAATAAATTATACGGCCGGTTGCGCGAACTTGACAGCTATAAATAAAATTGCTACTAGAAGATTCGCTTTTCGGCCGGGGACATTCCCGCTCGTTGAGAGAGTCGGCCACCGTAGCTCAGTTGGTAGAGCAACTGATTCGTAATCAGTAGGTCTGCGGTTCGATTCCGCACGGTGGCTCCAAAAAACAGGGACAACAGGTGAAAATCTGTTCGTCCCTTTTCTTTTAGAGGGCATAATCTCCAGCCTTTTCCCGTCCGGTTTGATTTTTGTCCCCCCACATAATAATCAGATTTAAGCATGCAGCATCACCAGAAAAAACAGGCAGAGCAGCAGGTAGGCCGCGCCCGCCACCGACCACCGCATCAGTCTCTTCTCCAGATGCTGGCCGCGCCTGGAGAAAGAGGCAAGCAGCTGCCGGGCTCGGCGGCCGCTTTCCGGTTCGGCTGAAATCATCCCCTTTGCCTGGGGGGTTGCTTTTTCCGCCGGAGTGGGGCGCGGCCAGACCAGCCAGAGAACATCCCCGGCCGGCACGGTTGGACGTTTCGCGGCCGGCCACCAGCGCCAATATGCCGCCATCATTATTACCCCGGCCAGTATCGGCCACAAACCCTGCCGGAGCAGTTGCATGTCCGCGAGATGGGCGGCGTAGGGCGGCGGTTCCGGCCAGAACCAAGGAAGGAGCGCGACCCCGGCCCAGAGCGTAAACCAGGAGGTGGTCATCCCCCTGGTGTTGATCGATCGGCGGGGCAGCGCTGTCGCCATGGTCTTCAGGAAGTGGCAGACGATCAGGGTGGTTGCCAGGGCGGTCAGGGGCAGACTGAATCCGAGAATCCCCGGCCAGGGTCCGGGCAGGGCGTGGACAATCTCCTTCATGGCATATTTGGCGATGGCGCCGCTGGTCAAGGGCAGTCCGGCCAGGGCCAGGGCCGGCAAAAAAAGGAGGAGCAGGAGCCGGGGGGGTGCCCCCCCGGGGCTTCTTGCCATCCCTAGACCGGTGGCCAGAAACAGCGAACCCTTGGCGAGGCCGTGATGGAGGGCGTAGATGCCGACCGCCATGATCACCTGGGGCCAATGGTTCGGGGCCAGGAGACCGCAGCCGACGAGCGCGGTCATCAAACCCATCTGGCTGATACTTGAATAGGCCAGGATGGTCTTGGCCTCCCGCTGGGCCAGGCCGATTGCGACCCCGTAAAAGGCGGCCACCAGGCCCATGACGATCAGGACCCCGCCCCAGCCGGGCAGGACGATCTCTTCGCCCATGGGCAGAAAACGCAGCCAGCCGAGGAGGCCCGCCTTGATCATCACCCCGCTGAGCACGGCGCTGGCCGGGACCGGCGCCACCGGATGGGCCAGGGGCAGCCAGACATGCAGGGGCAGCAGACCCGCCTTGATGCCGAAGCCGACAAAGAGCAGGATCAGGCTCAGGTTTCCGGTTCGGCTGGCGGCGATGGTTGAGAGTCCCAGGTCGGGCAGGCTGGAGGCCATCAGGACCATCCCGGCAAAGAGCAGGACCTCGCCCGCCATGACCAGGGTGATATATACCCGCCCGGCCTGTAAGGCTTCGGGGCTGCGCTTGTGGACGATCAGGCCGTAGGCGACGATACTCATCATGCCGAAAAAAAGATAGAATCCCAGCATGTCCCGGGCCAGAATCAGCCCGAAATTAAAGGCCATGGTCAGCAGGTAGAAAAAGAAAAAACGGTGCTGTTCGGGATCATCACGCAGATAGCCGCGGCCGAACCAGGCGGATAGCCCCCAGACCAGGGCGGCAAGCAGGAGAAAATAACGCCCCACCGGATCAATCCCCATCCGGCCGCCCATGAAGAACCAGGCCACCTCAAGGTCGATCCCCGGCTGG
Source organism: Desulfobulbales bacterium (assembly GCA_029210665.1). Classification (GTDB taxonomy): domain Bacteria; phylum Desulfobacterota; class Desulfobulbia; order Desulfobulbales; family JAGXFP01; genus JAGXFP01. The sequence continues at coordinate 1,966 of JARGFN010000112.1, forward strand.
AGCAGCAGGGCGGCGGCCAGGGCCGGCAGGGCTGTCCAGGGCGCCAGCTTAAGGCCGCTCCGGCGGGTAGCCCGGAAAAGCAGGGCAAAGGCCACCAGCAGGGGCAGGCCCGGCACCATGGAGAGGAGCAGGACCCCCGGTTGGCCGTTATTGAGGAACTGACTCATCATGGCCCATACCTCGTGGCGACGATAAAACGCACCCAGGCCAGGGGGCTGAGGCCGCTGTTGGCAAGCAGTCCCACCAGAAGAGAGAGAAGGGCGGTCAAGATCGGCGGCGCGACAAGCATCCAGTGGCATTCCCGGAAGCCCGTCGGCCCCGGAGTCCCGGGCCACGGCGCCGCCGGTTCCTTGAACCAGGCCCGGTGGATGATCGGCAGGAAATAGGCGGCGTTAAGGAGGGTGGAGAGGACCAGGACGGCAATGAGCCATTCCATGCCCTGGTCGATGGCGCCCAGGCCCAGATACCACTTGCTGACAAAACCGGCCATGGGCGGCAGGCCGATCATGCCCATGGCGGCCAGGGTGAAGGCCCCCATGGTCAAGGGCATTCTCCGGCCCACCCCGTTCATCCCGCTGATATCATGGATTTCGAGGGTCTCGGCGATATTGCCGGCGCAGAAGAACAGGGTGATCTTCATGATGCCCTGATGAACCAGGTGGACCATCCCCCCCATGATGGCCAGGGGGCTGCCGATGCTGATGCCCAGGGCTATGTAGGATACCTGGCTCACCGTCGAATAGGCCAGGCGTCGCTTGAGATTGTCCTGACCCAGGGCCAGCAGGGAGCCATGGATAATGGTTATTGCCGCCAGCAGCAGCAGCGGCATGAGCAGGCCAAGCTCTCTGGACAGCGGCAGACCGTAGACGTCGAGAACAATCCGCATGATGCCGAAGGCGCCGGCCTTGACCACGGCCACGGCATGAAGAAGGGCGCTGACCGGGGCCGGCGCCACCATGGCCCGCGGCAGCCAGCCATGCAGGGGAACCAGGGCGCCCTTTACCCCCACGCCGGCGATGAGCACAGCGAAGATGAGGATCAGCGACAAGCGGTGTTCAGCCAGCAGGGGGAGCAGCACACCCTGGCGGCTGAAATCGATCTGGCCCGCCAGGGCATGCAGCCAGGCCACCCCGAAAAAAAGGAGGAGGCCGCCGGACAGGGTATAGAGCAGATAGACCCGGCCGGCCGCCATGGCCTCGGGCGTGCCGCGATGAATCACCAGGGGGTAGGTGGTCAGGGTGAGCATTTCGAAAAAGAACAGGAAGGTGAGCAGGTTGCCGGCCAGGGCGATGCCGATGGTAACCGTGACGCAGAGGCTGAAATAGCCGAAAAAATGACTCCGGTTGGGAGAGTCTTCCAGATAGGCAATGGCATAGATGGTGGTTAAAAGCCACAACAGGCTGGAGAGGGCGACAAACAGGGCCGAGAGGGGATCGGCTCGCAGGACCAGCTCGATATCGGGCAACAGGCGCAGGTGAACCGCGAAACGCCGGCCCTGATAGATCCCGACGATCATTACCAGCACCAGAATCATCTTGACCGTGGCGCCCAGGATATTGAGGGCGGTCCGCCAGCCGCGGTTCGACTCGGCAAGGCTGAAGATGATCAGGCCGGGCACCATCGAGCTTAACAGGATGGCGACCAGCAGCCAGTTCTGCCAGACCATTATTTCACCCCCAGGAGGGCCAGGGGCAGCGTGGCGACGATCCCGAGCAGCATGGCCATCAGGGCCAGGGCCAGGGCGCTCCACTGCATGGAGGCGGCGACCGCGAGTTGCGGGCGTTCTTCCAGAAGGCGCGGGCTGAGGATTGCGGCGACGGCCCGGAAGACATAGGCCGCGGTCAGGCCGCTGCCCAGCACGACAAGCAGCGCCAGCCACCACCTGCCCTGGGTGATGGCCGTGGTGACATAGAGGTACTTGGCAATAAAGCCCCCGGAGGGCGGCAACCCCATCAGGCTGAGGCCGCCCAGGGCAAAGGCAAAGGAGGAGACCGGCAAAATCTGCCGCACCCCGGCCAGGTCATCGATACGGTCATGGCCCATCTGGAGGAGAAAAGTGCCGGCGGCCAGGAACATGGCCCCCTTGGCGAAGCTGTGGGAGATCGCGAAATAGAAAAGGGCGGGGCCGCCCATTCCAGCCGGATCGGCCAGCAAGGGAAAGGCGACAAAAAGATAACCGATCTGGGCCACGGTGGAGTAGGCCACCAGCATCTTCAGGCGTTGCTGGGAAAAGGCCTGAAAGGCTCCCCAGATGATGGCCCCGCCGCCGAGGATCGCCGGCAGTGCCCCGACGGCGGCAAGGAGGATTTCCTCTTGCCAGAATCGGTAGAAGAGATACCAGGTCCCTTTGATAACCAGGCCGGAAAGGATGGCGCTCACCGGGGAGAGGGCATTGGCATGGGCCGGCGGCAGCCAGAAATGAAAGGGGAAGAGGGCGGTCTTCAGGAGCAATCCGGCGCTGACCAGGGCGAGGGCCATGATCATCGGCGGGGTCGGGGCAAGGGCACCGATAATCGCGGCGAGCTCAAGGGTGGAGCAGGTCTTGTAAAAAAAACCGACACCGAGCAGGAAACTGAGCGAGCCGAGCAGGCTGACCAGCAGGTAGCGCATGGCCGCGACCAGGGAGGGCGGCTTGCCGGACAGGGCGGTGAGCCCGACGCTGCTCAAGGCGACGAGCTCCAGGCAGATATAGATATTGAAGACGTCGCCGCTTAAAAAGAGGCCGTTCAGGGCGCCCCACAGGAGAAGCCATAAGGGCCAGAAGTATTGTTCCTGGGCGAGGCGGCGGCGGTCCCGGTCGTCCCCGGTCAGACGGCTTTGAAAATAGCCGCCGCTGTAAATGCTTACGGCGAGGCCGGTTACCGCCGTCATCGTCACCATGAGGGCGGCCGCTCCGTCGGCCCGCAGCGAGATCCCCAGGGGCGGGCGCCAGGCCCCCAGGGCATGGGACTCGATGCCCCGGGCCAGCACCTGCCAGCCCAGGACGAGGCTTGCCCCGCCGGTCAGGACGGCAAATAAAAGGCCCGTCCGCCGGGGCGGTTTTCCGGCCAGAAAGCAAAGCACCGCCCCCAGAAGCGGCACGATTATCGGCCAGATCAGCCATGATGAAGAGGGACTGATCATCTTCCCCCCTTCTGCTGCGAAGGATCACGGCGATCGGCGTTTTCCCGGATCCGGCAGAGCAGGGCCAGGGCCGCCGCCGTACTGCTAACCGAGACGACAATGCCGGTAAGGACCATGGCCTGGGGGACCGGATCGATCAGGGCGCCGCTGCCATGGGCAATGGTGACCAGGAAAAGGAAAACCCCGCTGGCCATGACGTTCACGGCAAGGATTTTCCTTAACAGCTGCGGGCAGAGGAGAAGGCCGGCCAGGCCGATGACGAACAGCGCGAGGCCGGTCAGTCCGTAAATCAGGGCAGGGGAAACGGTCATCGGAACTCCCCCTGGTTGCGGGAGGGCTGATCCCGTCCGTCTTCCGCTTGCCGCTCCGGCGGGCGTCCCCCGAAAAGGGCGGCCAGGCAGAGGCCGATGGAAAAGGCGGCCGCCCCTTCTAAGGCGATAATGATCAGGGAGGCCTCCGGGGATCGATATTCGAGAAAATTGCCCCCCCATGCCATGGCGGCGATGCCCACCGACAGGAAGAAAAGGGGACCCAGGCAAAGGCCCGGGACCAACCCCCTTTTCGGGAAAACCTTCAGCAGCGGCGAGGAATCGAGGAGCAGCAGGACCCCGGCCCCTCCCAGAATGGCGCCGGCCTGGAAGGCGCCGCCGGCCCGGTCGCTGCCGGCCCAGAGCAGATAGCTTCCCACCATGATCATCAGGGGGACGAGAAGACGCTCCAGGGAGGCCAGGATAGCCCCCGCCGCCGGTTCGCGGCTCTTCGCCCCATCCGGCCGCCACAGCGACCAGACCACCATCACCCCCAGCAACAGGACAAAGCACTCCAGAAGGGTGTCGTAGGCCCGGAAGTTTAAGAGCACCGCGGTGACCCGGCTGCCGACGCCGCCGGCCGCAAGCGAGGCGTCGACCCGGGCCGCCAACCCCGCCGCCGAGGCGCCGGGAAAAAGATAGGCCCGGGCCAGGGCGGCCAGGAAGAGAAGCAGCAGGGCCATGACCGGCAGCAGCCGCCAACCCCGATTATCTCGTGGCGTCCGCCCCTTGCCGCCTTTTTTCATTGCGCCTCCTCGTCACGATCCAGCCTCCTTTCATCTTTTTTGGTGCCGGTCACTTTCCGCAGGGCCGAAAGAAACAGGGCGCCGGTCAGGCCCGAGCCGATGGCCGCTTCCGCCAGGGCCAGATCCGGGGCCTGCAGACGGACCCAGCCCAGGGCCATAAGCATGCCGAAGGAGATAAAGAGGACCACGGCCCGGAAGGGATCCCGGCTGGCCAGAACCTGCCAGGCAAGCCAGATCAGGGTGAGGCAGAGGAGAATGTCGAAGGCGTTGACCGCGGTCATTTTTTACGGGTCCAGGGTTCGATGTTTTTATCAAGAGCCGCGTTGGCGACAAGATGACAGGCGGTGGCGCTGGCCATCAGCACCAGAAACCAGATCAGGAAGAGCTTGACCACTTCAAGCCAGCTGGCGGCCTGGACGGCGAGGCCGAGGATGATAAAACCGAGACCGACATTGTCTGCCTTGGTCAGGGCATGGAGGCGGGTGTAGATGTCCGGCAGTCGCAGGATGCCGATGTTGCCGGCGAGAAAGAAGGGGATGCCGGTCAAGACCAGGCCGGCCCCGATCAGTTCAGGTATCGTCATGCTCTTCTCCCCAGTCGTCGGCTTTTCCGGTCCAGGCCCGGCGCACAAAGGCGACACTGGACAGGGCGGCCAGCAGGGCGAAAACCAGGGCCACGTCTTCAACGATCAGGGTTTCCAGCCCCCGGGCCAGGAGGAGGAGAATGGCCACCCCGCAGGTCCCGAAAAGCTGGGCGGCCATCATCCGGTCCGCCGCGGTCGGGCCCCGGAGGATCCTGATCAGACCCGCCGCCACCGAGAGCAGGAGAACGAGGGCCAGGCTGATATAGAAGGCGCTCATCGCCGCTCCTCCGCCGGCTCCGGCCGCGCCGCCCGGCGATACAGTTCTTCGATGCGTCTCTCCAGATCCCTGACGGTCGAGAGCACCGGCAAGCCCTTGTCCAGGGTATGGATCAGGAGAACCTCGGGATCAAGCCGGGCGGAGATGGTCCCGGGCAGCAGGGAGACGCAGTCGGCCAGCAGGACGCGTCCGGTTTCATGGTCGATACGCAGGGGAAAATCGATCAGGGCGGGGTCGATGGGCAGGGCGGGGTGGAGGACCCTTTTCATGACATCGACGCCGCTTAAAATCGAGAGCCCGATAAAATAGGGAATGAACCGGATTACGGCCAAGGGGCGCAGCCTTCTCAAATGATCGCCGGCGGCCAGGTGCAGGTGGAGCCAGACGGCCGCGAGGGTGGCGGCCAGACCGAAGGGCCAGCCACTGATATCCGCGCCGCTGAGGAAAAGCCAGAGGGCGCCGAAAAGAACGAAGCGCCAGGCAATCGCGGCAGGGGAACTTGATCTGTATGGCCGGGATTCGGAATGCATGACAATCATCACCACCCATGGCTGACGGGGAATAACGGGCACGAGGCCGGCAAGCTAGACATTCGTGTATTTGACCTTGTGACTTCACTGCATTGTAACCGTTCCGAAGATGTGGTGCTGCTGAACGGTTACCACTACATTCGATATGGTATCACAAAGGAATGCCGGTGATGAAGCGGATTTGTGGAGATGACGTTTATCCGGCTAAAAATTCGATTTTTCCCCGTTGCTCCGCTGATGGTGCTGGATTCCGGCTTACAACATGCCGGAATGACATGCAATACGCCGGGGCCGTCATTCCCGCATGTTGTTAGCGGGAATCCAGCGGGCCACACCGCCTTCGGCGGAGGTTTATCAAAAAGTAA
>JARGFN010000113.1 GCA_029210665.1 Desulfobulbales bacterium
GGGCAGCACCTGAAATCGCCGGAGGTCCCGGAGTGGCTGGCGGCCCTGGAACCCCCTTTATTACTGGTGGTGTTTACCTGGGCGCTGTTCAGACTCGCTAAACCATTCCTGCCCTATCCGATTATTTTGCCGGCAATGGTAATTGCCTGGGTTACCCTCCGTTATCGCTGGTCCGTCGCCTTGCCCGCCGTTCTGGCCGCGCTGATGATCGAAGTGGAATTAATCCTGACCGGCAATCAGTCGGCGGCCGAGGCGGCGGCGGACATCATGGCGTGCGTGATTGTCGCGGCAAGTCTGCACCTGTTTCCCGGTGCCAGGTTGTACAAGGACAAGCTGCGCGGCGAGCGGCTCGCCGCGGTCAGGAAAGAGGTCAATCGGCAACAGGTTGCGGAAATGGGGCTGGGCGCCGCCGAAATTCCCGGACCCAAGATACTTCCTGATATCGACACCCTGGATGCGGCCAATGCCTACGGGGAACAGACAGTCGAAAGCATCAACAAGTCCTTCGAGTTGCAGCTGGAGATGATCCGTCTGGCCCTGAATCTGACCAGCGTGGCCGTCCTGTGGGTCGATCCGGCCAAGGAAGATCTCCGTTTGCGTTATCTGGCCACAACCAGATCGGATATCGACCCAGGTCCCTATCCGGCCGGGGCCGGCATTACCGGCGCCCTGACCGGAACCAACGAGGAGATTGAGTTGGTCGGGGTCAAACCGTCCCACCCGCGCCTGCCCTATTATCGTAAGCATCAAGACATCGGCGCGATTATGCTCCTGCGCATTCCGGTCGGCCGGGCGGACCGCGAAAAGCCGGAAACCGCCAGGACCGGTATTCTCTGTGTCGACCGGGAAAGCGACAGCCCCTGGTCGGATCGGGAGCGGCGGGTGCTCAGGCTGTCGGCCCGGAAATTAGGCCTGGAGATCAGCGGCTGCCGGCAGCTTCTCAACATGGACCGGGAACGCGCCGCCATTCATCGCCTCTGCCACGGCCTTCGTGAGCTGAACAGCGATCCCGGCCTCGACTCGATTTTCGCTTCGTCGATCAAGGCGGTCAAGGCCCAGGTCCCGACCGACCTCCTGGTCCTCTGCCTGCGACAGGATGATGGTTATCGGGTAGTCCTGGCCGAGGGCCGGGGAGCCGAAAAGCTCCTGGGCCGCAATTTCCCGCTCGAAGCAGGCCTGGTCGGTCAGGCGATCAAGACCGCCCGGACCCTGCCCGCCAACGGGCGGTACCCGGAGACGGTTCCCGTTTTCAGCGGGGAACTGACCCTGCCCGGTAACTACCGGTCATTGCTGATTGTTCCCCTGCCGGACGAAGACAATATCCCCATCGGCTGTCTGGCGGCGGCGACCGAATCCGCCGGGGTATTCACCGGCAGCCGCCGGGAAATTCTGGAAATAATCGCGGCCCAGATCGCAATCAAGGTCAAACTCGGCCAGATCCATGAACAGCTGTCCCTCCTGGCCACCACCGATGGCCTGACCGGCCTGGCCAATCACCGGGCATTTCAGCATGGATGCGGCCTGATGCTTGAGCGGGCACGAAGAAACAACACCCCGCTCTGCCTGATCCTCGGCGACCTGGATCACTTCAAGGGTGTCAATGACCGCTTCGGTCATCCCTTCGGCGACGAGGTCTTGAAGAAAGCCGCCGCGGTGATTGGTGATTCGGTGCGGGCGGTGGACCTTGCCGCCCGCTACGGCGGCGAGGAGTTCGGTCTGGCCCTTGAAAATTGCGACGGCAAGGGCGGCCTGATCATGTCGGAACGAATCAGGGAGCGGATCGCCCGGCTTAATCTGTTCAACGGCGCCGATCGGGTCCTGCTGACCATCTCTTTCGGCATCGCGGTTTTTCCGGAAAACTGCGACGACCAGCCCGGCTTGATCGCGCTGGCCGACCAGGCCCTCTATCGTGCCAAGAACGCGGGCCGGAACCGGACCGTCGTCTGGTCCGGGCCGGAGGATGGCCTGACAAAATCACGGTAATGGCCGGCCGGAAAAGATCACGGAGCCGATTGTGGCCAGAAAGCTCTTGTTAAACAGCGCGCAGATCCGGAAGGCCCGTAAGGCGGGCCGGGTGCTTATGCCCATTTTCCGGAAATACCGGACGAGAATCCTGCTCGGATTTCTGGCCCTGCTGGGCGTGGACCTGCTTCAGCTCCTGATTCCCAGGGTGATCAAAAGCGCGATCGACAGTTTGCAGTACGCCGGGGCCACCGGGGCAAGCCTGCTTCGCCACGGCGCCCTTATCGTCGCCATTGCCGGAGCCATCGCCGCCTGCCGCTTCGTCTGGCGCTATCTGATCCTCGGTTTTTCCAGGATGCTGGAGCGCGACCTGCGCAACCGGATTCTCGAAAAACTGGTCGAATTGGACCGCCCCTTCTTCAACCGCCGCCCGGCCGGCGAGATCATGGCCCTGGCCGGCAACGATCTCACCGCCGTCCAGATGGCCTGCGGCATCGGCCTGGTTTCCTGCGTCGACGCGGTTATGATGACCGGCGCGGCCATAGCCTTCATGGCCTATATCGACCCGAAGCTCACCCTGCTCGCCCTGGCGCCGATGCCGATTCTCGCTCTGCTTACCGGCCTGCTTACCGCCCTGCTCCATAAAAGATTCAGCCGGGTCCAGGAGCAGTTTTCCCGGCTTACCGAATTCAGCCGTTCCACCCTGGGGGCGATCCGCCTGATCAAGGCCTACAATCAGGAAGTCGCCCAGACCGGCTATTTCGATAAAATGGGCCGGGACTACGTCAAAAACAATCTGCGGCTCGCCGTGGTCCAGGGCGCCCTGTTTCCCTTTTCAACGATGATCGCCAATTTCAGCCTGCTGCTGGTCGTCTATTTCGGTGGCAGGCTGACCATCGTCGGGACCATATCGATCGGCGATTTCGTCGCCTTCATGAGTTATCTCTTTCTGATGACCTGGCCGATGATGGCGATCGGCTGGGTGACCACTTTGTTTCAGCGCGGGATCACCTCGCTCGACCGGATCAACCGGGTTCTGGTCGAGGAGCCGGCGGTCCGGGAACCGGCCGTTCCCCTGCCGATGCCGCAGTCCAACCAGCTTCTTGTCCTCCGCGACCTGACCTTCGGCCACCTTCCGGCCGCCCCGCCGGTCTTAAACGGGATCAGTTTGGAGATAAAACCGGGCTTTACGGGGGTCGTCGGCAAGACCGGCGCCGGCAAGACCACCCTCTGTCAGCTCCTGGCCCGGATATATCCGGTCGCCGACCGCCAGTACTTCTGGGAAGATATCGACGTCAATCGCTTGGGCTTGCGGGAAGTGCGGAGCCGGATCGCCTATGTTCCACAGGATACCCTGCTTTTTTCCGACACCATCGAGGCCAATATTGCCTTCAGCCGTCCCGGCGCCGCCCAGCAAGAGATCGAAAAGGCGGCCCGCCTGGCGGCGATTCACGACGAGATAATCAGCCTCGACAAGGGCTACCAGACCAGGGTGGGTGAAAGGGGGGTGCTGCTTTCCGGCGGTCAGCGCCAGCGAATCGCCCTGGCCCGGGCCCTGCTCACCGACCGACCGGTGATTATCATCGACGACGGGCTGTCGGCGGTCGATACCGACACCGAGCACCGGATAATCGCTAATTTCAGAGAATGGTTGCCCGGCCGGACCTGCGTCATGGTGTCGCACCGGGTGGCCCCGATCCTGGAAGCGGATCAAATCGTGGTGCTGGCCGACGGCGGGATCGCCGCGCGCGGCACCCATCGAGAACTCCTGGTCCGGAACCGTTTTTACCGGACCATCCACGACCACCAGATGTCAAACCCCGGGACGGGGGACTGATGCACTACGGCTACGGTTACTTCGAAGAGGACCGGCTGAAGAAGTCGGGCGACCTGAAGCTCTGGCGCCGGATCATGATCTACGTCGCGCCCAGATGGCTGGAGGTGAGCGGGGCGATCATTCTGGCGCTGGTCATTACCGGGTGCAGCCTGGCCCTGCCGGATCTGATCCGCCGGGCCATCGACGATTTTATTGTCAATAGCCAACTGGACTCCGCTGCCCGGCTGGCCGGCGTATCCGATCTCGCCCTGATCTTCCTGGTCCTTCTGGTGACGGGATTTGCGGCCCATTTCCTGCAGGTCATCATTCTCGAGTGGACCGGTCAGCAGATCATGCATCGCATGCGCCAGGATCTGTTCAGCCACATGCTCTCCCTGGAGACCGCCTTCTTCAACCGCAATCCGGTGGGCAAGCTGGTGACCAGATTGACCAACGATATCCAGAACATGCATGAGATGTTCACCTCGGTTATCGTCACCCTGTTTAACGATATGGTCAGGATTGCCGGAATCCTGGTGATCCTCTGCCTGATGAACTGGCGGCTGGCCCTGCTCATGATGCTTCTGATTCCGGTGATAATCTTCAATACCGTGTTGTTCAGTCGCTTGGCCCGCCTGGCCTTCCGGGAGATCCGCACCCAGCTGGCCCGGATCAACGCCTTTTTGCAGGAAGCGCTTTCCGGGATCAGCGTCATCCAGCTGTTCGCCCGGGAAAGGGACACCCTCCGCCGGTTCGGCGAACTCAACGAATCCTTTTTGCAGAGGTGCTTCTACCAGATCAAGATATTCGGCCTCTTCATGCCGATGCTGGAACTGCTCAGCGCCGTGGCCGTGGCCCTGATCATCTGGTACGGCGGCGGCCAGATCATCCGGGAGAGGATGAGCATGGGAGAGCTGGTGGCTTTCCTTACCTACATGCGTCTTTTCTTTCAGCCCCTGCGCGATCTCTCCCAGAAATACTCCATCGTCCAGTCTTCGCTGGCCTCGGCCGAGCGGATTTTCCAGCTCCTCGACACCGTCGGCAATCTGCCCGTCGCCGCCGAACCGAAAAGGGCGGCGGCGATCAGGGGCGGGATCGAGTTCGACCGGGTGACCTTCGGCTACGGAAAGGCGCAGCCGGTGGTCAAGGAGCTGACTTTCCGGGCCGAGCCGGGCGAAACCGTGGCGATCGTCGGGGCCACCGGGGCCGGCAAGACCACGATCATCAATCTGCTGGAGCGCTTTTACGATCCGGACCGGGGCCGGATCCGCCTCGACGGGATCGACCTGCAAGACCTTGCCCCCGAAGACCTGCGCCAACAGATCGGCCTGGTTATGCAGGATGTCTATATCTTCCCGGCCACCTTCAGGGAAAATATCGTCATGGACCGGGCGATATCCGCACAAAGGCTCAATGAAATCATCGCGGCCGCCCAGTTGAGCGGTTTTATCAGGAACCTGCCGGCGGGATTGGAAACCAGGATCGGTGAAGGCGGCCAGGACCTCTCGGCCGGTCAGCGCCAGCTGCTGGCCATGGCGCGGGTGCTGAGCCGCGATTCGCGCATTCTGGTGCTGGACGAGGCGACCTCCAGCGTCGATACGGAAACCGAGATGCTGATCGAGAAAGCGCTGGCCGCCACCATGGCCAACCGGACCAGCATCATTATCGCCCACCGCCTCTCAACGATCAGGCGCGCCGATCGGATTATCGTCATGGATCGGGGCAGAATCGTCGAAGAGGGCGATCATGAGGCGCTGATGGCGGAAAACGGCGTCTATCACCGCTTGATAAGCTTGCAAAATGGCAAGAATGGGGGTGGCTAGGCAAAAGTCCGCTACCGGTGACGCGGCAGCCCGGAGTTTTTGCGACGCCTTTACCGCTTGCAAGTCCGGCGGAAGGGAGCGGGCCCGGAAGCTTACACACCCTGGAGCGGGCAGTTTTCGCATTTCGGCCGGCCTTTCAGGCAGAATTCCTTGCCCAATCGGACCAGGAGGGCGTGAAACTCGTTGTAGAGCGCGACATCCTCGGGCAGGGAGGTCATAAACAGCTCCTGGATTTCGTGATAGTCGCTTTCCGCCCAGATCAGCTCGTGGCGCGACAGAATCCGGTGGGTATAGGCATCGACTACAAAGATCGGCTTTTCGGCGGCGTAGAGGATGATCGAATCGGCGGTTTCCGGTCCGATCCCCTTGACGGCGAGCAGGTCATGGCGAAGGGTTTCCAGATCGCCGGCCAGGAAGTTTTCGAGATCGTCGTCGCTGCTGCCGATGGCCGCGATCAGGTTCTTCAGCCGGCCGGACTTGAGATTATAGTAGCCCGACGGTCTGATATGGTCGGCGAGGATTTCGACGGGGGCCTCGGCCAGGGCCGCCAGGGACAGCAGCCCGGCCCCCTTCAGGTTGGCGATGGCCTTTTCGACATTCCGCCAGTTGGTGTTCTGGGTGAGGACCGCGCCGACCGTTATTTCCAGCCTGGTCTCCCCCGGCCACCACTTTTGCGGGCCGAAGTGTCGGTGAAGAAGATGGTATATCTCGAGGATCTGTTCGGCCATGGTCCCGCCTGGCTTGGTTCGGTTCGGCGGCGTGATCAACCTGGAATCATAAAAAACATCCGCCTGACCGGTCAATCCGATTTCAGGAATATCCGGTAAACAATGTACCCCAGGACGGCGCAGGCCCCGCCGACAATGGGCAGCACGGCTTCGAGCGGCACTTCATCCCGGCTTATGATCTCTTCCATGTAGGGGGTGCCGAAAAAGGCCCAGGACGCGGTCAACAGGACAATGATGATCAGGGAATTTAACGCCTGTTTGTAGACATTCCAGGCGAGCAGGGCGATATACGGCACCAGGAACCAGGCGTTGCTGAAGAGGCCCTTGTAATCGATATTGTCGATCTGTTCGGGAACCTTGGTTGCCACAATAAAATCGACAAGCGGCTTGAAAAACATCAGGAAAGATTTGAGTGCGACTAATACTGGCTCAAGAAATTCGAACATGATTGCCCTCCTTCTCCGGTGATCGGTTACACCGATAAATCGTCAGCCCGCGGGTCGCGCTGCGGCGAGGTCGCCCGTTTGTAAACCTTGATGGCGCAGTAGGAGCCGCACATGCTGCACGCGTCGCCCTTGTAGGAACAGCCGCCCTCGTCCCGGTATCTTCGTGCCTTTTCCGGGTCCATCGACAGCTCGATCTGGCCCTTCCAGTCCAGCTTGTCGCGGCGCTTGGCCATGGCGATGTCCTTATCGATCGCACCCGGCAGTCCCTTGGCGATATCACCGGCGTGGGCGGCGATCCTGGAGGCGATTACCCCGTCGCGGACATCGTCGGGGCTGGGCAGCTTCAGGTGTTCGGCCGGGGTCACATAGCACAGATAGTCGGCCCCGGCCGCCGCGGCAATGGCGCCGCCGATCGCCCCGGTTATGTGGTCGTAGCCGGGAGCGATGTCGGTGACCAGTGGGCCAAGGACGTAGAACGGCGCGTTATTGCAGAGTCTTTTCTGGAGGAGGATATTGGCCTCGATCTGGTTCATCGGCATATGGCCGGGACCTTCGACGATCACCTGGACCCCCGCCGCCCAGGCCCGGTTGGTCAGTTCGCCGAGATGGATAAGTTCCTGGACCTGGCCGCGGTCGGTGGCGTCGGCCAGGCAGCCCGGCCTGATGCCGTCGCCGAGACTTAAAGTTACCTCGTGTTCCTTCAGAATGGCGAGCAGGTCGTTGAACCTTTCGTAGAGCGGGTTTTCCTTGTTGTTGTAGCTCATCCATTCGATGGTGAAAGAGCCGCCCCGGCTGACCACGCCCAGCAAGCGCTCGTGGTTTTTAACCCTTTCGAGGGTGGAACGGGTGATCCCGCAGTGCAGGGTCATGAAATCGACCCCGTCGATGGCCTGCTGCTCGATGGTGCTGAAGATTTCATCGACGGTCACTTCGCCGATCTTCTTCTTCCGTTTTTCGACCACCTCGGCGATGCTTTGGTAGATGGGCACGGTGCCGAGGGGGACCGGGCAGTTTTTGAGGATTTCCCGGCGGACCTCG
>JARGFN010000114.1 GCA_029210665.1 Desulfobulbales bacterium
TCATTAGATAATCGTTTTTTACTGGATTGCCAGGGTTCACCCCGCCGCCCTGCGGCGTTCTCGAACGCTCACGGATTCAGGATTTATTTTTCGATCCGGGGACGGACCAAAGGCCGGCCCCTCGTGTCGTGTCAAGGATGAAATGTTGTAATATCGCGCCGCAATTTTTCATGCCTGCAAGGCGTGGCTTCAGGAGCATAGCAGCGCTATGTGACTGAAGCCGCAACGCGGCAGGCATGAAAAAAGGCAAGCGAGATGCGACAATTCAGAGTTGACACGACACTAGTACCCCGTAAACCATAAAATTTCGCAAGAATGCGAAGGGATTTTGCGGGCCGACAAGGCGCGACTTCCGGCGCATGGCAGCGCTCTGTAACGGAAGACGCAACGCAGTCGGCACGTAAAATAGCGAGCAAGATGCGATGGTTCAGGGGTTACGGGATACCAGGTTACGGGTAGGCGAGGCGGCCCCGGCTAATCGGCGGCAAGCCCGGCGAGGATGTCTTCATAGGGGATGGCGCCGGCTCGAATCAGTTTGACGCCGCCGCCATCCAGCCCGACAATGGTCGAGCCGCTTCCGCCCGGAACCCGGCCGCCGTCGATGATGTAATCAATCCCGGCCGGGAACATTTCCTTCACCTGGGAAGCGGAAACGGCGGCCGGGAAACCGCTGGGGTTGGCGCTGGTCCCGGTAATCGCGCCGCCGGCCGCCGCCGCCAGCCGCCGCGCCGCCGGATGGGAGGAGAGCCTGATCCCGACCGTGTTGAGCCGGTCGGTCAACAGCGAGGGCAGCTTACCGGTACCGGCAAAAACCAGGGTCAGCGGCCCCGGCCAGAACCGGTCGATGAGTTTCCGATACCGTTCCGGGGTTTCCCTGACCAATCGGCCCAAACTGTCCGGTTCATCGATCAGGACCAGCACCGGCTTATCCCGGGGCCTGTTCTTCAGCTGAAACAATCGGTCAAGAGCCTTACAATTGAAAGGATCGACGGCCAGCCCGTAAAAGGTCTCGGTGGGGAAGGCGACCACCCCGCCGCCGCGAACCGCCGCCGCCGCCCGGAGCAGTTCCGCATCGGCGACGACAATCCCGCCGCCGGGCAAATCAGGAGTAGTCACTGGCACTGATCTTCGCGGCCTTGGCCTCGACCTGGGCGGCCATGTCCTTTTTGAGCTCCGCCAGGGTCAGGGCGACCTTTTCGTCGGAAACCCCGATAATCTGGGCGGCCAGAATCGCCGCGTTGGTGGCGCCGGGTTTGCCGATCCCCATGGTGGCAACCGGAACGCCGGGCGGCATCTGCACCGTCGACAGCAGGGCATCCAGCCCGTTCAGGGCGGAAGCGTCGATCGGCACTCCGATAACCGGCAGGGTGGTATGGGCCGCCAGCACCCCGGCCAGATGGGCGGCCATGCCCGCCGCCGCGATTATGACCTTGAGACCGCGTTGCCGGGCGGTAGCGGAATAGGCGGTTGCCCGTTCCGGTGTGCGATGGGCCGAAGCCACGGTAATCTCGAAGGGAATCCCCATCTTTTTCAGCAGCCTGGCGCTGCGTTCCATGACGGCCAGATCGGAATCGCTGCCCATGACGATCCCGACCAGAGGGTGACCGGCCCCGCGCCGCAACGCCTTGCGACCGATATCGCTCCGGTGGAAACAGCCCGGCCAGCTGATCTTTTCGACACCCTGGTAGGCCAGACTGATCGCGGTCGACAGGTCATCGCCGATGGCGGTGATCCCGAGCACCCGGCCGCCGGCGTTGACGATCCGGTCGTCCCGCAAGGCCGTCCCGGCATGGAATACTTCGACTCCGTCAACGGCCGCCGCCTCGGCGAGGCCGCTTATCTCAAACCCCGTGTCGTAACCGGCCGGATAACCGCCGGAGGCCATCACCACGCATACGGCGGGCCGGGGATCGATCCGCAGGTCGATTTCGGCGAGCCGCCCGTCGATGACCGCCTCCATTATCTCAACCAGATCGCTCTGCAGGCGCATCAACAGCGGCTGGGCCTCGGGATCGCCGAAGCGGCAATTGAACTCCAGGACCTTGACCTCATCGTTATCGATCATCAGACCGGCATAAAGGATGCCCTCATAGGGACAGCCCTCCACCGCCATGGCCTGCACGGTCTTGCGCATGACCTTTTCCATGACCTCGGCATGGATCTTGTCGGTGACCACCGGCGCCGGAGAGTAGGCCCCCATGCCGCCGGTATTGGGGCCCTGATCGCCATCGCCGACCGCCTTGTGGTCCTGGGAGCTCGGCAACGGCAGAATCGTCTTGCCGTCGGTAAAGGCAAGGAAAGAGGCCTCCTCGCCGGTCAGAAACTCCTCGATCACCACCCTGGCCCCGGCTGCGCCGAAGGCCTTCTCGGCCATAATCAGGTCCACGGCCGCAACGGCCTCGGCCTCGCTCCGGGCCACGACCACCCCCTTGCCGGCCGCCAGACCGTCCGCCTTGACCACCAGGGGCGCTGCCGTTTTTTTAATATAGGCGACCGCCTGCTCGCGCTCCGTGAAAACCTCGTAGGCGGCCGAAGGGATTCCGTATTTTTTCAACAGTTCCTTGGCGAAAACCTTGCTGCCTTCCAGGGCCGCGGCCTTCCCGGTCGGCCCGAATATCCTTAAACCCTTTTCCCGAAAACGGTCGACTACCCCCATGGTCAGGGGCACTTCCGGGCCGACCACGGTCAGATCGATCCCCTCGGCGCCGGCGAAATCGACGAGCTTATCGATATCGCCGGCGGCAATATCGACACACTCGGCCAATTGACCGATGCCGGCATTGCCCGGCGCGCAAAAGATCTTTTCAACCAGGGGACTCCGGGCAATTTTCCAGACCAGGGCATGCTCTCTGCCGCCGGAACCAATAACAAGTACTTTCATCTGCTACTCTCCTCGATATAATGCCGGTTGTTAACGATCAAACGGCTATCAGTCTACCCTCTCCCTGCGTCTCTTGTCAATATGGATGCACCGCCCGAACCGACACCCGTGACGACACTTTTCCCCTTGACACAAAGGAATGCCGCAACTATTCTTAATTAAAGAATGAACGGTCATTCATAAATTGCACCCCGCTTATTGACCCCGCACCCGACGGACGAACCACCTTATGAGACACTCCGATAAACACGAAAAAATAATCCAGGCCGCCATCAAGGTCTTCGCCAAGAAGGGCTTCTTCAGCGCCAGGATTTCCGATATCGCCCAAAAAGCCAAGGTAGCCGACGGCACCATCTATCTTTATTTCAACAATAAGTATGACATCCTCATCACCATTTTCGAGGAAGAGATCGGCAAGATTATCAAGGAAGTGAAAGAACGGATCGATCAGGAGGATGATCCCCGGAAGATGCTCGAAATATTCGCCATGGAACACATGCGGATGATCAAGGACCGGCGCAACCTGGCCGAGGTTTTGCAGATGGAACTGCGGCAAAGCAATAAATTCATGCGGGAATACCGGAACACCAAGTTCATCGAGTATTTGGACATCGTCTCCAGGATCATCCGCAAGGGTCAGGAGATGAAGATCTTCCGGGAGGACGTGATGCCGGGGGTGGCCAAACGGGCCATGTTCGGCGCCCTCGACGAAACCGCCAGGCTCTGGATCCTCTCGCCCGACCACCGGTACACCATCGAGGAAGCCGCCAAGCAGATCAGCACGATTTTTCTGAGCGGTATCGAGGTAAAACCGCGAGGATCAGGCCGTATCGGGCTTGACAATCGCCAAGACTTCCAGGGTTCGTGAGCCGGCCGGAGTCTTGACCGTAACCTCGTCGCCGACCGATTTACCGAGCATGGCGGCGCCCAGGGGGGAAAGGACCGATATCCGGTTGTGCTTCATATCCGCCTCCTCCGGGCCCAGCAGCTGGTAGCGCACCTCTTCATCGGTATCGAGATCAGCCAGGGTGACCATCGTTCCGAAGACCACCCGGTCGCAGCTCAATGACAGGCAGTCGATGATCTCCGCCCTGCTTAACTTATCCTTAAGCTCCATGATCCTGCCTTCGATAAATCCCTGGCGCTCCTTGGCCGCATGGTATTCGGCATTCTCCTTGAGGTCGCCATGGGCCCGGGCCACCTCGATGGCCTTGATCACCTCATGGCGTTCAATATTGCTCAGCCTGTTGAGTTCCTCTTTCAGCCGGGCATAACCGGTTTCCGATATCGGTATTCTCTGGACCATTTTTTTCATACCCCCTAAAAACAAGCAACGGGCACACAATTGGCCCGCCGTTGCAATAAATGTATTTTTGTTCTGCCGATTTCAGCTGGAATCAGGGAAAAAGCCGGCAAAAGATTCAATCTTTCTTCTTGGCGGCACGGTCCTTTTTGTCCTCGGGCTTCACGAGCCTGCACTCCCCGCTCCGTCAGGAAAAACCGCCCTTGACCCTGGGGACGATATATATAACCACGATTAACCAGCAAGCCAATAGGCCGATAATCTTCAGAACCTGTTGCCATCCTTCCATAACGGTAACTCTATCACTTTTTAAACGGCAGGCCAAGCAAACCCGTTGTTCACGACTATATAGTTTTACACGGGCGGCGGCAAAACATTATTCGTAACCAATCACGGGATGAGGTGCCCAGGTTCGGTCCTTCTCTCACCCTCAAAGCGATTACCGGGTGGCTCAGGTTGCGGCAAGCGGGACGGCGATACGTACTTTTGGACGTGAGTCGGCCCGATCGCCACAAAATGTGGTGCCCTGTGATCGCTTACCATTATTCGCCGACCGCCTCCCGGCTAAACCTTTGCTCCCAGCGATACCTGGCATAGAGCCGGGCGGCAATATAATTAAGCGTCCTTTTTCCCCTCGATGCATTATCGACCAGGTGGCGGGCACTCATCACTTGATCGGCAATAGACAACCGTTTCGGCCCGGAAAAAGTTAACCATTGCAGAATCGTGCCCTTGCCGGGCGGCCTGCGCGGCTCTATTCCGGTCGCGGCATCTTGGTTTTTCAGTAACTCTTCCGTTTTAACCGGAAACAGACGTTTGACCGCCTCCACCGCATACCGGTCGTCGGCCAGCGCCGTCATACATTGCATTCTAAGAAAATGGGCATCCAGGCGATCAGGGTTTATCGCCAGAAATCTGTCGCAATGGTAAAGCGCCGAGGCGTATTGGCCGTTCAGATAATAATAACGGGCCAGTTCGAGAATGATCCAGTGGTTGCCGGGATGAATCCCGGTCATATCTTCCAATAATTTAATTGCTTGACTGAACCGCCCCTCCGCGGCCCATCCCCCGGCCAGGATGGAGACGGCGGCCAGCGAGTCGGGCGCCAGTTTAAAAGCCTTTTCGGCGGCGGCGACCCGGTCGGACTGCAAGCCATGCTCACCGTACAGCTCGGCAATTATCAAAAGTTCATGGCTGTCACGGGCTTCGTCGAAAAGCTGGTTTCTGATTACCGCCGCATCCTTCGTCTTTCCAAGGGCCTGATAAATTTTCTGCATGATGACCAGGGCTTCCCGGTCCCGCGCCGCCTCGAGCATGGCCCGCCCCTGCCGCGCCGCCTTGGCAAGCTCGCCTGCCTTAAACAAAACCTCCGACAGTAACAATCCCGCCCGGCGGTTTATCTCGCGGTCATTTTCGACGGCGGAGGAAGAGTGGTTGTTGCCGGTTGCGCCGTCGTCAAGCAATCTCTCCAATAGGTCCCCGGCCGAACCGTAAGCCTGGGTGGCGACGTAAAATCGCGCCTTCATAAGGCGGGCGGAACCGGAATCCGGCGCCAGCGACGCATACCGGTCAAGCCAGACCTTGGCTTCACTGATTCGCGGATTTTCATGGGCCAGGGCGATATCGAAAAGCCGCGCCAGAACCTCGCCTTGACCTTCCCCGCTTAAAAACTCTTCCCGGAGAAGCTGCTCCGCCTCGAACTCCAGGCCCTGCTTCAAATACAGATCGGCCAGTCCCAGCTTGGCCTCTCTTGTCAAAGGATCTGGATCGTCGCCCTCTCGCCGGATAGGGTCGGGATAAGCCCGGCGGGAGATCAACAAGCGATATCTGGTCAGGGCCTCGTCGAAGTCATGGGCCTCGGCCAGGGCCCGGGCGGTCAGGAGCAGATCCCCGTCATGATCCCCCGGGTCGGCAACCTCCTCCAGACGGGCCACCTGTTCTCTTAAAAACCGGTTTTCGCCAAGCTTGCCGGCCAGGGTTATGGAACGGCGGCGGATATCGAAACGGCCCGGTTGCAGGGCAAGTAAACGGCGGTAGTCGGCCAGGGCCGGGGCTAATCTGCCCAGCTCTTCATAAACCCGGCCGCGCCCCTCGAAAAGATCCCCGCCGCCGTAACCGGCTGTTTCCAGTTTGTTGTAATAATCCAGACCGCTCAAAAGTTCGCCCCGGGCGACCTTCAAGCGGGCGAGCTTGCTGACCACCTTGACCTCGGCCGGGGCGAGTCGATGGATGATTTCCAGGATCTCCGCCAGCCTTTCGTCCCGACCGAGCCTTTCCAGCAGATCGACAATTTCCCGGTAAACCTCAAGCCGATCGGGAAGCAAGCGGGCCACATGCTCCCACATGAACAAGGCGGCCTCCGCGTTGCCGACCCGCAACAGATCGTCGGTCAAGGCATCCAGGAGTTCCAGGTCATCCGGAGTTACGGCCAGCAGCCGGCGGTACAGGGAAATAATATCGCCGTCAGCCCCGCCGGCGCCGGCCATGCCAACCGGGATCAACAGGTCGAGATTATCGGGACGGAGCGCCACGTATCGTTCGAAATAGGGGAGAGCCTCGGCGAAACGGTCGCTCTGGATATAAATCCGGCAAATCCGGCTGAGCAGCGAAGCATTGGCGGGGTCTTTTTCGAGCAGGGCCAGCAAATGGGGCAGCGCCTTGCCGGTTCCGATCATACCCAGCTTTTCGTAATAGAGTGCCAGGCGGCCATGGGCCTCCCTGTCATCGGGATCATGTCCAAGGCAGCGCTCCCAGAAAGCGGCGGCCTTTTTTTCATACCTGAGTTCCTCATATATCCTGGCCGTCATCCGCAGGGTATCGAGATCGGCATCTTTTCTTTCGGCCAGCGGCGACATCAACTTTCCGGCGGTCTCCATCCTGCCGAGTTCATAAGCCAGACTGGCCAGGGCCCGCCGAATGGAGAGATCATCCGGGCGTCGGGCAAAAATCTCTTCGAAGAGGGGAAAGGCCTCCTTTTTACGGCCCACCTCGACCAGACCCTGGGCCAGTCCGGCCAGAGCGGTCAAATCGCCGGGATCTTTCTCGTGAGCCTTCCCGAAAAGATCAAGCGCCCGGCCTAGTTGGCCTGATTTTCGTAATGCCAGGCCCAGGCTGTTAAGATAATCGACCCGGCCCGGATCCTTCTCCACCAGAAGATCCAGAACCGTCGCCGCCTTCTCCCACTTCGCGGCGGCCAGCAGGAGACGTGCATATTCCCATTTTGCCTGTTCGATATTGCCCTTCAGGGCGAAGAGTTCTTCGTATTTTTTCTCGGCGGAGGGTAAGTCCCCGGTTCTGGTCAGATAGCGGGCCTGATCCCACGCCTTTTTCCAGGCCACGGCATGGTCGCTGTCCAAAGCGACATCCCGTTCGGGAACCAATTCTTCGGGAACCCGGAGAAGATCGACAAGGTCGCTCCGGCAATCCGCCGGGGCCAGAACGACACAGAGCAGGGGAAAAAGCAGGTACAAAACGGGGCGCCAGCACCAAAGCGCCGCCCTTCGCGCGAATTTTTCTTTATCCTCACCGGGCATAAGTTTCGTACGAGCAGACAAGCCGCTCAACTCAGCTTTA
>JARGFN010000115.1 GCA_029210665.1 Desulfobulbales bacterium
ATTTTCGCACTGTTATTTTCCTGCCTGTTTATCCTCACCGGCTGCCAGACCACCATTGCCTCGGCCCAGACCGACGAAATCGCGCCTGATGCCGGTCATAACGGTCTGCGCTATTCCATAACCGTTTCAAAATTTGAAAACCGCTCGAACTGGAGCGGCCAATGGGACCTGGGCACGGCCTGGGGCGCGGTCTTGACCGACTCCCTCAACCAGAGCAAACGCTTTATTGTCCTCGGTGAAAAGGACATGCGCCGGGAGGCCATGGAAGAACAGGATTTTGCCGCCAGCGGCAGGGCTGCGGGCGGCGGCAAGTAAGTTGTAAGCGGCCAGATAACTCCCGCCCAGATCCTGGTCAAGGGGGTGATAACCCATTTCGCTGAAGAGACCGGCGGCGGCGGAGCCGGTATCGGTTACGGCGGAGTCAGGCTCGGCGGCAAGGTCAGCAGCGCCGAAATAAACGTGATGCTTTACCTGGTCGACTCCTCAACCGGGCAGGTTCTGGCCTCGAAGAAATGCTACGGCCAGGTATCGAAAAAGGGGCTGACTATCGGTCTTACCGATAACGGCTGGTCGGGAAATCTGGGCGGTTTCAAGAAAAGCAATGCCGGCAAGGCGGTCGAACAGGCGGTCGACGAGGGGGTCCGTTTTCTCATTTCCCAGCTGGAAAGCATTCCCTGGAGCGGCTCGGTGATCATGGTCAATGGCGGCAAGGTATATCTCAACCGGGGCGAGAGGGAAGGGGTCAGCCTCGGGCAAAAATTCACCGTCGGTGAAAAGATGGTGCTGCGCGACCCCGACACCGGCGAAATCCTCGACGAAAGCCTGGAAACAGCCGGATTGATTGAGGTTATCAAGGTAAAGGACAAAATTTCAATCTGCAAGATCGTTTCCGGAAACGGAATCGATAAAGGCATGTCGGTTATGCAGGCCGATATCTGATGAGTAGATCCTGGGTAACCGATCACGGGATAAGCCGCCCGGGACTGGCCGTTATCCTGGCGGCGTTCTTGGTCCTTTTCGCCGCCTTCCCCGATGCCGGCGCGGCCGACGGCAAGCCGGAAGAGGTAATCGCCACCGGCCTGGGCGGCGGCGATCCGGCCCGGGCCCGGGACAGCGCCATTAACGACGCCCTGCGAAAAGCGGTGGAACAGGGGGTCGGCACCTACGTCTCATCGGAAAGCATGGTCGAACGGATGATGCTGATCGAGGACCGGATCTATTCCAAGAGCCGGGGTTTTGTCGAGAGCTACGAGATCCTCAGCGAGAAAAAAGCGGACGGCATCCACGAAGTCACGATCAAGGCCCTGGTCAAGATGGCCGAACTGGGTAAAGAGCTTGAGGCGATCGGGATTATTCTCCGCAAGAAGATGAATCCGCGGGTGATGGTCCTTGCCCATAGCCGTGAATCAAACAGTTCATTTCCGGGAATCGAGCTTGAGGGCAATCGCAACGCGGAAAACCAGCTCGAAAAACTGCTGCTCCACAAGGGCTTCAGGCTGGTCGATGCGGCCCGGACCATGGGCAGGAACGATATCGCTTCACTGCTGCTCGCCAATAATCCCGCCCGGGCCGCCGGTATGGCAAAAGGGTTCGGGGCCGAAATCCTTATCGAAGCCGATATCCGGCGCTCCTTCGTCGACGAGCGTAAGGTCATGGGACGCAGCATGCGGTTTTTTACCAACGAGATCCGCCTGAAGGCTCTGGAGACCGATACCGCTAAGGTGATCTACTCTGGATACGATTTCCTGCCACCCTCCGGTGCCGCCGCCCTAACCCCCCTTGAAGATGCCACGGCCGGACTGGCCCGGGAAATGATCGACGCCATTCTTGAGCAGTGGCGGAAGGATGTCTACCAGGCCGCGACATTTATGCTTAATATTTCGCAGGTAAGTTTCGCCGAACTGGATGTTATAGGTAAGGCGCTCGGCGAGATCAGGGGGACGGGAGATATCCGGACCAGAAGCTTTCAGAACGGTTCGGCGGTGGTCGAGGTCGGGTTTCAGGGCAGCATCAACGACCTTGCCGCCGGGATCGGCAGCCTGAAAAACCCCGAGCTGGAGGTTACCGGCCTGCGGGGAAATACCATCGAGTTCAGACCCGCCGGCAATTAATCGGCGAGAACGGCAGACATGCCCCCAACGATGCTCAACAGAACACTGGTCCCTCCCCTGCTTCTCCTGACCCTGCTGGCCACGGCCTGCTCCAATAACGACTGGCGCACGGCCAGCCGCGAATCGGCCGGTATCGCCCCCGATCCTTTGACCACAGAGGAAGCGGTTCTTCAGGTCTACGGCGCCGATGCCTGGAGCTGGCGGGGCTGGTTCGCCATCCACACCTGGATCGCCGCCAAGCGCAGTGGCGAAGAGTACTACACGGTCTACGACGTGGTCGGCTGGCGCCGGCACCGCAATCAGCCGGTAATGCAGATCCGGCGCGACGTGCCGGACCGCATGTGGTACGATGAAAAACCGCGCGTCCTCGTGGAGCACCGGGGCGAAGGGGTCGACGAACTGATCGACGCCGTCGAGGAGGCTGCCCGCGGCTACCCCTGGGAAAACACCTACAAGGCCTTCCCCGGCCCCAACAGCAACACCTTCACCGCCTGGGTCGCCAAACAGGTGCCGGAACTGGAACTCGACCTGCCGCTGTCCGCCATCGGCCGGGGTTTTGTCGATTAGAACTCAATCTGTCGGCTTACCCCGAGTTTCCGAGTTCCGGGGGGTTCCAGTAACGACTTACTTAAAGTGTCAGCCTCTCTCGCTGTTACCAAGTTGCCGCTCTTGACCGGTTTTTAATTATTGTGTAGAGTTACCTCTTTCAGGCGCTCAACAGAGCTTAAAAGGGAACCCGGTGTGAATCCGGGGCGGGCCCGCCGCTGTAACCGGGGACTGAAGCCATTTTGCCACTGTCCGTTAAGGATGGGAAGGCTGGTGGAGGGATGATCCGGGAGTCAGAAGACCTGCCTTGAAAAATGGTGATGTATTCCCGTGGACAGGGGTATATCGACTGATCTCGCGGATAAAATGGGAATCCCCGGATCGATTAATTTCGGTCCGGGGTTTTTTTATGCCCGGACTCCGAGCAACTGAAAAAGGAGGACGAAGGTGATACTGACGGAAAAAGGCCATTTGCAGCTGACCATCCTGACCCGCAAAGACTGGGATGATTTCCAGGCCGCGCTGTGGTGTCTGCGCCGCAACGCCTGAGCAGGAAGCAGGGGAGAGCAGAAAGCAGATCATAATTTTGAACATAATTGGAGAACGGATAGATGAAGAAGTTTTTACCGATATTTATTGTTGGATTGATTTTCGCGCCCGCAACCCTTTGGGCTGCGGAATCCCAGGATGATGCCCGGCCTGTCGCCACCATGGAAGAGGTGGTGGTTACCGCTACCAGGACGGCGACCAATCTCGATAAGGTGGGCGGCAGCGCGGTGACCGTAGTTACCGCCGAGGAGATCGAAAAGAAGCAGCCGGCCACGGTGGCCGAGATGCTCCGGACCGTTCCCGGCCTCGATGTCAGGTCCAACGGCGGCCGGGGGACCAATACCTCGATTCATCTGCGCGGGGCCGACAACAAGAACACCCTGGTCCTCGTCGACGGCATTATGTACAACGACCCCTCCCAGGCCAATCGCGGTGCCAATATCGGCTCCCTGACCATGGACAATGTGGAGCGGATCGAGATCGTTCGCGGGCCGATGAGTGTCCTCTACGGCAGCAATGCCACGGCCGGGGTGGTCAACATCATCACCCGTAAAGGAGAGGGGAAACCAACGGTCAGCGGCGGCGCCGAAGGCGGTTCCTACGATACCTGGAAGGTTTTCGGCGCTTCCTCCGGCGGCACCGGAAAATTCGATTATTCGCTTTCCGCCGCCCATACCGAAAGCAGAGGGTTTCCCATTGCCGATGACGATAACGATCGCATCCCCCACGC
The DNA here is from genome assembly GCA_029210665.1 of Desulfobulbales bacterium. Classification (GTDB taxonomy): domain Bacteria; phylum Desulfobacterota; class Desulfobulbia; order Desulfobulbales; family JAGXFP01; genus JAGXFP01. The sequence goes on from JARGFN010000115.1 coordinate 3,937, forward strand.
CGGGAACACCTCCGAGGAGGACGGCTGGGAAAATACCACCCTGTCGACCAGGCTGAGGTTCGCGGTCACTCCCGACTTTAAGATAGACACCGTGATTCGCCATCTTGATTCCACCGTGGAGCTGGATGACTACAACGGTTCATATACCGGCGACCGCTTTGCCGCCTGGTTCGCGCCCACGCCCAATGCCCCTGAACCCGATGCTCTGAAAGAGCGGCGGACCGAAAGCGAGCAACTCTTTGCCCGGATAAATTTTCACAACAGTTTTCTGAACGGTCGTCTGAGCTCGGACCTCGCCTTGCAGTCGGCCCGGCAGGATCGGGATTACTTCGATAACGACGGACTGCCCAGCTACGATTACACCGGAGAAAATCGCGAGGCCACTTGGCAGGGCAGTGTCCGGATCATGGAAAGCAATCTGGTCACGGTCGGGACGGGGATGATCCGGGAGGAGATGAACAGCGATGCCAACGCCATCATAGATAAAACCGCCGAAACCCTGAGTGTCTGGGGTCAGGATCAGATCATGATCGACGAGGCGCTCGATATCGTTGCCGGGCTCCGCTATGACGACCATGATCGTTTCGGCGGCAAGGCCACTTACCGTCTGGCCCCCGCCTACTATCTCGAGGCCACCTCCACCACGTTTAAGGCTGGTTACGGCACCGGTTTCCGGGCCCCGTCCCTCTACGAGCTTTTCTCTTTCTATGGCAACGAAACCCTGGGCGCCGAAGAGAGCGAGGGCTGGGACCTGGGCGTCGAGCAATGGTTGCTGGCCGGTCGGTTAAGCCTTGGACTTACCTATTTCGCCCTCAATTTCGACGACCGCATCGACTACGACTTCGCTCTCTCCAAATACGCTCAGCAGGATGGCGTCACCCGTACCCGGGGAGTAGAGACGGCGGCGAAGTTCGCGGCCACCGACAGCCTTGACCTGGGCTTGAGCTACACCTATACCGACACCGAAGACCCCGACGGCACCCGCCTGGTTCGCCGGCCCTTGAACAAGGGTTCAATAAACGCGACCTATCATTTCGGCGAAAAAGGTTCGATCAACTGCGATCTGATCTGGGTCGGCGAACGGGATGCCAGCCCCTTTGCCGCCGACGGCTCCGGCAACCCGGTGGATACCCTCGACAGCTATGCCCTGGTCAATCTCGCCGGCCGTTATCTTGTCGCCGAAAATCTCGAGCTTTATGCCAAAGTCGACAATCTCTTCGATGAATATTACGAGGAAGCCTGGAGTTACGCGACGCCGGGATTATCCGCTTATTTAGGGGTGCGGGTGAAATATTAAATGAGTGGCCTGAACGGTAGGGACTTTTTTTGTTCATGGAGCGGCGGCAAGGATTCCTGTCTGGCCCTGTATAAGGCGATTCAGGATGGCGGCCGTCCCCGCCGCCTGCTGACCATGTTCGGCGATGACGGCAGGCGGAGCAAGTCCCATAACCTCTCGCCGGCGGTGATCGCGGCTCAGGCCGGGGCGCTGGCGATACCTTCGTCGATCGGCAGCGCTTCCTGGGACGGCTATGAAAAGGTCTTTCTCGATTATCTCGGAGACCTTAAAAAAGACGGTCTGGGCGACGGGGTCTTCGGGGATATCGACCTGGTTCCCCATCGGGAATGGGTTGAGAGGGTCTGCGGTGAGCATGGTATAATGGCCCATCTGCCGCTTTGGCAAAAGGGGCGGCGTGAGCTGCTGGCCGATTTCATCGAGGCGGGGTTCAAGGCGGTGATCGTGGTGGTAGACGAGAAAAGACTCGATCGGAGTTTTCTGGGAAGAGAGCTGGACCGGCGGACCATCGACGACCTGGAAGCGGCCGGGGTCGATGCCTGCGGGGAAGAGGGTGAATACCATACCGTGGTTGCCGGCGGGCCGATTTTCGGGCACGACCTGAATTTCAAGTACGGTAAGATAAGCCATAATGAAGGTTATGGTTTTCTGGATGTTTCTTTGTGATAGCGGAACTGTGATGGAGTGTTTGCGATGACAAATATTTTCCAAAGCGGCGGGCCGGTGATGTATCCGCTCCTGCTCTGTTCGGTGCTGGTCCTGTTCGTGGTGGTCGAGCGCTTTGTCTTCTGGGCCGGGATCGATCTCAAGCGGCAGCGGGATCTGCTCGACGAGGTCCTGGAACTCTGCCGCGAGGGCAAGTGGGACGAGGTCCGGGAGAAGGTCCGGGGCAGCGGCGACTATGTGATCAGGATTCTGGTCACCGGCATCGTCCATCGGGAATTTTCGATGAGCAAGGCGATGGAGGCCGCCGCCACCGAGCAGTTGCGGGGGATGGGTCGCTTCATGGGGGTGCTCGATACGATGATCACCGTGGCCCCGCTGTTGGGCATCTTCGGGACGGTGATCGGGATTATCGCCTCTTTCGAGGTCCTCGGTGCCGCCGGGATCGAGGATCCCCGGGCGGTTACCGGCGGGATCGCCCAGGCCCTGATCACCACGGCGGCGGGGCTGGGCATCGCGATCATCTCGGTATTCCCCTTCAACTATTTTAACTCCCGGATCGAAAAGGCGGCCCACCGGATCGAGCAGTACGCCACCAGCCTGGAGATCGTTTACGAAAAGCTTTTGCAAAGCGACGGGGACGGGACCGGTGAAGATTGATCTCCCCAACAGGCCCAAGGCCAGAATCGAGATGCTGCCGCTGATCGATATCGTTTTCCTGCTCCTGGTCTTCTTTATTTACGCGATGCTGTCGATGGCCGTCCATCGCGGCCTGGCCGTGGACCTGCCGGTTTCCGCCGGCGCCGCTCCCGAAAATGAGTTGATCCTCTCGGTGACCGTCAAGTATTCCGAGGCGGGCACCGAATATTTCATCGATGAAGAACCGGTCGAGCTGGCCGGGATGGCGGATTTACTGAAAGAGAAAGTGGCGGCTGGCCGGGCCGCGGCCGCTCCCGAGCCGGGGGTCCTGCTCTTTGCCGACCGCCGGGTCGATTACCAGCAGTTGTTCGCGGTGCTCGATCGGATAAACCAGGCGGGACTGAGCCGGATCTCCTTGCAGGCCGATGTCGGACCGTAGGCGGATAAGGATCGCTGCCGCCCTGGTTTTTTCGGTGGCGGCCCATGCTGTTCTGTTCGGGATCGAGTTCGGCGGCGAAACCGCTGCCGTGAGGCCCGGTCCGGAGCGCAAGGTCGAGGTCCGTCTGGTCCCGCGGCGCGTTCCGCCGGTGGTTGCAAAGGAGGTTTTGCCGCCGGAGTCGGTGCGGAAAGCAACCGTTTCCCAAAAAACCACCCCGGCGCCGGTGGCGCCGATCCAGCCGGTTCAGGTGGCGGTGCGGGAAATCCCCCCGGTGGCACTGCCCGCCCCGCCGCGAGTGCCGGAGGAGGAGGTTGAAGCGGTTTCGGATCTCGCGGAATCGGCGGAGGAAAGCGGTGAAGATCCCGCTCCGCCGCGGAATAAACCGGCTGAGGAGGTTGCCGGCGCTCCGGCGCAGGCGCCGATCCGCCTGGCTCGGCCCCTCTACCGGAAAAACCCGCCGCCCGAGTACCCAAGTCTCGCCCGCCGCCGTTATCTGCAGGGCACGGTTGTTCTGGAGGTTTCTGTAAGCGCGGAGGGGGCGGTCGAGGAACTCCGGATCGAGGAAAGCAGCGGCCACAAGGTGTTGGACCGGGCGGCTTTGCGGGCGGTCGGGGATTGGCTTTTCGAGCCGGGGCGGCGCGGCGGGGAGAGAATCGCCATGCGGGTCATGGTCCCGGTCCGCTTTAACCTGAATCCGTGAGCGCCCGATAACGGTACGTCTGCGGCGTTGGCAACTCGTTGATATACCATTAGTATTATCAACATCGTTGCCGCCTTGC
>JARGFN010000116.1 GCA_029210665.1 Desulfobulbales bacterium
TCGAGGCGACTCAGTGAAAAGACCATTATTTTACGTAACAACAAACGGATAAAGCTGAGTTGAGCAGCTTGTCTGCTCGTACGAAACTTATGCCCTGTGGGTATAAAGCAAAATTCCCCACCAAGCCGTCACGGATTCAGGTTAAAAAGAGACATCGATCTCCTCTTCGGCCAGAACCCGGTCGAGAACGGAAATCCGGTAGGCGAATTTCTTGACGATCGCCTTGACCCCGTTGGTTACCGCTTTGCTGGAAATAGTCGCGCCGGTAAGGGCGTAGATATCCTTGTCTTGGTAGAGCCGGCGGATTTCGGCAATCTCGTTTTCGCCGAGATTGCTCTTTTCGCCTTCCAGGGCCCGGCGGTACTCCTCGGGAATCGGGCGTTTGGTAACCCCGAGGGTTCTGAGGATCTCGAAGGGTTTACCCTCGAACTGGCCCTTGAAATAATCCTTGACGATCTCGCCCCCCAGGCCGGGGTCCTCTTCATGTTCCATAATCTCCAGCCCCAGAACGGTAAAGTCGGGAGCGACGGCAAGTATCACCTTGATAAAGGTCTTGAAGCCCGGAAACTCGCCGGGCAGCAGATAGGCCGTCCGGCTGACGCCCCTGGTAACAATGATGGTCTGGTCGGCAAAACGGATGGACTTGCCGCTGCCCAGCGCCGCCAGGATGGCGCTGCCCCGGTCGGCCGGCTTTACCGCGTTTTCTTCGGAGAGCGCCACCGGAACCTGATTAAGAAAATTACCATCCAGACCGATATTGACGAAGGTAAAACCCTCGGGAACCGGCAACAGATAAGCAACCGAAAGCTGGTCCGCGCCCTCGACCACATAGCGGTATATCTCATGGAGCTCAAGCTCGGCCGGCGGCGGATTGGCCTTGGAGTAACCCAGCAGGCTCAGCATCACCTGCTGCTCGTGGGCATGTTCGTTGCGCTGTTTGGCCTTATCGGTCAGCATCAGGCCGGCGCCCATTACCAGTCCGGCCAGCAGGCAGGAAACGGTCAGCCGGAAAACAATGGTGAAAATCTCTTTCATTTGCCACCTCCCGCGGGCGCCAGGGGAGGTGCAAAACGACGCGGCTTGAACCAGTTGTCGAAAACCGTGCTCATCGGGTTAATCAGCAGGATCGCGTAACAGATCCCCTCGGGATAGCCACCCTTCAGGCGGATCAGCACGGTCAGCGCTCCGATCCCGATCCCGTAAATCAGCTGGGCGGTCTTGTCGGTGGGGCAGGTGACGTAATCGTTGGCCATGAAAAAAGCGCCGAGGAGCACGCCGCCGGAAAGAACGGCCAGCAGAGGATCGCCGCCGAACAGGGTCTCACCGCCGAATGCCCAGGAGAGCAGGGCCACCGAGCCGATCACCGAAACCGGAATGTGCCAGGTGATGTAACCGCGATAAAGCAGATAGAGACCGCTGAGGACAATGAGCAGGCCGGAGGTCTCGCCGATACTGCCGGGCCGCCAGCCGAGGAAGAAATCGGTATAGAAATTGGCGGCCGTGCCGTACTGGGCGGTAAAGGCGGTCATCCCCTGTTCCTTTAGGAGCGCCAGCGGGGTGGCGGTGGAAACCGCATCGATGGAGGAGCCCAGATAGGAAAAAATCGCCATGTTTTCAAGGGGGGGCAGCCAGGCCGAGGTCATTGCAACCGGGAAGGTCGCCACCAGAAAAGCGCGGGCCAGCAGGGCCGGATTAAAGATATTATAGCCGATGCCGCCGAGCAGATGCTTGCCTATATAGATGGCCATCACCGCCCCGAGGATCGGCATCAGGTAATGGACTCCGGGCGGGATCACGAAAGCGAGGAGCATCCCGGTAACCACCGCGCTGCCGTCACTGACAGTGACCGGGCGCCCCAGCCACTTCTGGCTGAGATACTCGACCCCGACACAGCTCAGCACACTCACCCCGGTAATGATCAGGGTCTGGATACCGAAGACAAACACCGACAGGATCAGGAGAGGCAGCAGGGAGGCGGCCACGGTCCACATGATCTTTGCCACCGACTCCTTGCTCTTGACATGGGGCGAGATCGAAACCTTCCATGTACCAGGCGGAGAGGCTGGGGCCTGAATATCCGTTTCTTGCTGTTTGATTGCTCTTCTCCTTGACGCTGCCGAACTATTGGTTCTTCGCCTTCATCTTGGCCAGCCGGATAAACTGAACCAGCGGACGCTTGGCCGGACAGATGTACGAGCAGCAGCCGCATTCGAAACATTCAAACACCCCGAACCGGCCGGTATCCTCCGGGCGGCCCGCTTCCACGTAAAGACCGATCTCCTTGGGCTCTAGCCCCATCGGACAGGCCTCAAGACACCAGCCGCAGCGAATGCACTGGGAATGGGGAGCGTTGTCGATCTCGTCCTCGGCCAGGAAAAGCACCGCCGAAGTGGTCTTGGTGACCGGAATGTCCAGAGTGGAGACGGCAAAACCCATCATCGGGCCGCCCATGACAACCTTGGACAACTCCGGAGTGACGCCGCCCAGGTATTCGACGATATCGCCCAGCCTGGTACCCACCCTGACCCGCAGATTGGCCGGCCGCTTGATGCCCTTGCCGGAGATAGTGACGATCTTTTCATATAAGGGCTTGCCCAGGACCACCGCGTCATAAATCGCCTTGGTGGTGCTGACGTTGTGAACGACCGCTCCGACCGCGGACGGCAGAGCGAAAGCCGGAACCTTGCGCCCGGTCAGGGTCTGGATCAGCTGTTTCTCGGAGCCTTGGGGATATTTAACCTGAAGGGGGCACACCGCAATCAGGCAGTCGTCGGTTGAGCCGGCCACCGCCGCTTCACTCATCAGCCGGATTGCTTCGGGCTTGTTTTTTTCGATGCCGATCAAGCACTTCTTGATCCCGAGAATCTTCAGGATGATCCCGGCCCCTTCGACTATCTCTCTGCTCGATTCCACCATCTGCCGGTAATCGGCGGTTATATAAGGTTCGCATTCGGCGCCGTTCAGGATCAGGGTGTCGACCGGGTTGTCGGGGGGTGGGTTAAGCTTGACGTGGGTCGGGAAACCGGCCCCGCCGACTCCGACAATCCCGGCGTCGTGGACCTTCTTGAGCAGTTCTTCCTTGCCGAACCCCTGCCAGTCAATCTTTTGATACTGCCGGGCCGGAGCGTCGGGGTCGGTTTTAATGGTCAAAGACGGCACGCTGACCCGCATCGGATGGGCGGACATCCCGAAACCCTTGACGACGCCGGCCGCCGGGGCGTGAAGCGGCACGCCCAGCCCCTTGGCCACTTCCCCGATGACATCCCCCTCGCCGACCCGGTCTTTCCTGGCAACAGTGGGAGTACAGGGGGCGCCGATATGCTGACCGAGGATAATCTCCAGTTCGGCGGCAACACCCATCTCTTCAACGGCAAGATCGGCGGTCAGCTCCTTGGCGTCCGGCGGGTGGACGCCGCCTTTCGGGAATGTCAGAAAAGATGCCATGTCGTTTATCGAAGGATCCGGGCAATATTTGCAAGGCAATTGATTAGGTCAACGCTCCCGGCCAACCTGCCGGAACAAGATCGCCCGGGCCAAATCCGCCGGAACGACTGTAGGGCCGACAAAACTACTATACTTGACCGAATTGGCCAATAAAATATCTGAAAATGCAGTTGATTTTTTCGAAAAGATCATGCCGCCCCGGCAAAAGACCGGACATCTCCCGAGACGAATCCGGCAGGTCAGCCCTCCATCCACTGCAAGATCCTGCCGGCCACGATCGTGTTGTCGAGATAGCCGTAAAGTTTATGGGGGTTGGTGCCTTTATCTGTGGCCCAGAAGGTGTAGACCTCGGGGTGGTCCTGGATCGATTCGACAAATTTATAGCCCGCCGGCCCCATTTCCCGAAAATCGTCCTCGATGGTATTGTCATGGCTGACAAAATCGTCCCGGGCCGGGATATTCAGCCAGCGGGTGATGATTTTTTTCGGATAGCGGCCGTCGCCGCGCTCATTGGCGTCGTAAAGATTCTTCCGCACCCCCGGCTCGCCGAGGGGATTGCCGATGGTGAGCCAGTCGGTGACCCTGGCGCCGCTTTCCTGAATTTTTTTATACTCGCTCATCTGGGAAAACTTCCACAGCACGTCATAGGAGACGATACAGCCCATGCTGTGCGAAACCAGGCAGATATCGTCGCCGGCCAGCAGCGCCTTCCGCAACGGTCCCGCCAACCGTTCGCGGATGGCCGAACCGACCTTGCGTTCCATCAGATAAGCGCCCATATCGGCGGTGGCCGCCTTGATGAGATTATCGCTTAGGCCGCTAAGATTGGCGACCCAGCTGACCATTGAGGCGACATTGTCCAGGCCGCGCAGGTCCCGGTGGGCGGCAAGGAATTTTTTATAGGCTTTTTTGGTCTGGTCCGTGACCGCGAAGAGCCTTTCCAGCGGCTCGATAAATCGGTCCGGCGGTTCGCAGGGTGTGCCGTGTTTTGGATCGATATCGGTAAGTTTATCCCGAAGCGAGCCGTTTTTCTCCAGCATCCTGGTATTGGCGATATCGCCGTAATAGACAAAGGTGCATTTAATATCCCGCCGGTTGATTCGCCGGGAAGCGGCGCCGCCGGGATCAACCCGGTCGAGCCCATGGCGCAGGGCCTTCATGACCAGTTTTTTCTTGACCGATTCGGCGGGTTTGGTGGAGCGGCCATGGATAACGAAAAGATGTTTTCCCCGAGACATTTTCTTCCTCCCCGGTCGTTACATGTTAATTCCTGAATCCGTGAGCGTCTAATACACCTGGACCGCGCCCGCCCGGAACCGATAGCGCCTTATACCTAGCGAACAAAACCGTCCCGTCCATCCCATGACTACCAGACCTGTTTCGATCGTGCCAGTAAAAAATTGGACTTCTTCGGCACTTTTCGGTAAGTTTTTCTGGAGCGGATAAAACCAAGAATGGAGAACGACGATGTTAATGGCAGTCGACGTTGGTAACACCCACACGGTGCTCGGCCTTTACAAGGGCGAGACCCTGATCTGCCACTGGCGGGTCCGGACCGAACTCGCCAATACCGCCGATGAACTGGCCGCCACCATCCACGGCCTCTTCGCCCTGAAGCATATCGACTTTAACGACATTTCCCGCATGGTCCTTGCCAGCGTGGTGCCGCCGATCCAGTCGGCCTGGCGCAATCTCGCCATGGATCTTTTCTCCTTTGAACCGCTGGAGATCTCCAGCCATCTCGATACCGGCCTGACGATCAAGACCGACAACCCGGCCGAGGTCGGGGCCGACCGGATCGTCAATGCGGTGGCCGCCTTCGACAAGTACGCCACCGCCCTGATCATCGTCGATTTCGGCACGGCAATTACCTTCGATTGCGTGTCGGCAAAGGGCGAATACCTGGGCGGCATCATCGCCCCCGGCCTGTCGATTTCCCTGGACGCCCTGGGCCAGCGAACCGCCAAACTGCCCAGGGTCGACATCACCGTCACCCCTGCCAGGGCCATCGGCGCCAACACCATCGACGCGATCAGGTCCGGAGTCCTGTTCGGCTACGGCGGTCTGGTCGAAGAGCTGATCGCCAGGATAACCGGGGAGATGGCCCCGGCGAAACCCAAGGTCATCGCGACCGGCGGCATGGCAGCGCTGATCGCCCCCCACGCGCCGTCGATCGAAGTGGTGGAGCCGATGCTGACCCTGGAAGGACTGCGCCTGCTTCATGCCCGAAATAGCTGAACCGACCATTATCCCGCCGCGCCTGAAGCCCGGCGCGACCATCGGCCTGATCACCCCGGCCGGACCGATCCGCGACCACGCCAAGGTCCGGAGCGGCATCACCATTCTTGAGGGTGCCGGGTTCAAGGTCAAGCTGCCGGGCCAGCTGAGCGGGGATGACTACCTGGCCGGCAGCGATGAAGAGCGGGCCGGGCAGCTCGCCGGGATGTGGGACGATCCCGAGGTCGGGGCGGTGATGGCGGTACGGGGCGGCTACGGGGTATTCCGCCTCCTGCCCTATCTCGATCCGACCCGGTTCCGTGAAAATCCGAAGATCCTGGCGGGTTTCAGCGACATCACCATTCTGCTGAACGAAATTCAGCGCCGCACCGGGCTGGTCACCTACCACACCCCGATGCTCACCACCCTGGCCGCCAGCGACGAACCATCCCGGCAAGCGTTTATCGAAATCCTGACCGGTTCGCCCCGACCGATTTCCCCGCCGAAGTTACGGATCCTGACCGGCGGCAGCGCCGGGGGCAGGTTGATCGGCGGCAATCTCGCCAGCCTCTGCCATCTGCTCGGCACCCCCCACGAACCGCTCTGGGATGGGGCCATTCTCTTTATCGAAGATGTCGGGGAGCCGGTCTACAAGATCGACCGGATGCTGACCCAGCTCCGGGTTTCGGGCCGGATGGGCCGGCTGAACGGTATGATTCTAGGGAGTTTCAGCGCTGACGACGAACGGGAAGGGAAATGGCCGAAACGGATCTGGGAACGGGCCGCGCAACTGACCGGCGGCAATATGCCGCTCTGGGGTAATTTCCCGGTTGGGCATGGCGCCAGGAACTTAAGTCTGCCGGTGGGGATGACCGTGATCATGGATTCGACCGAGAGGCGCCTCGAATTTATCAAGCCCTGACCGGCCCGGCTTCCTCGATCAGGGCCGCCACCTGGTCGTGGAGAAGATCGGCCAGGGCCTGCTTCTGTTTCTGACTGAAGTCCCGGCTTGAAACCGGCCGGCCCACCCTGATCATGATCCGGCCCGGCCTGGGCAAAAATCTTCCCTTGGGCAGGACGTCATAGCCTCCGACCAGGGCCACCGGCGCGACATCCACCCCCGATTTGATCGCCAGATACATCCCCCCCGACTTAAAGGGCTGCAGGTTGCCATCGCGGGTCCGGGTCCCTTCCGGGAAGATCACCACAGAGGTGCCGGCAGCGATCCGCTCGGCCGCCTCGGCCAGGCTTTTCATGGCCTGTCGGCCGTGGGACCGGTCGATGGGAATGCTGCCGGCCAGACGCATGCCCCAGCCGACCAGGGGAATCCGGAACAGTTCCTTCTTGGCCATCCAGCGAAAATCCACCATCAGGTAGCCGTCCAGGGCGAAGATATCGAACTGGCTCTGGTGGTTAGCGACGAGAATATAAGGCCGGCCGGGCTCCAGATTCTCCAACCCCGCGACCTCGACCTTGACCCCGAAGGAACGGGCGATCACCCGGCTCCACCAGCGCGGCGCCGCCTTGATCCGGCTGGTCGAAACCCGGAACAGCAGAATCCCGACGACCACCCAGAAAATCGTGAGCAGGGTGCTCGCCGGCACCACAAACAACAGCACCAAAATCGATCTGAGGTAATTTATGAAAGCCATATCGCGAATTAGAGCCCGGCCGGCCAAGGTGTTTCATTACCGCAAGCGATGACGCCGGAGGCCGGCTGCCGATTCTATCTCCTATTCCTGAATCCGTTCCCGGACGCCCTGAAAGACGGGAGCGAATTCTTCACCGCGATCACGGTATATTACCTGAATCCGTGAGCGTTCGAGAACGGTGCAGATGCAAGGCGGCAACGAT
>JARGFN010000117.1:0-5062 GCA_029210665.1 Desulfobulbales bacterium
AGTTGACTTGTAGGCCCTGATTGTTTATTTCCGATTTAAACCGATTGAATAAATCATTAGCGCTCTGTACGAGGGGTTCCATGCGGTGGGGAATAAGATCGAGGGCGTAAGCGTGGCTGAAAAAGTGGCGAAATGCAAGGAAGCGGCTAAGCTCTGAGATGAGGTTTTCAGAAAGGATACCCTGTTGGCCGGCTGTAAGCAATAAATCTCGATGCCAGGATGAGCCGGTGGGAATAGGCGAACGGCAATATCGATGTCCCGGCTTTCAGCCGTCTCGGAGAGTGCCGAACCGAACAGTAGTACCCGTAAGGCGTTGTATTTGCGAGCGATATCCTGAATTGTCTTTTTGTCTTTCTCTGTGATCATGAACAAATAATATTAGTTTTTGTGGATTCTATCCATGTTTCTTCTGTTTCAACCTATGGTAGAGATCGCGCACGATAGGTTGAAAACGCTCATTTTACAAAGTTCTGGAAGCGCTGCCGCCAGCGCAACTCGTTATTCATTTTTTCACCTCGTCGATTATCGTAATGGGGATTTCCCGGTCTTCCCTGCCTTCGTAAAAGGCCCGGATCGTCGGCTGGTTCGGGTCGACCATTGATATTATCATCATGATCAAGCGGGAATCCGTGCCGAGAACGGTGTCTAAGGTGGTGGGGGTGTCGCGCTCCTTGTCGTGCTCCCAGGCGACCCGGTGCATATGGTAGGAGCCGATCAGGGAGAACCCCTGAGTCTTGAATTTTGAGACGGCTCCGGTCAGTTCGGCGGGGTCGGCCACCCAGCCCCGTTTGGCCAGAGGGGTTTCGGACTCGATGGCGTGTTCCTGCATCATCCGGTCCATGAAGCCCCGGTGGGGTTCGATGGAGCGGGCGTTTTTCAGCAGGGGCAGGCAGGCCTTTACGGTGATCAGCTCGCCGTCGGTTTCCCCGGCCAGCAGACCGTAGGCCTTGCGGTTTTGTTCCTCTTCGGCCAGGAAGCGACCCGACAGTTTCCGGCGGCAATGATCGAGAATCGTCTGCCGATGGCGTGCCGGCAGGATGAGCAGTTTTTTATCGGGATGGTCGAGCCGGGTCATCTTTAGCGGCCCAGCAGAAAAAGCAGATTGAAGAGGCCGATGATAAAGCCGAGCAGGCCGCCGAACAGGTTGATGTATTTGAACTGCTCCTGCATGATGCCGAGGAGCAGGCCTTCCAGCTTGAGGAGGTCGAGGGAGTCGACCTTGCGGGTCACGATACCGCTGATCTTCAGGGAGTCGACCAGATCGGGCACCTCCCTGACCAGGATGGTATTGGTCTGCTCCAGGAGATAGTCGTCGATTGCCTCCTTGCCCTTTTCGGGCAGCAGGGAGTCGAGGCGGCCGATCGGGCTGGGCAGCAGACGGTTGTCGATCAGGTCGGTCAGGAGCCGGTCCAGGAACGCCTTGAAGTCGGGAGAGCGGACCAGGCCGATCAGCTCGTCGCCGATCCGGCTTTCGACCCTGGCGGAGCCGTCGGGGCCGAACAGCAGGGTCAGCAGTTCCTGCAAGTCCCGGTCTTGCCAGGCTTCGAAGCTCTCCCGCAGCAGGTTGGCGACCGTTTTGACCGTGGCCGGCTCCTTGATGAAATCGATGATGCGGGCGGCCGTGGCGCCGCGGGCCTCGGCTATCTTGCCCGGTTCGACATCCTCCAGCAGTTTTTTCAAGGGGGTGTTGAGGAGGGCCGCACCCTTTTCCCTGAGCACCGATGAGACCTGGGCCTGGATCTTCTCGTCCTGGAGCCATTCGGCGAGCTGGTCGCCGTTATGGCTCAGGTAGTCGTTGATCTTGTTGCGGATCGTTTCGGTCTTGATGAAATTACCCAGCATCGCGGCCAGCGGACCGAGGGAGGAGATAAAGCCCTCCACCGCCCGGCAGAGGGTCTCGACGATCCGGGTCTGCATGGCCGGTTCCCGGAGGAGCGCGGCCAGTTTCCGGAGGAGTCCCGGCGTTTCCCGTTCGAGGCGGTTTAAAAGCTGGCTGTCCAGATCGGCGGGGAGCAGATCGGCCGGTGAGCGCCCCTCTTCAAGTAACTCTGCAAAGCGGCGGTCGAGATAGGCGGTCAACCATTTTTCCACTTCCGGGCTGTTGAGCAGGTCGGTGACGGTATTTTCCAGGAAATCGACCAGGCCGGCGAGCATTTCCGGCGGGACCAGCGCCCGGAGGTCCCGGTCGAGCAGGGCGGAAAACCTCTCGGCCAGCACCCGGCGCAAGGCCTCCGCGAACCGTTCGTCGTCGAGATGGTCGTACAGATGCTGCAAGGCCCGGGCCCGGCTGGTCTTGAACCACTCCTGGAAATAGGGGAGAAACTGGGGGGGAATCAGGGCGGGCAGCGGGCCGAGATCGCGCTGCAGGAGATCGTCGACCTTGGCGGAAATCAGGTTGCGAAGCTCGGTCTGGAAGGATTCGGCGGAGAGCGCCTTGGTGACATCGCCGCTGGTCAGGAGATGATCGCCGACCATCCGCCCCATGTTAAGGGCGAGATCGTGCCTTTTGGCGGGGATCACCCCGGGGGTCATCGGGATGCGGAGCGAGAAGAGCCGCCACGGGGTCAGGGGCCTGAACAGCATGCGGATCGCCACATAGTTGGTCAGGTAGCCGATCAGGGCGCCGATCAGGGGGGGCGCTATCCAGAGGTAGGGGCTGTCCATCACGATACCCCGTTCACGATTTGATGATCCGGCCCAGGGTGTTGTCCACGGCCAGGGACTGCTTCATCCGGTCCTTGAGGAAATCCTCGGTGAGGAATTCGCGATTTTGTTCGATAATCGCGCATAGTTCCGTAATTCTGTCTTCCTCGGCCAGTTCCTGGATCCGGATCAGGTTCTTGATGAAGTCGCTGACGATGGTGCGGCCCGCGCCCTTGCCGGCCAGGATCTCCCCGTAGGTTCTCGGGTTCTGGGCATGGAGGCGGCTCATGGCCAGAATGGAATAGAGCGAGGTCAGGGTCGAGTGGCTGCCGATATCCTCGGGGTTTATGGAGCCGTCGCGCAGGGCCATGGCCATGGCCATCGAGATCGCCGTGGGCAGTTTCTGGCTGACCCCCATCAACTTGTCGTGCTTGACCGGGGTATCGCGGCTGATGATCGCCCCGTGTTTGTAGAGAAACGATTCGAACTCGCTGCACAGGACTCCGCTTCGGGGGGTCCGGACCACCGCGACGTTCTTGTCCTTCATGGTCGCCGCCTGGGGACCCCAGAGGTTGTGGACCAGGATCAATTCGACCCCGGGGCTGCAACTGCGCATCGCGGTTTCCAGCGGTCCCTCGGCCTCGCCGGCCATGACGATCAGGGCCTGCCCCTCCTTGAGCCGTGGCCCGTACTTCTCGATGGCGGCCGGAGTGGCGCTGATCGGCACGCAGATGATCACTACCTCGACCTGGCCGATCATCTTCTCCGGCTGCAGTTCGGTACTGCGGCCGGTCATGATAACCCGGTAGCCCTCGTTTTCGAGGCGGTCGGCAAACCAGAGGCTCATGTCGCCGGTGCCGATAAAGCCGATCCTGCCGATCAGTTTGGTCCGCATGTCGACCCGGGGGAAACTGCCCAGCACCTTGATGGCGCCCGGCTCCTGGATGATATGATTTTCGATGCGCTCCAGGGCCTGCCTGACGTTCTGGTCGTCGATATGGCCCTCCGCCTCGATGTAGAACTGCATGCGCTGGGTCTTCAGGTCGTTCTCGGTCCGCAGGTCGAGGATGTTGATGCTCCGGCGCGAGAACTCGCCCAGGGTATCGAAGAGCAGCCCCACCCGATCCTCGAGCGGGGCGGTAATCAGGGCGGTGGCATCGTAGCCGCTGGGCGGGGAAGGATTGCGGCCCAGAACGGCATAGCGGGTCCGGTTGTAGGGGGCGACTTCCCGTTCCCTGATCAGCAGGCCGTGCGCCTTGAGGGTTTCCTCGGGGGCGATTACCCCGCGGTCGGTCATATCGCCGTTGCCGATCGCGGCCAGATCCTGCTCCAGGTTGGTGGTGGCCATGGTCGAAATGTCGGCAAAATGGTCGGCGAGAAATTCGGAGCACTGCTTGAGGTGATGGGTTTCGCCGACGATCAGGTCGAGTTTGGCAGTCTGGTCGATGGCGCCCAGGGAAAGGTGGATCGGCAGGACCATGTTGTCGATCCAGAAGCCGCCTTTCAGCATGGCCATGGCCCGGAAAAATTCGCGGCTCTCGCCGTCCCTGGTGTTGTAGACCGGGATCACGGCCAGATCGGCCCTCCCCTGGGCGAAGGCGTTGATCAGGGAAGTGGGGCTCGGGAAGGCGATAAGGTCGGCCCCGGGCTTGAAGCGGCGGGCCGCCTGCCAGTCGAGGGAATTCTCCGGACCGAGGGTGGCGATGGTTGTCATTGGATTAATACCTGCGTGTTGATATGTTCCTGAATCCGTGAGCGTTCGAGAACGGTGCAGATGCAAGGCGGCAACGATGTTGATAATACTTCGGTATATCAACGAGTTGTCAACGCCGCACCCCAAGGGCACTTCCTGCGGGGCGCAGATGCACCGTTCTCGAAGGCCCCGCAGGGCGGCGGGTGAATTCCAGCCACCACGGATCATTGCCTATATTTGACGTAAAAACAGCTATATATCGTGAATCAATGCACTAAGCCGTCACGGATTCAGGATGTTCGCAAAAAGTCGCCATAGTTCAGCGGAGCGCACTTCGACAAGCTCAGCACGAGCGTTGGATAAATAGGTTACTCCGCTCACCCTGAGTCTGTCGAAGGGTTTTATGAATTTTACCGCGGTTTGCTTCCGAAACACACTTATCTAGTTGTTTCGAGGCATTGGGTCAACTCGTTTGTGGAATTTATGTAACCGTTCAACAGCACCACATCTTCGGACGATCGGCCCGGCTTACGTACACGAGGTACGCGGCACCGGTCCGCTTGTCCAAATTTGTGGCACTGTTGAACGGTTACGTGTCAGCACCACATCTTCGGATGATCGGCCCGGCTTACGTACACGAGGTACGCGGCACCGGTCCGCTTGTCCAAATCTGTGGCACTGTTGAACGGTTACGTGTCAGCACCACATCTTCGGATGATCGGCCCG
>JARGFN010000117.1:5162-7471 GCA_029210665.1 Desulfobulbales bacterium
GCTTCCGGCTTCCGGCTTCTCATCATATACCCGCCCGGTTGCATTCCGGCAACCGAATCGAGAAGTTTTTGCTTTTGCTTTTATGCCGATCCGATTAATTTGCGTGATTGAATTTTTTTAAGGAACGAGGTTCGGCGGCCGGATGAAAGAAAAAGAGCGACAAGGGCGAAACGGCGCCGGTTCCGGGGTTGACGAGTACATCGCCGCCCTGAAGGGCTCATCCCGTTTCGGTCCCCAGGTGGTTCATCACGAAGAGATTCCGGCCCACCCCTCCCGCTTCTCCGATCTCGCCGAGCCTCTGCCGCCCCTTCTCGCCGAAGCCCTGGCCGCGGCCGGTTTCGACAAACTCTATCACCATCAGGCAACGGCCGTTGACCTGATCCGGCGGGGCCGGGACGTTATCGTTGCCACCCCGACCGCCAGCGGCAAGAGCCTGATCTACAACCTGCCGGTCTTCGAAAGGATCATGGCCGGCGGCGGCAAGGGACTCTACCTCTTTCCTTTGAAGGCCCTGGCCCAGGACCAGCTCCGGGCCGTCGACAAGCTGGCCGGATTCATTTCGAAAGATTTACGACCTCGCGGAGCGATCTGCGACGGTGACACCTCCTCCTACCACCGCCGCAAGATCAGGGACAATCTGCCCGATATCCTGATCACCAATCCCGACATGCTCCATCTGTCGATGCTCGGCTACCATGACCGCTGGAGCGGGCTCTGGCAGGAGCTCAGCCACGTGATCATCGACGAGGTCCACACCTACCGCGGGGTGTTCGGCAGCCATATGGCCTGGGTGCTGCGGCGGCTTTTGCGGATCTGCCGCCATTACGGCGCCAGCCCCCAATTCGTCCTCTCCTCGGCCACGGTCGGCAACCCCGCCGAACTGGCCGCCGATCTGCTCGGCCGCGGGGTGGAAACGGTCACCGAAAGCACCGCGCCCCGCTCCGGCCGCCATTTTATCTTCTTAAATCCCCACGACAGCGCCTCCCACGCCGCCAGCCAGATGCTGGAGGCCGCCCTGAAACGGGGGTTGCGGACCATTGTCTACACCCAGTCCCGCAAGATGACCGAGCTGATCTACGTCTGGACCAGGGCTCGGCTCGGCGGCCAACACGACAAACTGACTTCCTATCGGGCCGGTTTCCTGCCCGAGGAGCGGCGGGAGATCGAGTCGCGCTTGAGCGACGGCAGCCTCCTGGGGGTGATCTCGACCAGCGCCCTCGAACTTGGCATCGATATCGGCGAGCTGGATATCTGTATCCTGGTCGGCTATCCGGGCACGGTGATGGCGACCTGGCAGCGCGGCGGCCGGGTAGGGCGGCGGCAGCGGGATTCCCTGGTGGTAATGGTCGGCCAGGAGGACGCCCTCGACCAGTACTTCATGCGGAATCCGGCCAATTTCTTCCAGCGCGAAGTGGAGTCGGCGATCCTGAATCCCGGCAATATCGAGATCCTGAAAAGGCATCTGATCTGCGCTGCGGCGGAACTGCCCCTCAGGGCCGACAGCGTTCTGCTCGCCGATCCGTCCGCCCGCAAGGGACTTGCCGAACTGAATGACTCCGGCGACCTGCTCCTGACCGGCGACGGCCGGACCTGGTACACCGCCCGCCGCTATCCCCACCGGCAGGTGGATCTGCGGGGCAGCGGCCGCTCCCTGGCCATCAAGGAGCGGCGCAGCGATAAACTGCTCGGCCGGATCGACTGGCTGCGAAGCATGAAGGAATGCCATCCGGGCGGGGTTTATCTGCACCGGGGCTCCACCTGGCTGGTCGACAGCCTCGATCTCGAAGGCGGCGAAATCAGGGCGACCCGGCGCAACGTCAATTATTTCACCAGACCCCTGGCCAGCAAGGAGACCGAAATCCTCGCCGTCCTCGACCGGATGGCGGTTTCCGGCGGGGAAGGGGGAGAGGGGTTCCGGGTCGGACTCGGCAGGCTGCGGGTCATCGACACGGTCACCGGCTACCAGCGGCGGCTGGTCAAGGGCCATCAGCTGATCGGCAGCGAGAAACTCGACCTGCCCCCGGTGATCTTCGAAACCGAGGGGATCTGGATCGAGATCCCGCCGGAGCTTCAGCGCCGCATGGAGCGGGAGCAGCGCCACTTCATGGGCGGCATCCATGCCATCGAGCATGTCCTGATCTCGATCTTCCCGCTCCTGGTCCTCTGTGACCGCAACGACTTGGGCGGCATCGCCTATCCCTTCCATCCCGGCATTCAGGGACCGGCCATTTTCATCTATGACGGCCATCCCGGCGGGGTCGGCCTCTGCCGCCAGGCCTTCGAGCAGTTCGCCGACCTGCTGCAAGCCG
>JARGFN010000118.1 GCA_029210665.1 Desulfobulbales bacterium
GTTTTAAACAACTGTTTTTATTCGATATTTAATCGATGTTTTCAACACCTTTTACTAGTGGAGAAATATAGCGGCAATTCGATACCTGTCTGTAATCGATGCGGATATATTTACCGGCTTTCAGTATATTGCCAGAATCAGGAAAAATTTACTACGATGGATTATTCATTAGCGCTCACGGGTTACGCTCACCCAGCGGACGCTAACATTATTACCGAACACCCCGGAGGTTTCCCTTGTTAACCCAGCTTGTTGTCGCGGTAGGTCTTGCCGTCATTGTTTCAGCGATCTGCAGTGTCTTGGAGGCGGTCTTGTATTCAGTGCCGAACTCCTATCTGGAAATTCTGCAAACCAGAGGCGCCCCCTCGGCGCCGGTGCTGAAGAGCCTGAAAAAGGATATCCACCGGCCGATAACCGCCATCCTCACCCTGAACACCATCGCCAACACCATGGGCGCCGCCGTGGCCGGTGCGGCGGCGGCGGCGATTTTCGGCGCCCATAATCTCGTCTGGTTTTCGGTGGTTTTCACCGCCATGATCCTGATCTTTTCCGAAATTCTGCCGAAGACCATCGGCGTCGCCTATTGCCGGGAATTGACCCCCTGGATCGCCGCTCCGCTCAGGATCATGGTGTTCCTCCTGAAACCAGTCATTTTCTTCTGCCAATCCCTTACCAGATTGATTCCCCGCCATTCCGAGGAAAGTATCGCCTCGGCCGAAGAGGTCATGGCCATTGCCGCCATGGGTCGCCGGTCCGGGCAGATCGATCCCCAGGAGGAAATGGTCATCTCCAACATCCTGAACCTGAAAAATATAAGCGTTAGAGATGTGATGACCCCGCGAACGGTCACCTTCGCCCTTGATGAAAAAATGACGGTCGGTGAAGCCGTGGCTGCCAAGGATCAATGGAATCTGCACAGTCGGATCCCCATTTACCGGGACGAACCCGACAATATATCCGGCATCGTCTTGCGCAACGACGTGCTGTCGACCGCCGCCGACGAGATGAACAGTATTGCAATCGCGGTCCTGGCCCATCCGGTCCATTTTGTCCCGGAAACGGCGCCGTTGAGCCGGATCTTGCTCGATTTCATTCAAAAAAAGCAGCATCTTTTCGTGGTTGTCGACGAGTATGGCAGCATGACAGGGATAATCAGCATGGAAGACATAGTCGAAGAAATCTTCGGCCAGGAGATCATGGATGAATCGGACCGGATCAAGGATATGCGGGCCCTGGCCAAAAAAAGGCGAAAGGAAAAAACAGCCTGAGTTCTCCCGGCCGCCGCTAGTCCGAAGATGCACCACTGCTGCACGATTACTTAAAAAATAACGGCCAGATACCCGGTCAGGATCAGGACAATCAGCAGGTTTATCCCGATAAAATTTCTCAGCCGGACCATCCCTTCAAAATCCTCCAGACACATTCGCCAGAGAATATAGACCCCGGCGATGGCGCCGTTCAACAAAAAGAAGGCGGAAAGAATCTGGATCGGGAAATCGGGAATGCTGAAATAGATCCGGCCAAGAAACTCCATGCCGAATTGCCGGCCGATGGTCGGAAAAAAACCGCCGACACCGTCCGCGAAGTATGACAAGCGATAGACCAGTTCCCCGGTGAACGCCATGGGAATCAGGATCGGCACCAATGGCGAGAACTTCCCGAACATCGGGTCCTCGTTGATTCCGAAGAGACGCGACCCGAGCTTGATCAATCCGAGAATCAGGACAAAACCCACGATCAACAGCAGACTGAAGGTCATGGCGTCGGGCAGGTTAAGCCACGATCCGAAGAAACCGTAGGCCTCCTTGTGCCGGAAAAAGCGGGCCAGCTGCGAGCCGATAAGAAAAGGAACTATATAGGAGCAGGTGATGTAGCGCCCCTTGTTCCGGATCAATTCGGAATAGGGATTGCGCAGCAGCAGCTGCGGGGAATCAAGATCGCAAAGGGCCAGACAGTGCCCGCATACCAGGCAATGGAGGTTATTCTGGACGCTGTAGGCGCCCAGATAAACCGGGCAGCCTCTTTTACCGTTCATCCCTTTTTTGCAGGCGAAGGTCTCGCAGACCCGGCATCTGTCATGGTCGGGCCGGAATTCGGTGATGGAGAGGGTCGCCGCCGCCCCGCTGATTCTTCCAAGCGGGCAGAGATGCCGGCACCAGGACTGGCCGGGAAAAAACACGGCGAACAGGGCGGCTCCGGCCGTGATGGACAGCACGAACAAAGAGGTGCCGACCGGCGAGCGGTCAAGCCCGGCGACCACCTCGATCCAGATGATCAGGGCCAGAAGAAAAACGGAAATATAGACTCCGTACTTCTTGAGAAATTTCGGGACTGGCCGGTTTAAAGTCAGGTCCCGTCTTTGCAGAAAAACACCCAAACCGGGAAAGGGGCAGATCCCGCACCACATGCGGCCGACGAAAAACCAGCTCAGGACAATGGCCGGCCAGAGCACCCCCCAGGACAGAAAAACCGCGATATTGCTCCCCGGGTCCCGTGGTCCGAAGAGGCCCGAAATCACCACCAGAATAAAGAGGGCATCACCGCCGGTCCGCAGATAGGCATAGTGATGCCGGGCGGCCAGAAATCTTCTGATACCGGGGAAAATCCTGAACAGATCGAGACGTTCCCCCTCGTTCGAGGAGATCAGGCTCTTTATGGCCTTGGTCCACCAGAGCACCTAGGAAACCTCCTCGAGAACCACATCGATTTCAATGGGCTGTTCCTCACGGATCACGATCAGGGTAACCTTGTCCCCGATCCGGTAGCGGTCCAGCTCATTGCGGAGTTCATCGTAATCCTCGACCTTGTTGCCGTTGACCGCAACGATGATATCTCCGAGTACGATTCCGCCCAGCAGCCGGGAAGTCCCCCGGATTCCCGCCTTTTCGGCCGCGCTGCCGGGCTGGACGTTAACTATCAGCACGCCTTTGATGCCGAGCTGTTCGACGATGCCGCGATTTGCCAGAGTTACCCCGAGCCCGGGCCTGATGACCTTGCCGTGCTGGATGATCTGGGGAACGACCCGGTTGATCGTTGCGACCGGCACCGCGAAACCGATGCCGGCGCTGCTGCCGGTCGGGCTGTAAATCGCCGTGTTGACACCGATCAGCCGGCCGGAACTGTCCAGTAAAGGCCCGCCCGAGTTGCCGGGGTTGATCGCCGCGTCGGTTTGGATGACATCCTGAATGGTCCGGCCGTTAACCGCCTTGATTTCCCGGCCGAGGGCGCTGACGATCCCCGCGGTCAGGGTGTGATCAAGACCGAAAGGATTGCCGATGGCGTAAACCGTTTGTCCGACCAGCAGGGTTTCGGAATCACCGACATTGATCGGCGAAAGACGACCGGCCGGAGCGGAGATCTGGAGCACGGCAAGATCCTTGTCCGGCGCGGCGCCGACCAGGATGGCCTTCCAGGTGCTGTTATCGCTCAGGGTCACCTCGACCCGGGAGGCATCGCCGATGACGTGGTAATTGGTGACGATCCGCCCCTGGTGGTCCCAGATAAATCCGGACCCGGTGCCCCGGGGAATTTCATAGATATTCAGGCTGAACAGCCCGCGGCGCATCTCGATACTGCTGATGAAAACCACCGATGGCGAAGCGGATTTGAAAAGTTCGATGGTCTTCCGTTCATTGTCGGTCAGGTCGCCGCGCGGGATCACGACCCGGGGTTTTGCGTCCGGATCGAGAATGGGGGGGCTTTCCCTTCTGTAATAGACGAACAGTACGGCAATCGCGGCCAGGAAAACAACCAGAAATAACGGGAACCGCCGTCTAGGCGGCATGTCGTGATTATACATGATGTTTTTAGAGATCCAGGAGCAGCTTGGCGATCAGGAAATAGCTTGAAACTCCGAGAATATCGATAGCTGTAGTTACGAAAGGCCCAGTGGCAATAGCGGTATCGACGTCCAGCCTCCGCAGGAAAAGCGGTACGAAAGTACCGACCGTTGAGGCGATGGCCATGGAGATCAGCACCGAAATTCCCACAACCAGACCGAGCCTGGCCGGATCGCTGTAGCCGAAATGGGCCAGAACTCCCAGGATGAACCCGAACATCGAACCAAGCAGCAGGCCGACCCGCATCTCCTTGAAGATCACTCGGGAAAGCTCCTTCATGTTGATCCGGCCGGTTGCAATGCCGCGGACCACGATGGTGCTGGACTGGGTGGCGATATTGCCGCCCATCCCCATTACGATCGGGATAAAGGAAGCGAGGGCCAGAACCTTGGCCAATTCGGTCTGGAAACTGGTGATGATAAACATCGAGATAATTCCGCCGAGCCAGGTCGCGAATAACCAGGGCGCCCTGGTCATGGCGTTGTCGATGGTCGATTTGAGGAGAATCTCCCGGTCCTTGCCGGCGCCGGCCATCTGCAGGAAATCCTCGGTTGCCTCTTCGCGGATTACGTCGATAACATCATCGACAGTGACGATACCGACCAGTTTATAGGCGGAATCGACAACCGGAATTGCCAAAAAATTATACTGCGCGACGATGTGGGCCACCTCGCTCTGATCGGTATCGGTGGTAACCGCTACAACGTTGGAGTTCATGATATTTCTGAGCAGGCGGTACGGGGGATGCATGAGCAGTTCCCGCAAAGAGACCACGCCGTCGAGCTGCCCCTCGTCGCCATGGGTGATATAGAGATAGAAGGACATCTCCATCTCCTCGCTGCGTTCCTGGACCTTCCGGATGGCGTCGCCGACGCTCAACTCTTCGTCAAGGGCCATGAAATCCGGCGACATCAGACCACCGGCGCTGTCGGGCAGGTACTTCAGAAGTTCATCGACCTCTTCACGGTCCTCGCGGCCCATCAGCCGGCGAATCTCGTTGGCAAAATCCTCAGGCAACACTTCAAGGATGTCGGCCGCATCGTCGGAGGGCATATCCTTGATGATATTGGCCATGAATTTAGGGGTCAGGTCGCCGACCATTTCCAGCATGATCGACCGATCGAGCTCGCTCAGAAACTCACCGAATGCATCGGTCTGCGCAATGATATTGAAAACGAACTTACGCTCGGTCGGCGAAAAGTGGCGAAATACCCAGGCAATATCGGCAGGATGGGTCTTGACGACCAGCTTCATCAGATTGTCGACGGCATTACGGCGGATCAGGCGACGAGCGGTGTCGAGAATCAACATCCCTTCATTACCGATCAACTCTCTTTTGACATTACCTTTCATATACTTTATTCCGAAAAAAAATTAAAATCTCAATGCGGTGAAAAAATAAGACATAAAGGAAGATCGCTGAAAAGGTCAAGGCAAAAGAGTTTAAAAACACCTGAACGGCTTTAATAAAATAAGGTGAAACCGCCCATCAGCCGTCCCGGATTCAGGGGAATATCCTTAAAGTGCCGTCACGCGACCCGAGTTGTCAGGAAGCACTTTGCACGAGACTGATCCGGCTGTTATCTTCAACGAGCCGGAAGCCATGTGGCGCCAGGACCAGAAAAAGCGGGCGCCCGAACAGGAACAATTCCTCGGCCCCACGTTTCGGGTAAGTTCGCAGAAAACAGTCGCGGACCGCCAGGTCGCGGCCGACCTGGGCAGTCAAGCGCGCCTCGATATCGTCCCGGACCTTTTCGCCCCCGGCCAACAAATCATTGACCGGACCATAGGAACACTCTTCCTCATGGCGCTCCAGCAGGTCAAGGACCGGATCGTCATCCGCCAGAAGCGCCCGTCTGGTCAGAAGATGCTCGCCGATCACTTCCGTCAGCGGTCCGGTATCCCGGCAGAAAAGAAGGCGGCATTCCAGGGGGCGATCGCGATAAACGGCGCAACAGTTGCCCTCTTCGGCAAAAAAAAGACAACTCCAGGTGTTGCCCCGCCCCTTGATTTTGATAAACTCGGAAGCACTCGGCAGAACCTTGCCGCGGACCGGATTGTAGGCCGGCTCGTTCCGCCTGATCGTCACCAGTTCGCCGACGCCTATAATCCCCCGCTCGGCCAGGTTAATATCGTCGAGGTGCAAGGTGGGGCCGCCCCGGCGGCAGCAGGTCCCGCAACCTTGACATTGCGCGGCGCCGTTCTCCGGTTTCATTCGATTATTCATCAATTCACCATTTCGCACCTTTTTCCGGCCGACTTCCGCCTGTTCGTCCACAAAGGTATTCCTTAAAGGTCGAACCAGCCGGATTGGCGACTATAATCAACTACCCGGAAATATGCAAAGAATGAGGTCCGGCCCGACCGCGGTTTGGCCTGGCGACCGGGTAAAAAAACCCGCGGAACAATCAGCAGCCCGTTAAAAAAGCGCCGCGCCTGCCCCCATAAAGAGCAATTGCGGTTTTGCTACAGGCGGTTAAGCGGTCAATGCAAAACTAGCCATGCAATATTCACGCGGATCGTGTAGTATAGATGGTTAATTTAATATTATATGGAGTTATAGCAAGCAACTCATGAGCACCAGGATAAAGAAAGAAATCCAGCGCCGCCGGACCTTCGGCATTATCAGCCATCCCGACGCGGGCAAGACGACCCTGACCGAAAAGCTGTTGCTGTTCGGAGGCGCCATCCAGATGGCCGGCGCGGTCAAATCGAGAAAAAGCGCCAATCACGCGGTAAGCGACTGGATGGCGATCGAAAAGGATCGCGGCATCTCGGTAACCTCGTCGGTGATGAAGTTCAACTACCGCGACTTCGAGATCAACCTTCTCGACACCCCCGGTCACCAGGATTTTTCCGAGGATACCTACCGGGTGCTGACCGCCGTCGACAGCGCCCTGATGGTTATCGACAACGCCAAGGGGGTCGAAGCCCAGACCGAAAAGCTTATGGAAGTATGCCGGATGCGCAATACCCCGGTGATCACCTTTATCAACAAGCTTGATCGGGAAGGCATGGAGCCCCTCGATATTCTCGCCGAAATCGAGGATAAGCTTCAGATCGAATGCACCCCGCTTTCCTGGCCGATCGGCATGGGCAGGAGCTTCAAGGGGGTTTACAACATCTACCGCCAGGAACTGCACCTGTTCAGCGGCGGCCGGGACACCATGCCCCAGAACACCGTGGAGATAAAGGGGCTCGATGATCCGCAACTGGACGAACTGCTCGGCGACCAGGCCAGGCAACTGCGCGACGACATCGAACTGCTGGCAGGAGCGGCCAACCCATTCTCCCACGATGACTACCTGAAGGCCGGCCAGACCCCGGTCTTTTTCGGCAGCGCCATCAACAACTTCGGGGTCAAGGAGCTGCTCGAGTCCTTCGTCGAACTGGCCCCCGCCCCCGGCCCCCGGCCCGCCGCCGAACGCGTGGTTTATCCGGAAGAGGAGGGGTTTTCCGGCTTTACCTTTAAGATCCAGGCCAATATGAATCCGGCCCACCGCGACCGGATCGCCTTTTTCCGGATCTGCTCGGGCAAATTCAGCCGCGGCATGAAAGTCAGGCACCACCGGCTCGGCAAGGAGATCGCCCTGGCCAACGCCACCATCTTCATGGCCCAGG
>JARGFN010000119.1 GCA_029210665.1 Desulfobulbales bacterium
GTTCTTACACGGTAACCGTGACCACCGGGATAACCAATACCGCCGGTCTCAACCTGGCCGCGGATCATTCCTGGACCTTTACCGCCTCCCTGCCCTGTCCGCCGTAAAGGCCGACAAGGCAAGGCAGAAAGGTACACCCCATGGCGAATCAGTTTGACCGATTCACCTGTCTGCAATAGAATAATCTTGATATGCGGGGAAGAACGACCAAGGACCTCCCCCTTCCTCTGTACCTGGCACACCTCATGGATTATAGGTGAATGCCAAGGTCCGGACCGCGCCGGGCAAGGAGAACATAATCAATGAAACTGGCATATGCCGAGCAGATGCGGCAACTGGATAACGAGACCATCGAGACCTGCGGCATTCCGGACCTTGTCCTGATGGAAAATGCCGGGATCGGCGCCGTCCAGGCCATCATGGAGATGTACGGCGAACTGGAGGGGCGGACGGTGATGATTGCCGCGGGCCGGGGCAATAACGGCGGGGACGGGCTGGTCATCGCCCGCCAGGTTCTCCAGCGGGGCGGGATACCTTTTGTATTCCTGCTGGCCGAACCCGCAAAGATCAAGGGCGGGGCCGCCGTCAATCTGAAAATCGTCGAAAACCTCGACATCCCGATCTATACGGTAACCAGTGTTAAGCGCCTGGGGAGTCTTGAAAACTTCCTGCCGCAGAGCGATCTGATCATCGACGCGATCCTCGGCATCGGTCTTACCCGGCCGGTAAAAGGTTACCTGGCCGAGGCAATCGCGCTGATAAACCGGGCGGCGGCGCCGGTGGTAAGCGTCGATATCTCCTCCGGCCTGGACAGTGACCGCGGCGTCCCCCTGGGCATCTGCATCAAAGCCGATCTGACCGTAACCTGCGGCCTCGCCAAACCGGGCCATTTTACCGGAATCGGCCCGGAAATGACCGGCGCGCTGGTGGTGGTTGACATCGGTATTCCCCCTCGGATTATCGCGGCCATGGATTTACGGATCGAAGTCCTGGAGAACCAGTCGGTCGGTTGTCTGGTCCCGGAACGGCCGCCGGTTTCCCACAAAGGCACTTTCGGCCATCTTGCCGTGCTGGCCGGATCACGCGGCAAAACCGGCGCCGCCCTGCTCTGCGCCCGGGCAGCGCTGCGCTCCGGGAGCGGCCTGGTAACGATCTGCTCTCCAAACAATCTGTGCGGCGTTTTCGAAACCGCCCTGGCCGAAGCGATGACCCTTCCCCTGCCCGCCTCGGATAACGGTTATGCCACGGATAATGACCTTCAATTATTAAAGAAATTCCTGGCCGATAAGCAGGCCCTGGTCGTGGGCCCTGGTTTGGGCGACAACAAGGCAACCGGCAGACTGGTCGCGGAACTTTACCGAAAACTGCCGCTGCCGATGGTAGTCGATGCCGACGCTCTCAATCTTCTGGCCGGCAAGGCTGCCTGGCTGAAAAACCCTGCCGGACCCCGGATCCTGACCCCCCACCCCGGCGAAATGGGCAGGCTGACCGGTAAGTCATGCCGGAAGATCCAGGAAAATCGTCTGGAAACCGCCCGGGAATTCGCCGTGACCCACCAGGTCTTCCTGGTCCTGAAGGGAGCCGCCACCATCATCGCCGACCCGACAGGCCGGGCCGCGATCAACTCGACCGGCAACCCGATCCTGGCCTCCGGCGGCAGCGGCGATGTCCTGGCCGGTCTCATCGGCAGTCTGCTGGCCCAGGGGTTGGCCCCATGGGACGCGGCCAGACTGGCCGTTTATGTTCATGGCCTGGCGGCGGACCGCTTAGCCGAGGAACTCGACATCCGGGCCGGACTGCTGGCCTCGGAACTGGCCGATAAACTGCCGGCGATGATTTCTGAACTTGTATAAAGGAGACAACCAATGCTCACCGCCAAAGAGATAATGACCCGGGAAGTCATCGCTGTAGGACCGGAAACGGAGGTAATCGATCTTGCCAAACTTTTCTGGGAAAAGAGGATCAGCGGCGCGCCGGTGGTTGACGATTCGGGAAAACTTCTCGGGGTGGTGACCGAAAGCGACCTTATCGACCAGAGCAAGAATGTCCATATCCCCGGAGTCATGACCATCCTCGACAGCATGATCTTTCTGGAGAATCCCGCCAGACTCGACCGGGAAATCAAGAAGATGACCGGTACCAGGGTCAAGGACATCTACTCCGAGGAGATCGTCACCGTAAACGAGGATACGCCGATGTCGGAAATCGCCACCATCATGTCCGATCGCAACCTCCATACCCTGCCGGTCGTCAACGGCGACAAACTGGTCGGGGTGATCGGCAAGGGCGATATTATCCGCAACCTTTACCAGAGCCCCTGAGCCTGCCGCAAGCATGATGGCGTGCCAAGAAGCTGTCATTTCGAACTAGGGCGGGAAATCTTGTTGTCTAACCCATCGACCAATCTTACCCGGACCAGCCCCCTGACCGAATTGCCGACATATACTTCCTCGGCATTTTCCAGAGCCTCAAGACCGATGATTTCTTCCGCCACCGAAAGACCGCCGGGGGCCTTCGTCTCGCCGGCTAGCAGGGCCGCCCTGAACACGCCCCCCAGCAAGCCGCAGGCCCGCGGCGGGGTCAACAGCCTGCCTTTCTTGCGCACAAACAGATTGGTGACGCCGCCTTCGGTCATCTCCCCCCGTTCGTTGCGATAGAGAACTTCATAAAAGCCGGCGGCCAGCGCCCTCTTTCTTTCGGGGTCGTACAGGTTGCGGCAGGTGGTTTTATGATAATAAAACGGGTCGGTCGAATCGGTATGGGAAGAAGAGAGGACCACCGGCAACGGCTCGCCGTTGCCCTCATCACCTACCTGAAAAGGATCGGGGCAGGCAAAAGTTTCAACCGCCAGGCCCCCGTCCTTATGGAGCAGCAATCGGATCCGTCGACATTCTGCGGTTGCCGCGGAAAGAACCCCCTGCTCCAGGACTGAAACGGCTTCTTCCCGGCAAAAAGAAAAGCCCCAGTACGCCGCCGACTTTTCCAATCTGTCCAGATGACGGCCAAGCAGCCAGAAACCGCCTTGGGGCCGGTAAAGCAGCGTTTCGATCAGCTGGAACTCCGGAAGAACGGCCCGCAGGAATCGTCCCTTCAGACAGCACTCCTCCCACTCTTTCTCCGGATCGGAGTCATACACTATGCCGGAACCGATTCCCATCTCGCCGCGGTTTTCATCCAAAACCACGGTCCGGATCGGCACATTAAAGACCACATCCCCGGCCGGCGAAAAGAACCCGATCCCGCCGGTATATATCCCCCTGGGCGTTTCTTCGAGCTCGCTGATAATCTCCATTGTTCTGATCTTGGGGGCGCCGGTCACCGAACCGCAGGGGAATATGGCCCGGAACAGCTCGCCAACCCCGCCCTCCGGCCGTAACCTGCCCCTGATGCTGGAAGTCATCTGATGCAAGGTTTCATAGGTCTCGACATCGAACAGCGATACCGTTTCAACCTCACCCATCACACAGAGCCTGCCCAGGTCGTTGCGGAGCAGATCGACAATCATGACATTTTCGCTGCGATTCTTGATATCGGCGGCCAGGGAAGCGCGCACTTCGGCATCCTCGGCCAGATCAACGGCGCGGTGCATGGTACCCTTCATGGGCCGGACCATGCACTCATCACCCCTTTTCCGGAAAAACAGCTCCGGTGAAAAAGAAAGGGTCCGCTGCCCGCCGTCCTTGAGAAAGGCGCCATAAGAGACACTCTGGTTGCGGCGTAACGTCTTGTAGAAAGAGATATCGGAACCCTCAAAATCGAACAGCAGCTTGAGGGTGTAATTAACCTGATAGGTATCGCCCGCCTCGATATAACGTTTGATCCGGGCGATCTTCGCCAGATAATCCTCCCTGGTCAGGCTGAAAACCGGATCAGTGATCCGATAGTCCCGGTCGGCGAGTTCGCGCCGCCCATCCCCGGACGGCCAGGGGCGGCCGCCGACGAAATCGCCCCGCCGATGGTCATAGACAAAGGGCTTTCGATAAACGCCGAAGGCTGCCACGACCTGCCCGGCCGGTTTAATCAAACCGCGAAGAACCTCTTCGAGAAGGTAGCCGAACTCATAGGAAAATGACCCGGCCAGATAATAACCCGCATCGCAATAACCCTGCACGGTTTCCAGAAAGGCCGCCGGATCGTCGGTTCCCTTGCAGGTGATTTTTTCGAGCGGATTAAGGAAAAGATAGGAGAGGTAGTTATCTTCGGCCAACCGGGTGGTTTCCAGGAAGACAAAAGAGTCCTCGTCGGCCAGGTGCGACAATATGGATGTAAGTTCGCGGTCGGATATGGGAAGTGGAAATCCCTTCATAATGATCACTTGCGTTGTCGATAAAGGCCCGCGGCCATCAATCAATAGAGATAGCCTGTTCCCCTTTAACGTCTTGCCGGTCAATTGGCAAGAAAAAGAAGCCTTGGGGGCCGGGTCGCCGCCTCGTTCTCGAACCCTTACGGATTCAGATAACAATTATCGTTATCACATATCCACCGAAAAAAGCTGCATGTCCAGGCAGAAAGAGAGGACTGTTAGCTCAAAATTTGTTAAAATAGTCGGAATAATTATAACTGTTCAGCAAGGCACCGCGGATGTATCACAGAGGCCGGTGAAGATCTTTCCAAGGGCCCCGAAGCAGAGGCGGCGCGGCTGAACTGTTACAGGAAACTATCAATGACAATTTCCAGGAGAATTGCATAATGCTTATCAAGGATTGGATGGCCAAGGATGTTATGACGGTTGACGAAAACACCTCACTGATGCGGGCGACCAGGATCATGAAGGAAAAAAGTATCCGGCGGCTGCCCGTGGTTTCCCATGGCAAGCTGATCGGGATCATCACCGACCGGGATGTCAAGGACGCCTCGCCCTCCAAGACCACTTCCCTTGACATCCACGAACTTTATTACCTGCTCTCCGAGATGAAGGTCAAGGATGTCATGACCGACGATCCGCTCACCCTCTCCGGCAAGGAGACCCTTGAGAAAGCGGCGCTGATCATGCTCAATTCCAGGATATCCGGCCTGCCGGTGGTCGACGACAAAGGCGTCCTGATCGGTCTTCTCAGCGAAACCGATGTGCTGCGCGGTTTCATCCACATGACCGGCATCAAGGATAACGCCCTTCAGTATGTATTCGATCTGCCCGACGAGCCGGGCACGGTGACCAGGGTGGTCGGGGTCTTGAAAAAGCGTGAATGCCGGATCATCAGCATTCTGACCTCGTTCGAGGACGCCGCCCAAGGCAAGAAAAGAGTCGCTATCAGAATAGCGGCCCTCGACGATGATCAGGAAAAAGCCCTGACCGTCGACCTGCAAAAGCAATTCGATATCGTTTTCAGCGGCCGGGACGACCTGAGCAACCTGCCCGATAAAAAAAACAGATAACCTGAATCCACGGGGTGAATCAAGGCGACCGGCGGGACCACCGCCACAAAGCGGTAGCCCTGTGGCCGCTCCCCCGGAAACAGGGCTACCGCGCCGGCAACAGATTCTCTTTGAATGCGGTGATGACCGCGCCGGGGCCGCTTGCCATTTTTATCTCGCCGGTCAATGGATCCATCGGCAAAAAAACCACTCCGGCCGGGACATCGAAGGTTTTCCGCGAAGATGGATGTTGCGAACTGGCGCTTTTCATGAAATCCAGCCAGACCGGGGCCGCCGCCCGCCCGCCGGTTTCGTTGTCGCCGAGAGAAATGTTGCGGTCGAAACCAAGCCACACCCCGGCCGCCAATTCGGGAGTATAGCCGATGAACCAGGCATCCAGATTGCCGTCGCTGGTTCCCGTCTTGCCCGCCGCCTCAAGGGGTAATCCCCTGGCCGCCCGGCCGGTCCCATATGCAATAACTCCCCTGAGCAGATCGGTAACCAGATAAGCGTCCTTGGGAGCCAGGACCCGTCTGACCTCCTGCTTCTCATCGCTCTCCAGGATATTCCCGGATCGATCGACGACCTTTGTCACAAACAGGGGCGCCCGATAGAGTCCCCCGCCGGCAAACACATTGAAGGCCCCGGTCATTTCCAGAAGAGAAATCCCGGAAGTGCCGAGAGCCAGGGAGAGATTGTCGACAAGATCGGCGGATATGCCCAGCCGGCCGGCCAGACTTCTGACCGATTCAATCCCGACTCGTTGCAGAATCTTGATGCTGACGATATTCCTGGATTCCACTAACCCGGTCCACACCGTGGTCGGGCCATGATATTCACCATCGAAATTTTGCGGTTCCCAGAACCGGCCTTTGATATTGCCCGGCAATTTCACCGGCTCATCAAGAAAGATATCGGCGGGGGTCACGGCGCGTTGCAGGGCCGCGCCGTAAACTATCGGCTTGAAGGCCGAGCCCGGTTGTCTCTTGGCCTGCACGGCCCGATTGTACTGGCTGCCGGTGAAATCGGTGCCGCCAACCATTGCCGCAACCCGGTTGGAACCTACCGCGATGGCGATCAGGGCCGCCTGGGGAGTTTCACTCGCGCCCGGATTACGTTTAAGCCATTCGGCAACCCCCTTTTTTACCGAATCCGCCGCACCTTGCTGGAGAGCGCTATTCAGGGTCGTGTGCACAACCAGACCGCCGGTCAACAGTTTTTCCCGGCCGTATTTGTCCTCGATATAGCGGCGGACATGTTCGACAAAATATTGATCGGCCGCTTCATCTGGAGGGCTTTCCACCCTCCAGCGCAGCACCCGGCGATAGGCCTGCCGCGCCTCTTCGGGGGAGATGTAACCGTCGGCCGCCAGCCGGTTCAACACGTAACGCTGCCGCGCCTTGGTCAGTTTAAAGTTCTTCAGGGGCGAATAACGGCTCGGCGCCTGCGGTAAGCCGGCCAGAAGACTGATCTCGGCCAGATTCAAGTCCCCGACAGGCTTGTCGAAATAGACCCGGGCGGCGGCCCCAACCCCATAGGCGCCCTCGCCGAGGTATATCTGGTTAAGGTAAAGGTAGAGGATCTCTTCCTTACTGAGAAGCCGATCGATCCGATAGGCGAGAATCGCCTCCTTGACCTTGCGGGTATAGGTTTTTTCCCTGGTCAGAAGCAAAGAGCGGGCGATCTGTTGGGTTATGGTGCTGCCGCCCTGGGAACGACGACCGGAACGGAGGTTGTTGACCAGCGCCCGCAAGACCGACCAACCGTCGACGCCGCCATGTTGATAAAAGCGGCCGTCCTCGGCCGCTACAAAGGCGGCCGGCAGTAATTCCGGCATGGCGCCGAGAGGAACGACATAACGTTTTTGCCGATAAAATTCGGCGATCGGTTCCCCCTGATTATCCAGAAAAACCGTGACCACCGGCGGCCGATACGAAGCAACCGATGAAATATCGGGAATCGCCAGGGCCGCCAGACCATAAAGGCCCAGGCCGATAAGAATGGAAAGCAGCAAAGCGACGGCCAGCATCAAGATCGACAGGTGGATATGGTTCCACTGCCATGACCGCC
>JARGFN010000120.1 GCA_029210665.1 Desulfobulbales bacterium
TACCGAGTCGTACGTAAGCCGGGCCGATCGTCCGAAGATGTGGTGCTGCTGAACGATTACCATTTAACTATCCCTTTCAGTTGCACGGGCGCCGGGAGGAAAGGTTCGAATTCGACCATGCCGATATAAGGCTCCCGGCGCCCGTCGAAGATCTTCTCGCCGGGTTTATCGGTTCCCCACCAGTTATGGCGGGCATCGACATCCTCCTTGTTGAAATCGCCAAGACGCAGGTTGTAACGCTCATTGTTGCTGAAATTATTGTGATGGATCTTCATCCCGCTACCGCCTTCGCGCACAAAGACCGCGATCTCGTTTTCGCGAAACTCGTTTTCAAAGATCTCCATATTGCCGCGAAAGGCCCGGAGTCCGATGCGGTTGCCGGCGAACAGCGAGCGCTTGAGCTTAATGGGTCCGCTCCTGAACCTGATCCCCAGATTGTTATTCAGGAAACGGCAGCCGCTGATCTCCATCGGCACAAAATGGATGTGAAGCCCGTAATCGGCATAGCTGAAATCACAGTTCTCTAAAACGCTGCCGACCGCCCTTTCCAGCTGGATGCCGAGCCAACTCGAGGTTTTGTCGCCACTAGCCGAGGTGAAGACTATCCTCTTATCGACCTCCCCCCTTGCCTTAAGCGCCCCATGAACCAGCAAACCCGATTCCGGGTCGCCAAATCCGGCAACCGTGCCGGGCATGACGCTCAAGGTGGTTCCCGGGTCGACCGTCACCGGATCGTTAATCCGGATGGAACCGGCCCAGACCGAATCGCTCCGGATCCGGGTGAGCGGCCAGAGAAAAGGCAGCGGCGCCGCCCTGCTTTCATCATAAACGACCCTGCCCAAATCCGGTTCGTCATGGACATCGTAGATCTCTTTATCGAGATCGCTGTCACCCCACCAGTTGCCGGCCGCATCGATATCGCCGGCGCCTTCCAGGCCGATGGCATAAAGCCGGTTATCGACGATATTGTTATCGGTAATCACCCCGTTGAAGGAGATGATGCCCAGGCCCCGTTCCCCGTTGGCGTTGATCAGGTTGCCCTTGATGGTTGCCCGGCTGTCCATGACGCTGATGCCGTTTCGCGCGTTGGTCTGGATGGCGTTGCCGACTATCTCGATATGGTCGCTGTTCCGGACCAGCATCCCCGACTCCAGGTTGCCGCTCATCACATTGGCGGCGAAACTGCCGTACACGGCGTCCGCGACCAGAAGCCCCATCCGGTTGCCGGCGAAGAGGTTGCGCTCCAGCAGGGAGGTTCCTTCCCGGATCCTCAAGCCCTCCCGGTTATTGTCGGCGAAAACATTGCCGCCACCCTTGAGATTGAGCCGGAAGAAATTGGCGCCGTTTAAATTGGCGAAAATCTCGTTGTTATTGAAAATCACTTCCGAATCACGGGTTTGCAGGCCGCTCTTGTTATTATAAAAGCGGCTGTTGGTAATCGAGACCAGCGATTCCTGAAACTGGGCGCCCCGATAATTATCGCGGAGGATGGTTTTATTGACCGCGACATTGGCAAAATGAAAGTGCAGCCCCCGGTAGGCATTTTCAATCCGGCAGTATTCGATAAGATTCTGGGCCAGGTCGCTGCCCATGATATTGATGGCGTCCCAGTCCCCCATCCGCGGCGACTCCGCGGCGGAACGGAAAACAATCGGTTTTTCCGGGGTGCCCTTGGCGATGATCAACCCCTGGATCTGCAGGCCGTTTTCACCGATCCCGTCCCGGTTGGTATCCCTTCTGGTGAATTCGACAATGGCACCGGGCATAATGACCAGACGGCCCTCGGCGGGGAGACGCAGCTGACCGTCGATCAGGACCCGGCCCTTCCAGACCGTATAATGCGGCAGGGCCTCATCGCCATATGTAACCGTCAGAGGGGCGGTGCCGGCCTGCTGCCGGCTCGATTCGGCGAGAAGCGGTCCGGAGGCAACCGCTCTGAACAGGTCGCTCCGGCTGTTGTCCCCGATCCTGCTCCGGATATCGGCATCGAACCGCGCCCCGTTCAGAACCATTACGCCGTAATCGTTTTTCTCGATAACGGTATCGGCAATATTCAGCGCCGCGTCCCCGCCCTGAACCACCAAGCCATAACGGTTTTTCCCGATTCCGGCGTGATCCAGATCGGCCCGCCCCCCCGTCACGGTAACGGCCGCCTCGGCCCCGCTCAAGTCGGCATGGCTGATTTTAACGAGGCCGCCGTCAACGATTATACCGGCCCAGTAATCTTCTCTCTTATCCGAACT
The DNA here is from genome assembly GCA_029210665.1 of Desulfobulbales bacterium. GTDB lineage: Bacteria > Desulfobacterota > Desulfobulbia > Desulfobulbales > JAGXFP01 > JAGXFP01. The sequence continues at coordinate 2,244 of JARGFN010000120.1, forward strand.
TGAGGTTAAAGCGACGCGCCGATCAACGGTTCCGTCGACCAGCAAGGCGCCGCGGACCAGGATCTCGGTCTGGTGGGAGATGTATTCGGGATCGATCTGGGTATTTTCGGAGGGCTGGATCTTGACGACGGTCCCGGCGGCAATGGAGAGGGTAATCCCGGCCGGAATCAGGATATCTTCGCTAAGTTCGACCGTTCCCCGCCAATGGGTGTCCCCGTCGAGCACCTTCCCGGTTGCCGGGACGGACAGCATCAACAAAAACAGCAAGCAGATAAAAAGCTTATCGATAGTTGCCGGCCCGGACGTTGCCATCTATTCCTTGAGAAATTTTATCTCAACCCTGCGGTTAAGCTTGCGGCCTTCGCTGGTATCGTTGGTCGCGATCGGTTGCTCGGACCCCAGCCCCTTGACAATCAGCCGGTCCGGATCGATTCCCTGGCCGGCCAGATAGTCCGCCACGGCCTGGGCCCGGTTCCGGGACAACTTGTTATTGTATTCCGATTGTCCCGCACTGTCGGTATGGCCCCGCAACTCGACCTTAACGTCCTGCCGGCCTTTCAGAAAAGCCGCCCAGCGGTCCAATTCCTCAAAAGAACTCCGGTTGAGCCGGTGACTGTCGTAGGCGAAAGTGATGTTGTTGAGTTCGGCGCCCTTCTCGTATTTGGGGGAATTAACCGTGCCCTGAATGGAAGTCCTGATCCCTTCCGGATCCGGCACCGTGTACATGAAAATATCGACATTGCCGACTACTTCGCCGGAGCCGCCGCTGACGGTCAGCGCCTTACTGCCGTTTCCCTGGCTGACCGCCCCCGGCGGGGGGCTGCCGGCCCCGAAAATGGACGGGGTCGCCAGGCCGGTATCGGATTCGATTCCATAGGTGCCGATGTGGCTGCCGGGGCGCGGCCGGGCGCCGGCCACGGTCTCACGGGCCACCAGATAAAAGGGCTTCAGCGGAGGGAGCCGCAGTTGGTAGAAACCTTTTTCGTCGGTCCGCTCGGAGATGAACTCCGGCCTGGGGATATTGAGCTGGGATTTGGCTAGAACAAACACGCCGCCGAGGGGATTGCCGTTCCGGTCCCGGACAACCCCTTCGACAACGAAGGATTCCTCCAGGGACTTAATAAATGCTTCGGCGGGTTCCGCATCGAGCCGGCCCAGACCGATTACTTCCTGTTCCTTGATGGTCAACAGCCCGAGTCCGTCGTTTTCCCCCTTGACGAAATAATATTCCTCGCCCTCCCGGGGAGGGCCGGGGGCGGCGCCGGGGGCTCGGAGCAGTACTCCGGCATAATAGTCGCCGGCCAGCACCCTGATCATAAACCTGCCCTCCGCATCGGTGCGGGTAAGAAATTCCGGAACCCGGCGCAACCCATCGTCGATGGGGGGCAAACCCTTGTCTTTATGGAAGAATGAGATCAGGGCGTAGGGGGCGGGGTGACCGTCAATATAGATCATCCCGTCGCCCGTGCCCATTTTCTTGAGCATGAAATCGGGTGGTGGCGCGGCTTGCGCAATCGCGACGGTTAAAAGGCAGGCGGAAAAGACAAGCAGGGAACAGCTGATTTTTTTCATGGTCCTGTTTTTCTCCGAAGAGGCATTTTCACAAATCTAATAATCATTACTGCAAAAGACAACGCGAAAACAAACATTAACCCGAATCCGTGAGCGTTCGCGAACGATGCGGATGCAAGTCCGGCGCCCTTACTCCCACAAAGCCAGCTCCAAAGCCGATTCGGCGGCCCGCCGGGATGCGCCGGGACTGCCGAGACCGGCAACAACCGCGGCCAGCTCCTCCTTCATCACCGCGGCGGCCCGGCGGTCGGCAAGCAGTCTCGTTAGCTCAAAGTCTATATTTGCCGGCGTGGCCTCTTCCTGGAGCAATTCGGCAACTACCTGCCGGTCGGCGATCAGATTAATCAACGAGGCATAATCGACCTTGATAAATCTCCGGCCCAGAAAATAGGTGAGAGGCGAAACCCGGTAGGAAACGACCATCGGCACTTTCAGGATCGCCAATTCCAGGGTAACGGTGCCGGAGGCGGCCATCACCGCGTCGCAGGCGGCCATCAGATCGTAGCGCTCGCCTCTGACCAGCCTGATATCAAGCTTACTTTCTTCAAGACCGCAGCCGGCCAGATCCCCCTCGCTGAGGGTCGGCGCCACCGGCAACAGAAAGGTAATCGGCCCCAGTTTGTCCCGCATCAGCCCGGCCGCCTCAAGAAAAATCGGCAGCATGGTCGCTACTTCCCGGCGACGGCTGCCGGGCAGGAGGCCGACAATCTTCCGCCCTTCCAGGCGGATATCGTGGGCGGCGAGAAATTCTTCCCGGGATTTCCCGACCCTTACTTCATCGAGAAGGGGATGCCCGACGAAATCCACATCCATGCCGTGGCGTCGATAGAAATCCTTTTCAAAGGGCATGATCACCGCCATCCGGTCAACCAGACGTTTTATTTTTTTTATCCGGCCGCGCCGCCAGGCCCAGACCTGGGGACTGATATAATAAAAGACCGGGATCGAAAGTTTTTTGGCCTTGGCGGCGAGCATCAGGTTGAAGTCGGGCAGATCGATAAGGATCAACACCCCGGGCCGCTCGGTTTGCAGTTTCCGGCCGAGCAAGCGTTGAGCGGCGACGATATCGCGCAAGTGGCCGAAGACCTCGGAAAGGCCCACCACGGAAAGTTTCGTGGCGTCATACAAGGGTTCCATCCCTTGACCGATCAAGGCCGCGCCGCCCATGCCGAAGACGGTCAAATCCGGCTGGATGGCCTTCATCGCCTTGATCAGATTGGCGCCATGCATATCGCCGGAAGCTTCGCCGGTTACAATCATCACCTTTTTCTCAGTCATGATCCGAACCCCCGGAAGCGATATCGACCTGCATTAAATATGATCTCAACGTAAAGCGTTTCTCCTGCCTTCTAATTCCCGGCTCCAGCCTTCTGGCTTCTGGCTTCTGGCTTCTGATTTATTCACAGACCGAGTTGTTGCCGATGTTTATCCAGGTGGACTTTAATCTGCTCGATAATTTCAGTGGCAACTTGCAGGGCCCGCCGCCCTTCTTCACCGGCGATCTTCGGCCTGGTCCGGTTTCGGACGTTAGCGACAAAATCCCGCAGCTCCATCTCCAGGGCATCGATCTCGATATAGCAGGAATGCAGAATAGTGCGCCGGGGTTGACCTGCCTCGTCAAAACCCTCTTCCTGGCCGATCACGGTCAACTCCTTCTTGCCGTAGTCGACCGAAATAAACGACCTGGGTTGAAAGACCCGCAACCGCCTGATGTTGTCCTGGGAGATTCTGCTGACCGTGACGTTGGCCGTACAGCCGTTTTCGAAGATCAGCCTGGCATTGGCGATATCGGTGGTCTCGGTCACCACCGGCAGGCCGACCGTATGCACGGTCCGCAGCGGCGCCTTGACGATACTTAAAATGATGTCGATGTCATGGATCATCAGATCGAGAACCACATCGACGTCGAGGGCCCGGTTCTTAAAGGTGTGGATGCGATGCGATTCGATAAAGATCGGCGTGGTCAGGTGTTTTTCCATGGCCATGATGGCGGGATTGAACTGCTCGAGATGACCGACCTGGATAATCCGATTTTCAGCGCGGGCCAGGTCAATGAGTTCATCGGCCTCTTCGACCGTGGTCGCCATCGGTTTTTCCATCATTATATCAATACCGCCGTGCAGGCAGTCCAGACCGATCCGGTGATGAAGGCTGGTCGGCGCGACTATGCTGACCGCGTCGACCAGCGGCAGAAGGTCGCGATAATCACCAAACGCCTCGGTGTGGTTGGCGGCGGCGACCTCTTGGGAAACCGCACGGTCCGGATCGGCGACCCCGACCAGCTCGACATCTTCCATGGCCGCATACTTCCGGGCATGGAACTTGCCGAGGTAACCGACCCCGATAACCCCTATTCTGGTTTTTGACATCCTGCGGCTCCAAATTTGTCGGACGAAGAATCTCTTAAATTACGCAAAAAAAGCGGAAGGAACAACATATTTTTAGTAAATAACTTAATAGCCCGTTGAAAAACTTCGTTTGCAGGTTGTTCGGAGGCAGCCACCCCGAAGCCCGCGACTTTTGGCAAACTTGTCAAGCTTATTGCACAAAATTATGGTCATGCTAATATCAACGGGCACGGTAATGGGCGCGGCAAACAGCTCAGGGAAACGATGTAACCGATCACGGGATAAGCCGCCCGGGATTGGCCAATCTCCCAGCCGGTAAGCGATTACAGGGTGGTGCGGGTTGCGGCAAGCGGGACGGCGATGCGTACATTTTGTACGTGAGCCGGGCCGATCGCCGCAAGATGTGGTGGACTGTAATCGCTTACGAAACAATAACCATTCTGACGGGGGAACACATGTCCCAAACAAGAAGCAGCTGGAAAACGAATCTGGGCTTTCTGCTGGCCGCGATCGGCTCCGCCATCGGCCTCGGCAATATCTGGCGTTTCAGTTACATGGCCCACCAGCACGGCGGCGGCGCCTTCCTGGTCCCGTACCTGGTGGCCCTGCTGGTCGCGGGAATTCCGATCATGATCCTCGAGTACGGCGTCGGTCATCACCAAAAGGCATCTTCGCCCCTGAGCTTTGTCCGGATCAACCGCCGTTTCGAATGGCTCGGCTGGTGGATGCCGGTGGTGGCCATGTTCGGCATCATGCTCTATTACTCGGTAATTATCGGCTGGTGCGTCAATTACCTGGTCTACTCCTTCACCCTGGCCTGGGGACCCGACACCCAGAGCTTCTTCTTCACCGAGTTCCTGCAACTTTCGGATTCGGCCGCGACCCTGGGCGGCATCAGACTCCCCATCCTGTTCTCCACCATGCTGGTCTGGCTTACCTGCTGGTTCATCTGCTTCCGGGAGATCCATCACGGCATCGAAAAAGCCAGTTTGATCTTCATGCCGGTCCTCTTCCTGCTCACCATCGTCATCGTCGGCTGGACGGTCTCCCTGGACGGGGCGGCCGAGGCGATCTTCGGCAACTATCTGCACGCCGACTGGGCAAAGATCAACCTGCTCGCCGCGGACCCGGAGGTTCGGAGCGCTGCCGGCAAGGTCTGGGCGGCGGCCTTCGGCCAGATTTTTTTCACCCTCTCCCTCGGGTTCGGCATCATGATCACCTACGCCAGCTAT
>JARGFN010000121.1 GCA_029210665.1 Desulfobulbales bacterium
CTTTTTGCTTAAAATCATGACCGTCCCCTTTTATTCGCTAACAGACAAAGCAAAGCACGATTGTGGCATTTTGCCATGCCATGAGGTGCCTGATATGGCAAAATGCCATATCCCCTCATCTCCACACGATACAAACCGGATACCCATCCTCGCCGCAAAGGCCGGTCTTATTACCACATTGTGGCACAGTTATCCCGACAGCGGAACTCTGGCATGGTTTCTGCTTTACCTTCACTGTGTTCAAACAAATAGCGCCGGATGATGGGCCCGGGTAGTTACTCTCGGCCGATAAGGTTACGTTGGCGCTCAATTCCAAACAACAACGGAGGAAAATCATGCAGAAGAAAACGAACAAGAAGATTGCCGTGGCGTGCCTGACCATTTTGGGGGGCGTCATGGTTGCCGGCGGCCTCTTGCTGTCGGCGCCGGGACAAGTGAAGGCCAACAGCGCCAAAAATCTATACAAAGGCACCTTTTATTCGGCCAGCCGAGGCGGTCACATGGTGTTCACCAAGATCACTATCGACGAGGAACGGGACATGATCTCCGGGGCCACGGTGGGCCGGCTGCCCATGCCGAACAATGAGCAGGCCGACGCCATTCAGATGTCCACTGACAACAAGTACATCTACTATCCGACCTGGGACGAGAGCATGCTCTACACCATCGACATCCAGGACCGGCTCAATCCCAAAGTCGTAGCCGAGACCGAGATCTTCGACGAAGCGACCCGCCACTGTGGCTCCGACATCGGTCCGGACGGCAAGCTCTATTTCAGTTCCATGGCCCAAGGCGATGTCCACAAGATTGATATCTCCAACCCGCTCAAACCGAAACTCATGGACCGCGCCTACAAATCCACCTATCTGTGCAACGTCAAGGTTCCGGGCAAGGGCGACAAGGTGGTCACCACCGACATGAAGGAGCACAAGCTCTATCTTTGGGACGCTAAAAGCGGCAAAAAACTCAAGGAGCTGAAGCCCGGCGGCGACGAGTTCCTGCACCGCGGCCATTTCAGCCCGGACGGCAAGACCATCTATCAGTCCTCCACCGGCTCCCTCGGCAGCGGAGTGCACAGCGGCCGGGTTTACGCGGTTGATGTCGACACCATGAAGGTGAAGGATACCTACGTCCTTGGCCTCAATTATGACGCCCATGACGCCGCCACCACCCCGGACGGCAAGTACATGATCGTCGCGGCCCGCCGCACTCCGGCCAAGGAGTTCAAGGATTCCGAGTACGTGGTCATCAACATGGCAACGAAAAAACCCATCGGCTCGGTCTCCATGTGCGCCGGCTGTCATGGCGCCAGCGGCGTCGACCCGGAGGTTACCAAGGGGCGGGAAGTGTTCATCTGCGGCATCCAGGTCGCCTGGGACAAATAAGCACAGTTCCGACGCCTGAGTTTCACCGGGGGCCTCCGTTCCTTCCTCCTTCTTCGGACTGGGGCCCCTTTCTTTATAAAGCCGCAGTTTTCCCCGGTTACTTTCGCTCAAAAGCGAGGAGAGATCGATGCAGATGAGCAATTTTCGCCTGGCGCTCAGGAACCTTTCCCGCCGGGGTTTTCGCAGCATGGCCCTGGCCGTAGCTTTGGCCCTGGTGGTGGCCCTGCTCTTTGCCGGCGCCATCGCCATGAAGTCCATCTCCACCAGCATCACCCTGGGCAGCCAGCGCCTCGGCGCCGATCTTATGGTGGTGCCGGAAGGTTATCAAGATTCAGCCCGCGCGACCCTGATCGCCGGCAAGCCCTCGGTTTTTTACATGCCGGAAGAGATTCTGGATAAAGTCAGGAAGGTGAAAGGGGTTAGGAAGGCTACGCCCCAACTCTTTTTAAAATCCGCCGAGTTCGAATGCTGCACCTATGTCGATATTCTGCTGGTCGCCTTTGACCAGGAGAGCGACTTTACCATCGGCTCCTGGCTGAAGGAGGCCATCGACCGGCCGCTGGAAGACCGGGAAACGATCATCGGCCGATCGATTCCGCTGGCCACTGGCCTGACCATGAAATATTTCGGGGTGCCACTCAAGGTGGTGGGTGATCTGGCCGAAACCGGCCTGGAGTATATCGACCATGCCGCTTTCATGACCTTGGCCACCGCCAGGGAGATGATCAGAAAGTCCAGAACCATGTCGGAGAAACCCCTCGAAATCGGGGAAGATGAAATTTCAGTGGTCCTGGTGCAGCTTGATCCGGCCATTACCCCGGAACGGGCCAAGGTCTTCGTCGAATACGAAGTCGAGGGGGTCAAGGCGCTGACCTCCCAGGATGTCATCGGGACGGTCAAGCAGCAGCTTGCGGTGCTCGTCCGCACCATCGGCGGCATCGGCCTGTCGTTGTGGCTGATCACCGTCGTGCTGATCGGACTGGTCTTTTCCATGTCGGTCAACGAACGGCAGCGGGAAATGGGACTGCTCCAAGCCATGGGGGCCAAGCGGCGCAACATCTTCAGCCTGGTGGCCCTCGAAGCGGCCCTGCTTTCCCTGGCCGGCGGCCTGCTGGGGCTCGGTGCCGGAGGCGGTCTGCTCCTCGCCTGCCGGGAGCCGCTTCGAAACGCCTTCAAACTTCCCTATCTGTGGCCGGATACCGGCTTTGTCCTGCTGGCGGCCCTGTCCGCCGTAATCGCCGCCCTGACGAGCGGGGTTCTGGCGGCGGCCTGGCCCGCCTTTCGGATCAGCCGCATGGAACCTTACCAGGCCATTCGCAAGGGGGAATAGTCATGATCGAAATCAATGGCCTGAACAAAAACTACCAAGCCGGGTCGCAGATCCTGAAGGCAGTGGACGACGTCACCCTTGGTGTCGAGGCGGGTGCGTTTGTCTCCATTGTCGGCCATTCTGGCAGTGGCAAGACAACGCTGCTTAGCCTGATGGGCGGCCTCACCTCCCCGGACAGCGGCGTGGTTTCCATCGACGGCCAAGATCTCTGGAGGCTCGGCCATGATCAACGCGCCGAACTGCGCAACCGCGCCATGGGCTTCATCTACCAGTTCGCGAGCCTGCTGCCCACCCTAACAGTCCTAGAGAACGTCCTGCTGCCCACTATGTATGCCAAGGGGAAAAAAGGCTCCGCCGACGCGGCCAAGCTGCTTGACGAGGTGGGACTCGCCGACAAGGCGAAATCCTTTCCGGCCGAACTCTCCGGCGGCCAGCAACGGCGGGTCGCCATTGCCCGGGCCTTTATAAACGAACCGAAAATTATCCTGGCCGACGAGCCCACCGGCGATCTCGACGAGGACACAGAAGCCGAGGTCCTGGGCTTTTTTCGGCACATGAACCGGGAGTACGCCACCACCTTCGTGATCGTCACTCACAACACCGCCCTCGCCGCCACCACCAACCGCACCTACCGGATGACCGGCGGTCGGATCGCCTTGGTTTGAAATCCTGATTGATCGAAGTACCCGGGGAATGAGATCATTGCCGCTCTTCGCCGGCCGTTTCCTCGGGCGCGATATTTTTTAGCTTTCTGAGCAGAGTGGTGTAATCAATGCCGAGGATTTTCGCCGCCTGACTCTTGTTTCCCCCCACATGCTCCAGAACCCGGCGGATATGCAGGGCTTCCAGATCGGCGAGCGAGCAGGTGAGCGGCAGGGTGTCAAAAGCGCAGCCGGAATCCCCAACAGCGGCGTTGCGGAGCGCCGGCGGCAGGTCGCAGATCTCGATTGTCTCGCCCTCGCTCAAGGTCACGGCGTGCTCGATACAGTTTTCCAGTTCGCGGACGTTGCCCTCCCAGGGGTGGGCCTGCAACATCTCCAAGGCCTCCGGGGTGATCCCGGTGATCTTCCTCTTCAGCTTTTCGGCATGGCGGTCCAGAAAGTGGCGGCAGAGCAGGAGGATGTCCTCCAGCCGCTCCCGGAGCGGCGGCGCCGTAATGGTGATGACGTTAAGCCGGTAGTAAAGGTCGCGGCGGAAGCCCCCGGCCTTGACCGCTTCCGCCAGATCCTCGTTGGTGGCGGCCAGCACCCGCACGTCCACCTGGACCAGTTCCGTGCCGCCGAGGCGCATGAAGCTCCGGTCCTGCAGAAAGCGCAGAAGCTTCACCTGCATCATCGGGCTGACGGTTCCCACCTCGTCGAGAAAGAGGGTGCCACCATCCGCCAGTTGCAGGAGGCCGATTTTTCGCGCCGTCGCGCCGGAAAAGGCGCCTTTTTCGTAGCCGAACAGCTCGGATTCCAGGAGCTGATCGGGCAGCGCCCCGCAGTTGATGGGCACGAAATTGCCCGCCGCCCTGGGGCTGCCGTAATGGATGGCCCGGGCGATCAGTTCCTTGCCGGTCCCGGATTCCCCGCTGATCAGCACGGTGCCGTCGGTCGCCTTGACCTTGTCGATCAGTCTCTTCACCTCGTTGATCGCCCGGCTAACTCCGACAATCCGACCGAGATGGTCCCGCTCGGACAAGACCTTTCGGAGGCCGATGTTCTCCTGGCGCAGTTTCCTGTTGTCGAAGGCCCGCTGGACCACGAGCAGGAGATGCTCGGGATCGAACGGCTTGGGAATGAAGTCGTAGGCCCCCAGTTTCATGGCCTTGACCGCCGACTCCACCGAGGAAAAGGCGGTGATGACGATGACGATGATCTCCGGATCAAAGGCGTGGGCCTCGGCCAGCAGGGCGAAACCGTCCAGCCCCGGCATGGTCAGATCGGTGACCAGCAGATCAATGCCGCCGCCCCGCAAGCGGTCGCGCGCCGCTCCTCCATCGGCACAAGTCTCCACGACGAAACCGGCCCCGGTCAGCGTCCGGTTCAAAACCCGCAGCATGGTCTCTTCATCATCGACAGCCAGGATGGTAAACGGCTCAGGCATGCTCTTTCTCCCTGGGAAGTTTGACGGTGAACACGGCGCCACCCTCCGGCCGATTGACGGCGGTGATGGTGCCGCCGTGGGCCTGGACGATGGTATAGCTGACCGCAAGGCCCAGACCGGTGCCCTCGCCGGATTTCTTGGTGGTGAAAAACGGATAGAAGACCTTGTCCAGATGCTCGGGGAGGATGCCGCCGCCGCTGTCGGCGATCCGGACCGTCAGGAAGCCGTCCGGCTCCGTAGTGATCACGACCTCGATTATCCCCGGCCCGGAGATGGCCTGGGCCGCGTTGAGCAGCAGGTTGCTGAACACCTGCTCGATCTGGACCGGGTCTACGGAAATCCGCGAGACGGAGGAGGGCAGGCGGGAAAAATCGATCCGGATATCCCCGCCGGCCAGGTGGCGCTGGGCCAGGGCGGCGATCGCCTCATCCAGCGGCCGGTTCAGGTCCACCTCTTCCCGTCGCGGTCGCGCCGCCCGGGAATAAAGCAGCAGGTCCCGGACGATGGCGCCGCAGCGGCCGGACTCCTTGACCAACAGATCGAGGTCCTCGGCCAGGCGGCTATCGGCGGGGAGGTCCTTGCGGACCACCTTGGCCAGACCGATGATATTGGCGATGGGGTTGTTGAGCTCGTGGGCGGTGGCGGCGGTGAACTCGCCGATGGAGGCGAGCCGCTCGGCGTGTTTGAGCTTCTCCTCCACCTCGCGCATCTGCTGAAGGTTAACGGCCATGCGGTTGAACACCTCGGCCAGACCGCCGATTTCATCCAGTGAGGTGACCTCGATCCGGTGCTGGAACTGGCCGCAGCCTATCTTTTCGGCCCCTGATTTCAGCTTCTCGATGGGGGCCAGCATCCGGCGGAGAATAAACACCGTGACCAGAATCGACCCGAGGGCTATACAGCCCAGCACCGCAAGAATGGTAATATTGGCCTGGCGCAGGATTTGCGGCAAGGTATCTTTAGACATGATTATTACCTGACCCAGGGGACTGTCCCGGAAGTCGGCAAAGGGCAGGGTCATGATCAGATACTCTCCTGCCGTTCCAGCGCCTCTCGTGCTGCCGGCTTGGGAAAGCGGCTGCATGGCGCCGGTCATCCCGGCCTGACTGGCGGCGACAACCAGGCCATTTTTATCGGCGATGGCGATTTCCGCGCCGCTCAAGGCCCGGATCATGGCGGCGAAATCGTTATCCAGGGCGATGCCGGTGGAAATGGTGCCGATGAGTTGTCCCTCGTCATGGAAGATGGGAGCTACGGCCATGAGCAGGAACCCATCGGGGTGAGGCTCGATGCCGACCGCCACCCTGCCGGCCAGGGCCTCGCCGATCAGGGGGTTGCCAGACCGGTCCTCCCCGAAGCGTTCGGGCCGCGCGGCATCGGCCACGACCACGCCGGTCCGGTCGCCCAGTTCGATGTGCCGCAGACCGAAGGCGTCCACCAGATGGCGGACCGCGTTCAACGGATGTTCCCGCTCCCCGGCCAGTTCGGCATAATAATAGAGATTGTCCTTGATCTGCCGGTCAGTGCCGAAAAGCACCGCATAGTTTTTCACGGTACGCCGGTTTTCCTCGATGAGGCGCTCGACCAGATGGCGCACCCCGGTCAGATGCCGCTGCCTCTGGCCCTGCAACCCCTGATGCAGGGTGTAAAAGACCGCCGGGATCAGGGTCAGGGTCGCGGCCAGGGTGGTCAGCACGATGACCGCGATCACCTTGCGCGACAGGGTCATGACAAAAAAGCGCGGAAACTTCATGGCGCGCCCGCCAGGTTTTCGCGGACTATTTTACGGCCCTCCGCGCTTTTGATAAATTCAAGAAATTTCCGGGTGGCCGGGTCCGGCTTGCCGTGGGTGACGATCTGCATATCGGCGGCAAACGGATATCGGCCAGCTTCAACGTTGGCCGCCGTTGGCGTGGCGCCATCCAGGCGCAGCAGGTTGACGTCCTCTTTTCGCTCCTTGACAAAGACGGCGCTGGTGATGCCGATGGCGGTGGGGAATTTCCTCACGTAATCGATCAGTTGCATATCGGTGCGGACCACGATGGCCTTGGGGGCCAGGGTGCGCAATTCATCGTCCAGCTGGAGATACGTCCGTACCGGTTCGCGGCGGTCGAGGCAATGTTTGCGGTAGATCACCGCGATGGGCCGATCGATCCAGCCCAATTCCCGCCAGTTGGTGATTTTCCCTTGATGGATGGCGCGCAGCTGGGCGCTGCTGAGTTCCGGCACCGGATTGATGAAATTGACAATGGCCACCTTGATGTCTTTCGCCACGGTATGGGGGATGAGGTTTTCTTCTTCCTCCGGTTTCAACGGGCAGCAGAGTCCCCCCATTTCGGCGCGTCCAGTGGTAACCGCCACCACGCCGTCGGAGCAGCCGCCGCCCATGACCTCCACCGTGACCCCAGAGAGCTTTCGGTACCCCTCGGCCAGCCGTCCCATGGTGCTGTAGGTGAGGATGTGGGTACCCTGATAGGCGAGCGTTCCTTCCGCGGTCAAGGCCGAAACAGGCTGGAGAACAAGAAAGCACAGGACCAGCCAGCTACTTTTTGACGATAACCGTTTCATTGCACCTCCGTCTTTT
>JARGFN010000122.1 GCA_029210665.1 Desulfobulbales bacterium
TCACCGCCGCCATTGCCATGGTTAAACAGGGAGGTCCTCCCTTTTTTCTGTCAGAAAACAATACACTATCTTGATTTTTGACCGTTTTTTGATAGAGTACACCATAATGAAAGGGCAAACCTGGAGCAATCCAGGGACGCAAAGCTATGGGCCTTATGGGGCCGCCAGGTTACCGAAGAGAAAATTTTCTTATAAGAAACCTTTTAGCCTGTTTCCCTTGCATCGGAGCAGGCTTTTTTATTGGAAAAAAGGGGGGGGGGAGTAAATGGGTGTATTTAAAATCGAATATTTTTTTCATGGCGTGGCGGTCATGCGGATTTTGAATTTGAATTCGACAAAGACTCCATAGCCTTATTAAACGAACCCCCGGAAGAAATACCGGCCTGGACCAGGTTGGATTATTGTAAATGCCCGAACTGTCCCCTGGACTCAAATGAGGTTGACTATTGCCCTACCGCGGTGAGCTTTATCCCTGTCCTCGAACAATTCCGGGATCTTGATTCAAGCGATGAAGTCGAGGTGCAGGCGACAGTTGCCGACCGCAGGATATTTATGACTGCTCCTGCCCGAAGAGCAATAAGCTCTGTTGTGGGTCTTCTGTTCGCGACTTCGGGATGTCCCCACACCATATATTTTAGACCCATGGTCCGTTATCATATTCCGCTATCAAGCGAGAATGAAACCATCATGCGGGCCATGTCCATGTATACCCTTGCCCAGTATTTCAAACACAAGACCGGCGAGCCGCCCGACATGGACCTGGAAGGATTAAGGAAGATTTATGACGAGCTACAGACGGTAAACATGACGATGGCTGAACGCTTACGTTCGGTAGAGGGCACTCCTTCTTCATCTGTCAACTCGTTGATTTTGTTAGATATGTATGCAAAGATGATTCCCAAAGAGATTGATAACTCCCTTAAAGATCTGGCATATCTCTTTCAATCATTTTTGCACTGAATCTTATATCATGGTGACTAAGTGGGATTCGGCAGCCCAAACCCGAATGATCATTAGCCAAACTTTCGCCAGCTCCCGCTGGTAGCCAGATCTACCGCATCATCCCTTTTCCGGCTGGCAGCCGGGGCAGAAGAAGCTCGCCCGCCCGCCGAGGATATATTTCTCGACCGGTTTGCCGCAGGTCCGGCATGGCTCTCCCAACCGGCCGTAGACTCTCAGTCTCACCTGGAAATAGCCCTTTTCGCCGCTGCTGTTGACATAATCGGAAATCGAACTGCCGCCGCAGGCGATGGCCTCTTCGAGGATCTGCCGGCTATTTTCAACGATCGTTCGCCACTCTTTAAGCTTAAGCGCGCCGGCCGGGGTTTTCGGATTGATCCTGGCGGCAAAAAGGGTTTCGCAGGCGTAGATGTTGCCGATCCCGGTAACGATCCGGTTGTCCATCAGGAAATTCTTGACCGGCAATTTCCGGCCCCGCCCCTTTTCGGCGAGATATTCCGCCGAGTATCCGGGCTGGAAAGGGTCCGGGCCCTGATCGCCGAACAGGGTTTCGAGATCCCCGCCGGGTCCGATTATCCGCAGGGACCCGAAACGCCGGGTGTCGTTGAAGCGCAGCTCCATTTTATTGTCGAGCAGCCAGCGCAGGTGGTCGTGCTTGAGGAGCGGGGTTCCTTCGGGAAAAATCCCGAGCCGCCCGGTCATGCCGAGATGGATGATCATCGCCGCCGAATTTTCCATGCCAATAACGATATACTTGGCCCGCCTTTGCACCCGGGAAATTTTTTGGCCCGCGACCAGCGCCAGCGCCGCTTTGCCCGGCGCCGGCAGCCGCAACCGCTGTTTACTTAATGCCACGCTTTCCAGACGCCGCCCTTCGATCAGGGGGGCCAAGCCACGGCAGATAACTTCAACTTCCGGCAATTCGGGCATCCAGCCTCCTCTATTATGATGGCGTCGCAAAAAGTATCGAGCCGGCTAAGCGAAAAAATTGCCATTCTCCGGCGGGAATCGGCCCGTTATAAATTTTTTTTGGCCGCATTCAAGAAATTTTCATGAAACTCTCTGAAATCATGCTATCTTAACAGACGTTTGCCTAATGGTTCAAATACCCGTCAGAAAAAACCAGTCCCGGAGATGGAGATGATCGCCAAATGCCCTAAATGCAACAGTGTCGGCAAGCTCGCCGATAAACTCGCCGGCAAAAAGGTCCGCTGCCCCAATTGCCATGCCAGCTTCGTGGCAAAAGCCGGCCAGACAGGGCGGTGGTATTACGCCGAAGGCGACCGGAAGAAGGGCCCGATCGACCAGAAACATCTTGACCGTTTGGTTGCCGCCGGGGCCGTTGCTCCGGAAACCCTGGTCTGGCGCAAGGGCATGACCAACTGGCAGCCCCTGGCCGAGGTGCTGTCTCCTCCTCCGGCCAGGGAATGGTACTACGCCGATGGCGAGAGCAAAATGGGACCGGTCAGCCAGGATCAATTCGACCGCCTGGTCGCCGACAATGCCATTAGCGCCGACACCCTGGTCTGGAGCAAGGGAATGGCCGGCTGGCAACCCTTATCCGAGCTCGAAAAGCCCGATGCCGCCCCCGAAAACGAAAAATGCAGCGGTTGCGGCCACGATTTCGCCCCGGCCCTATTAACCAGCCATGCCGGGGAAAGGGTTTGCGAGATCTGCAAGCTCAAACTTGTGCAATCCACCGGCAAGTCCGGCCTGAAATACGGCGGCCTCCTGAACCGGTTTATCGCCAAGGCCGTTGATCTGTTATTCATGCTGGGCATGGCCGGGATGGTCGAAGGCTTGAGCCGAAAGCTGTTTCCCGGCTCCTATGTCGACAACACCATTACCCCGGTTTTCACGGTAACCCTGACGATCAACATGCTCCTAGGGATCTTCTATACTACCTGGTTTGTCGGCAAATTCGGGGCGACCCCCGGCAAAATGGTCGTCAATCTGAAAATCACCAATCCGGCCGGCAGGAAAATCGGCTATATGCACGCCTTCGGCCGATATTGCGGAGAATATATCGCCAGTATGGGGATCATGGGGATCATGATGCTGGTTGTCTTCTGGACCATCAGCAGCCTGTTCCCCGACAATCCCTTACAAAACAGCATCGTCGTCGCGATTCTGGTTACTTTTGCCGCGGTATACGGTCCGGCCTTCTTCGATTCCCAGCGCCGTACCCTTTACGACCGGCTGTGCAACACCAGGGTTATATCCGCCTAACCACCTGATCTTCCCAAACAGCGCCGGCGGCGCGAAAACTTCGCTCTACATCCCCTTGATCCGGCCGAGATCAACCAGGGGGCGCCCGCAACAGCCGGCAGCGGCTTTGTCGGCGGCGGAAGCCGGCGGGGGGCCGGAGCAGCATGAATCTTGCCGGTCCATATTATTGATGACCCGTCCCCGGTCGTCGACGATAAAAACCGCCTCGGCCATCCGCTCGGCCGCATCGCGGCGCAGACGGCCCTTTCTCCCCTTGAACAAGATGACCCCATCGACCATCACCAGCTCCGCCGGACCGCGGTAGATAACGGAGACCTCATCGCCGGCGGCAGGCTTCAGACAGCTGAAGGTGAGCGAATAGAATTGGGTATCCTCTTCCCGGCGGTACGGGAAGCGCTTGATCAGTTCGGCCCCCGTAAACCCGGCGGCCCGGAGCATGGCCAGCAACTGCTCCTGTTGCAGAGCCCCGCCAAGACATTCGCCCCGCAGTTTCTCGTTGTTCCTGATCCCGGTCGGAATCGGCCGGTCGGTAACGATGTCCGCCACGACCAGCCGCCCCCCCGGCCTAAGAACCCGGAATACCTCGTGCAGGGTGCGGCGCTTGTCGGGACTCAGGTTGATCACGCAGTTCGAGATCACCACATCGGCGGAAGAATCCGCCAGGGGAATATCTTCCAGGTAACCGTGCCGAAACTCCAGATTATCGTAGCCGAGCCCGGCGGTCACCGCGGGCTGGGACTCCCTGGCCAGGGCGAGCATCTCGGCGGTCATGTCGATCCCGATAACCCTGCCGGCCGGGCCGACCTTTGCGGCGGCAATAAAACATTCGACCCCGCTGCCGCTGCCCAGGTCCACCACGGTCTCCCCTGCTTGAAGGTCGGCATCATTGACCGGACTGCCGCAGCCGTATGACCTGCTTTGCGACTCAAGGGGAATAAACTCCAAGGCATCGCCCGCCGGCCCGAACGGGTTGATGATCTCGCTATTGGTCCGCCTCGCCGCCGCGCCGTAAAACTCCCGGACCGACCGATGGCCGTCCCCGGCCGAAATGGAGATCACGCAATTGCAGTGGGTCAGGGAGATATCGCCGCCGCCCGGACAGTCATGACGGACGTCACCCATGCGGAGCTGAATTTCGGCCGGATCGCGCAGCGGATAGCTCCCGGCCCGGTCGGTTATAAGCCACAGGGCCACCGATTCATAAAGATCAAGATAGGGATCGTGCCCGGCAAACTCCCCGCCGGCCAGATAGCTGTGGTCGAGATCGCCGCCGCCGGTGAGAAACTTTAGCGGCCGCCGGCGGGTTTCCGGCGAATCGACAAGCGAGGCCTGCCTGATCTTCTCCAGTACCGGGCTCTTTCGCCAGATTTCGGCGAGACCGTCAGCCAGATCGCCGGCCGCGAGCGCCGCGATCCCGACCAGGGCGGGCGATGGATAAACCCTGCCGTCCGGCCCGATCGCCAGAGACTCCCAGGCGGTATTGCTCAGGTCAAATCTGGTCCCCGGCGAACCGAAGACCTGGCTGCGGAGTGCCTCGATATTATCGATGGCGACCCCGTGCTCCTCGGCGACCTGCTGGGCCTTGATCAGTTCCGGGAAAATCTCCGCCGGTCCGACAAACTGCGCGGCCGCCCCCTTGCCCCTGATGAAATGCCAGAGGAAATGGAGGTTGGTCACCTTCTTGCCGGCCGCAAGTTCGGTAATCGCCGCCAGATCGGTAAAATTGATTTTATTGACCGCCACCGACAGCGTCACCCGGAAACCCCGCTCGGCCAGAATATCGAGAATGGCCATCAACCGGGCGAAGGTTCCGGCCCCCCGCAGGGAATCATGATGCTCCTCAAGACCGTCGAGGCTGATTTGCAGATGCAGCCGCTCTTTCGGCAAAGCGGCCAGCTGGGCCAGATCCCGGTCCAGCAACAGGCCATTGGTGAGGATGACCGCATGGACGTCGCGGTCGGTCAGGAGGTTGGCGATTATTTCACAAAAGCCGGGATAGACAAACGGTTCACCGCCGGTGAAATAAAAAAGATTAGCGCCCAGCGCCCTGGCCTCCGCCAACCCTTTCTGTAAAAGATCAGGGGAGAGGGTTTCGTCCATTTCCGGCGAGGAGGAAAAGAGGCAGTGGCCGCAGGCCAGATTGCACTTCGAGGTCAGATGGAACCAGCATTCCTTCAGCCCCTGCAGGGAGAGATATGGGCCGCGGCCTTTATAAACGGCTGGTTCGCCGTCGTCGAGCTGATCGAGAATCCGCCGCCGCCGCAAACACGCCGGCGGGTCGGCGACAATATTTTTCAGAATCAAATCCGCTTCGGCGCCGGGAACGAACCAGTCGGGCTTCTCCGGATGAAGATAAACGGGCCGGCCGCCAAAGGTCAGCCGTTGCCAGTTGTCCGGAATCGTGATGGGAAGCTTCGTCATGCGTTGATTACCTTTTTGATTTTAAAAACAATCCTCACCCGAGAGCGACATCAAGGATCATCATTACCGTAAAACCGGCCATGGTCGCCATGGTCACCAAGTCGATATTGGCCGGGATCCGTTGGGCTTCGGGGATCAGCTCCTCGACCACGACAAAAATCATCGCCCCGGCCGCGAAACAGAGGGCATAGGGCAGGGCACTCTGCATCCGGAGAACAAACAGCGCCCCGAAGACCCCGGCGACCGGCTCAACCATCCCCGAGGCCTGCCCGAGCAGGAAACATTTGCCCTTGGCCATCCCCTCGCGGCGGAGCGGCATCGCCACCGCCGTCCCTTCCGGAAAATTCTGGATCGCGATGCCGATCGCCAGCGCGCCGGCGGCGCCGATAGTGGCCGAGGGCAGCCCAGCCGCCACCGCCCCGAAGGCCACCCCGACCGCAAGACCCTCCGGAATATTGTGGAGAGTGATGGCCAGAACCAGCAAGGTGCTGCGCTGCCAGGAGGTCTTGATCCCCTCGCTTTGCCGAATATCGAGCCCGGGATGAAGATGGGGCAGAATAATATCGGCGCCTCTCATGAAGACCCCGCCGCCCAGGAAACCGAGGGCCGCGGTGAGCCAGGGATTGAACCGCATCTGCTCGGCCATCTCTATCCCGGGGGCCAGCAGGGACCAGAAGCTGGCGGCGATCATCACCCCGCCGGCGAAACCGAGCATCGCATCCATGATCTTCCGGTTGATCGTGTTGCTAAAAAAGACCAGCCCCGCCCCGGCCGCCGTCATCGCCCAGGTAAAAAGGGTGGCCAGAAAGGCCTGGGTAACCGGATGGAATTGTTGAAGATATTCAATCATCCGCCAAGCTCCTTTTTCGGAAATCTTGCGCGGCGCTACGCCGCCCGCCGCTCATCCCCGCCCCAACCGCGGAAACCGGCCGAATACGAAGCTGACCACTTCCGAAAAGCAGCTTGCCGCGCCAGGCCGTCCCGGGATTTTAGACAATATTCTCTAATCAATGCCTTGCTAGATAAGAATAGTCTTTAATAGCCGACCCATCAACCACGAATTCACCATGGTCAATTATCACAATAGTTACTGTATTATCCATATGTTATCAAAAGGGCGCCGGTTTGGCACGGTTGTTGATAACTAAAAGAGGCACATGCACAATTCCCTCATCGGAAACTTAAACAACAGGAGGACTATTAAGATGAAGAAATTGATTTTGGTTATGGCGGCAATTGTTGCCGTCGGAACACTTTCGTACCAGATCGTCGATGCCGATCCCAACCGACGGGGCGGCGGTTACGGCTATGGTTGCAACGGCGCCGGCGGTTGCGGAGGCGGCCCCGGCCTCAACCAGGGCGATTATGAGGCCCGTGAGAAGTTCTACGAAGACACCAAGGAACTCCGGAGCCAGCTCTTCGAAAAGCGCAGCGAATATGCCGAGTTCATGCGGACCGCGCCGGTCGACAAGATCCTGGCCCAGGAACTCTGGAGCGAAATTTTCGATCTGCAGGAAAAGATCGGCAAAATCGCGGCCGCGCAGGATATTTCCCTGGGCGGCCCCGAGTACTGTCTTGGCCCTGCCGGCTACTATGAAGGGGACGGACAGAACCGGACTTTCCGCGGCACACGCGGCTACGGCCCCGGGGTTGGGTGCCGGCCGGCTTTGTAATCGTTTTCCGGTAGTTGCACATTGCAATGGCCGGCTCCCCTTAAAAGGCGGCACGTCCGGATCTCGGGCGCGCCGCCTTTTTTATAGCTGAGTTGAGCAGC
>JARGFN010000123.1 GCA_029210665.1 Desulfobulbales bacterium
TAATAAAGGGGTTTTGGCGATTTTTCGTGCCTGTGTTCCACAAGAAGCCAGAAGCCGGAAGCCAGGAGTCAGAATCCAAGAGAAAAACTTTAAAATCAGTCATTCCGGCTCCTGGCTTCTGGATTCTTGTTTGGTAATCGATTAAAATAACTCATTTTATCGGATAGTTAAGTTTGCCCGGAGTTGAGAGACTTAGTATGAAGCAAAGCGGACCGAAAAAACTGCTGCTGGCCAGACATTGCGAGACCGGACCCGATTATTCCGGCAGGTTTGTCGGCTCTTCCGATATCGGGCTCGGTCCGAATGGGCCTGAACAGGCCCGGCGCCTGGCCGGTGTGGTGAAGGGTTTTCGTCCCGAGGCGGTTTATTGCAGTCCCCTGCGGCGAGCCCGGCAGACCGTCGAGCTGCTTGGTGAACATATGGAGCTTGGTAAACCGGCCCTTGACGATGATCTGCGGGAGATCGATTTCGGCCGCTGGGAGGGGCTGACCTTCGATGAAATCGTGGGAAGGGATCCGGAGCTGGTCAAGGATTGGGCGGCCTGGTCGCCGGATTTCGCTTTTCCGGATGGCGAGGTAACCGGCGATTTCCTGGCCCGGATCCTTGGGGCCGGCAACCGTTTGGCCGGGTCGGAGGCCGGGACGATCCTGGTCGTCGCCCATGGCGGGGTGGTCCGGGCGATGCTCTGCCATCTCCTGCGGCTGCCGCCGGAGCATTATCTGCTGTTCGATATCAAACCGGCCCGCTTGGCGGTGATCGATCTTTTCCCGGAAGGCGGGGTGCTTTCCGGGTTGAACCTGTGAGGTGACCCGTGGCGGAAATTATTCTGATAACCGGTGGAGCGCGCAGCGGCAAAAGTCGCCATGCCCTCCAGTTGGCGGCCTCGCTGGCCGGTGAAAAGTTGTTTGTGGCGACCTCCCCGGTTACCGATCCGGAGATGCACCAACGAATCGAACGTCACCGGCAGGAGCGCCGGGGTGCCGGCTGGCAGACCGTCGAGGAGACCGTCGAGCTTGATGAGGTTTTGCTTGCCAACCGGGAATATCAGATAGTGCTGGTCGATTGCCTGACCCTCTGGGTAAACAATCTGCTCTTTACCGACGCGGCCAATGAACTTACCGAGGACCTTTTGTCAATCAGGACCGGCAAGGTGATCGAGGCATGCCGGGAGCGGCGCGGCACGGTGCTGCTGGTCACAAATGAAGTGGGACTCGGCATTGTTCCGGAAAACCCCTTGGCCCGCCGCTACCGCGACCTGGTCGGCCGCTGCAACCAGGAGATCGGCGCGGCCGCTGATCGGGTTATTATGACGATCTGCGGGATTCCGTTAGAAGTAAAGGGTTTAGTGGGTGAGGAGTGAGGGGTTAGGGGTGAGGAGTCAGGAGCCAGAAGTTAGGAGCCAGAAGTTAGGAGCCAGAAGGCAGGAGCCAGAAGCCAGGAGTCAGGATAAGGCGGGGGGCTTTAAGTCGTCATTCCGGCAGGTTGTAAGCCGGAATCCAGCAGGTGCGATGAACTTGCAAAAGTCAAAAAGTAAGTCATTGCGAGCGTAGGGAAGCAATCCAGGAACATCTGATTAGTTGAAAATACTGGATTGCTTCGTCGCTCCGCTCCTCGCAATGACGTGACAAATCGATTTTTGCGAAACGTTAAATCAATAAGTTACCCCGCTCATCCTGAGCATGTCGAAGGAAGGTCTTTATTGCATTTTGTTTAGCCAGCATAATTTTTTAGTCGAGGAGAATATATGAGTCTGTTTGAGGATACCATAAAGTCGATTGACGGCCGGGACGAAGTCTGGCGGGAGAAGGCCCGGGCGCGTCTTGAGCAGTTGACCATGCCGCACTGGGCTCTGGGGAGATTGATGGATCTGGCCCTTGATCTGGCCGGGATGACCCGGTCGCTTAAGCCGCCGGTCGAGCGCAAGGCGGTGGTGGTGATGGCCGGAGACCACGGGGTGGTCGCCGAAGGGGTCAGCCGGTTTCCCAAGGAGGTTACGCCGCAGATGGTTGGCAATTTCGTCAACGGCGGGGCCGGGATCAACGCCCTGGCCCGTCAAGCCGGGGCGCAAGTGGTGGTGGTCGATATGGGGGTGGCCCACGATATATCGGCCATGGTGGAAAGCGGCTTGGTAATCGACAAGAAAATAGGGCCGGGCACCGCCAATATGGCTGAGGGTCCGGCGATGAGCCGGGAGCAGGCGGTCGGCGCGATCGAGGCGGGAATCGAGGTCGCGCAAAGCATGGCCGACGGGATCGATCTCTTCGGGACCGGCGATATGGGGATCGGCAACACCACCCCCAGCACCGCCATCGTGGCGGCCCTTACCGGTACCCCGGTCGCCGAGGTGACCGGGCGCGGCACCGGGCTCGATGATGACGGCTTCAACCATAAGATTGCGGTGATCGAAAAGGCCCTGGCCTTAAATAAACCGGATCCCCTGGACGGCCTTGATGTTCTGGCCAAGGTCGGCGGTTTCGAGATTGGCGGCATCGCCGGCCTGATCCTGGGCGCCGCCGCCAATCGCAAACCGATCATGGTCGACGGCTTTATCTCCACGGCCGGCGCCCTGATCGCCTGCTCCCTGGCCCCGGCCTGCAAGGATTACATTATTGCCGCCCACCGCAGCGTCGAGCAGGGCCACCGGATCATGCATGACCATCTGGGCTGCGAACCCCTGCTTGATCTCAACATGAGACTGGGGGAGGGGACCGGCGGCGCCCTGGCCATGAACGTGGTCGAGGCGGCCAGGCGGGTCTTGACCGAGGTGGCGACCTTTGAAGAGGCGGCGGTGTCGGAGGCCGAATAATATGCGCGGACTATTCGCCGCAATAAGGTTTCTGACCATCATCCCGGTTCCGGGCGCCTACGGGACCGGCAAGGACGCTCTGGCCGCCAGCCTGCCCCATTTCCCTCTGGTCGGCTTCTTGATCGGGCTGTTGACCGGCGCCTTTTTTTACCTGATCGGGCCGTACCTGCCCCAGCCGGTGCTGGTGGTCCTGGGAGTGGCCGTGCTGCTGGGAGTTTCGGGGGCGCTTCATCTGGACGGGGTGGCGGACTGCGCCGACGGCTTTTTCAGTTCCCGGCCCCGGCCGCGGATTCTCGAGATCATGCGGGACAGCCGGATCGGCACCATGGGAGTGGTGGCGCTTTTTCTGATCCTGGCCTTTAAGATCGCAGCCCTCTGGTCCCTGCCGCCGGAAGAACTCTGGCCCCTTCTGGTCCTGATGCCGATTGCGGGCCGCTGCGCCATGCCGATCATGATGGCGGTTCTGCCCTATGCCAGGCCGGAAGGGGGGCTGGCCACCGTATTCTATGCGAAAGACGCGGTGGTGGAGGCGCTCTGGGCCGGGGTCCTGCTTCTCGTTGCCTGCTGGCTTTTCGCGGGGATCGTCGGTTTTGTAATCGCCTTTCTCACCTTGATCGTGATTTTGTTATTCTGTTTCTTCTGCAAAAAAATCATCGGCGGCGCCACCGGCGATACCCTGGGCGCGGTCTGCGAGATATCCGAAACGGCGATCGCCCTTTTTTACGCATCCCTGATGATTCTCTAAAACGCTAAATCGCTATGACTACCGATAAGAAATATGGCGGCGGGCCGCCGGCGGACCAATTCGGCCACGGCGGCAACCTTAGTGAACTGGCGACCCGGATCGGGGTCGATCCCGCCCGGATTCTCGATTTCAGCGCCAGTATCAACCCGCTCGGGCCGCCGGAGTATCTGCGGATGGTCGTCAGCCGCACTCTTGAAAAGCTGGCCCACTACCCCGAGCCCCACAGCGAGGGGCTTCGGGGCGCCCTCTCCGGGATTCTAACGGTCGATCCGGATTGGCTGGCGGTGGCCAACGGCTCCACCGAGATCATCTACGCCCTGCCGAGAGCGCTTGGCTGCCGGCGGGCGGTGATCCCGGTCCCCGCCTATTCCGATTACGAAAAGGCTGCCCGCCTGCACGGCCTTGAAGTGGTGCAGCCCCTGCTTGCCGAGGAGAACGGATTCCGGCCCGACTTTGCCGAACTGGCCGCGCAGCTGCGGGATGGCGACCTGTTTTGTCTGGGACGGCCCAATAATCCCACCGGGGTATCTTTTGCGGCCGAACCGCTGCTTGCCCTGGCCGCCGCCCATCCCCGGGTATATTTTGCTGTCGATGAATCTTTCCACGATTTTATTTCGGAAGAGAGCGGATTGATTTCGGCCGATATGGTGGACAACCTGATCGTGTTCCGCTCCCTGACCAAGTTCTATGCCATCCCCGGCCTGCGTCTGGGGTTCGTCGCCGCCTCTCCGGCAACCGCTGCCCTGATCAACCGGCAACTCCTGCCCTGGACGGTCAATACCCTGGCCCAGGCGATCGGCGCCAAGGCGGTTAATGATCGTGGGTATGCCAAGCGGAGCCGGGATTACGTGCGGTCGGCAAGGGAAGATTTGCAGGCGGGGCTGGCCGCGATCCCCGGTCTGCAAGTCTTCCCCGGCGAGGCCAATTATCTCCTGGTCAAGCTCGAAAGCAAAGGTGGCAGCGTGGCCCGGCTGGCCGAAAAGCTCCTGGCTGATTCAGCCCGGCCGATTGCCATTCGCGACTGCGCCAATTTCAGCGGGCTGGCCCGGGGGTTTTTCCGGGTCGCGGTCCGTGGCGGCAGGGATAACGAGCTGCTTTGCGACTCGTTGGCCGCCGCCCTGACCGGCGGAAAGAGGACTGTGTTCGACGACCGGCGGCGCAAAACCCCGGCCCTGATGCTGCAGGGGACCTCGTCAAACGCCGGCAAGAGCGTCCTGACCGCCGCCCTGGGCCGGATCTTCCTCCAGGACGGATTCCGGGTCGCGCCCTTCAAGGCCCAGAATATGTCGCTTAACTCCTATGTGACCAGGGACGGCCTCGAGATGGGCCGGGCCCAGGTGGTTCAGGCCCAGGCCTGCCGGCTCGATCCGGAGGTGCGGATGAACCCGGTGCTGCTCAAGCCCTCCAGCGAGGTCGGCAGCCAGATCATCGTCAACGGCAAGGTGGTCGGCAATATGTCGGTCGATAACTATATCGATTACAAACCGGTGGTGCGGGCGGCCGCTTGCGCGGCTTACGACTCCCTCGCCGCCGAATACGAGGTGATCCTCCTGGAAGGGGCCGGCAGCCCGGCCGAGGTCAATCTGAAGAAGCACGACATCGTCAATATGGGCATGGCCCGCCACGCCGGGGCCTCGGTGCTGCTGGTCGGCGATATCGATCGGGGCGGGGTCTTCGCCTCGTTTATCGGCACCCTGGAGGTGATGGCCGAATGGGAGCGGCGCCTTGTCGCCGGCTTCCTGGTCAACCGCTTTCGCGGCCAGGCCTCGCTGCTTGACGATGCCTTCGATTACCTTCTTGATTTCACCGGTAAGCCGGTCCTGGGCACGATTCCCTATATCCGGGATCACGGGCTGCCCGAGGAGGATTCGGTCAGTTTCAAGGCGGGGCTGTATCGGAAGGACAGCCCGGCCGGGGACCATGTGGTGATCGGGCTGATCGATCTGCCCCATATCTCCAATTTTACCGATGTCGAGCCGTTTCTGGCCGAACCGGATGTCCATCTGCAAATCATCCGCACCGTTGAGGATTTGCAGGAAGTTGAATCGGACCTGGCTGCCCTGATCCTGCCCGGCAGCAAGAACGTGATCAGTGATCTCGATTATCTGCGGAAGAGCGGTCTGGCCGCGCGGATTGTCGCACTGGGGGCCGGGACCGGCCTCGATATCATCGGCATCTGCGGCGGCTTCCAGATGCTGGGCGCAAGGATCGCCGACCCCCTCGGGATCGAATCGAGCGGCGGGGTGGTCGAGGGGCTGGGTATTCTCGAGATGACCACCACCCTGGCTGCAAAGAAGACCCTGACCCGCCGGACCGCGATTCATCTGCCGTCAAGGCTTAAGGTCCACGGTTACGAGATCCACCACGGCCGGACCGTATCCGACCATGGCCGGTCCTTGCGGCTGGACGACGGCAGCGAGGCGGGGGCGGTCTCTAAAGACGGCCGGATCTGGGGCAGTTATCTGCACGGCATCTTCGACGATGATGATTTCCGCCGCTGGTTTATCGATATGTTGCGCAGCTCCCGGAACCTCCAGCCCCTGGGCGACGTGGTCGCCCCTTACGATCTGGAACCGGCCTTCGACCGGCTGGCCGGGATTGTCAGGGAGTCCCTTGATATGGACCGAATCTACCGGCTGCTGGGTTTGAAATGAGCCTGGAATGGCAAATCGTCCTGGCCTTGCTCCTTGACACCGTTGTCGGGGATCCGCGCCGGCTGCCCCATCCGGTCCGGCTGATCGGCCGGCTGGCGGCGGGGAGCGAGAATCTTTGCCGGAAGCTGGTTCGGTCTGATAGGGCGGCCGGGGTGTGCGCGGTCCTCCTGATCCTCGCGGCAACCGGGCTGGGCGGCTGGGGCGCGATCCGGCTGGCAGCGTTGATTGATCCCCGGGCCGGGGAGCTGGTCTCGGTCCTGATCCTCTACAGTTGTTTCGCGGCCCGTGACCTGATCACCCATAGTAGCAGGGTTTACGCGGCCCTGAAGCAGGACGATCTCGCCGAGGCCCGCCGCCGGGTCGGAATGATCGTCGGTCGGGATACCTCGGAACTCGATCAACAGGGAGTGGTCAGGGCCTGTGTCGAAAGCGTGGCCGAAAACACGGTGGACGGGATTACCGCGCCCCTCTTCTGGGCGGCGGTCGGGGGCCCGATCGGGGTGCTGCTTTACAAGGCGGTCAATACCATGGACTCCATATTCGGCTATAAGAATGAACGTTATCTCGATTTCGGATGGGCTCCGGCCCGGCTCGACGATCTGCTCAACTGGCTGCCGGCCAGGATCACCGCAGTTCTCATGGTGGCGGCGGCCCGGTTCAGCCGTCTGTCGGTGCCTGATGCCTGGCGGATCTTCCGCCGCGACCGGCATAACCATGCCAGCCCCAACGCGGGGCAGAGCGAGGCGGTCATGGCCGGGGCTCTCGGTATCCGTCTGGGCGGCCCGGCGGTCTATTTCGGCAGGCCGGTGTTAAAGCCGGGCATCGGCGATGATCTGATGAGCCCTGAGCCGGGCCATATCGACCAGGCTAATCGCTTGGCGGTGGCGACAACTGCATTGATGGCGCTGCTTGTGGTCTCCGTACTCTTTTTGGGAGGGATGCTATTTAACTAACTGTAATAACTGGATAAATTTTATTTAACTCTGGTGCCGAATTTTCGGTGAAAAGGGAATCCCGTGCGAATCGGGAACGTTGGGCCGGCGCTGTGAACAGGAACTCTTGCCGGGCGGATTCAAAAGTGAAGTGCAACTTTTATAGGTTGGCGCCCTGCTTATTCAGCAGATGCTTGACCTCTCCGATGAAGAGGCGGTCAGTC
>JARGFN010000124.1 GCA_029210665.1 Desulfobulbales bacterium
GTTCGCTGATTTCTCATTATTTCAAGTGGTTACGGGCGAAACTTTTTAATTTGGACATCCTTCATGATTTTGTAGTGTTTATCGTTCCCAGTGAGCAAAGGGAGACCGTGGGCAATAGCAGTAGAGCCAATTAGGGCATCGGCAAGTTGCATTGAGTGACTCAAGAAATGTTGTTCAACCGCAAACATTGCTTTTGCCGAAATTTCTTCAGTTATATATAGGATTGAAGCGTTCCATGCGTGAAGAGCTTGGCGAAGACTGTTCAGTTCGTTTTTGTTTCTCATCCCTTGGACAAGTTCCATGTACGTGACAACAGAAAGAGAAAAACTTTCAAAATTCTCTATGGTTTTAAATGCCTTTTCATTTCCTCGTAAATACCAGATGAGTACGTCAGTATCGACCATTAACATTAGAACCGTCCTTTTCTTAAATTTCTGACATATTCATCTACGTTTTGAGATTGGTCATGGTCTTTCCACATGCCAAATAAATTATGTTGTGATGTTTTTGTATTTGTCTCCTCAAAAGGGACCAGTTTGGCACAAGGTTTCCCACGGAAAGTGATTACGACCTCCTCTCCCCTATTTACGGTTTCTATTAATTCTTTGGAGTGAAATCTTAAATCTTTAGCTGTTGCTTTCATAATGTGCTCCCAATCTAATTGTTTATATTACGAAGTATAAACTTTAGCGACTGGGATGTCAAATTGTGATTGAATACACTCCTGTCGCAAAAACCGCTACCACTTCAGACTTACTTGTTGTTACAAATAACCCAGAACTTTTACAGCCTTTTCTTGAGCAGATAAAAGAACCAAGCGCCGTATTCGGCCATGACCTGCCGGATCTGCCGGCCATGACGCCACCAGGCTTGGGGATCGAAGGGATCTTTCCGAGCGGCCGCGACCTGGATATTGAATTTCTCGTCAAAGATGTTCCGCCAGATATAGCCGGCCCGCCGGGTATGGAATTTACTGGTCGTGACAATCAATCTATTCAGCCCGAATTTTCTTAAAAAGCGGCCGGTGATTTCGGCCTCGCTGACCGTATCGTATGCCTCCGGGGCATCGATTATGACAATATCTTTTGTGGGCACATCAAAGAAATTCAGGACGCTCACCGGGTTGACAGACCAGTGACATTCTTCGCGATAACCTTTTTCTTCCAGCCCCTGCAAAACTTTGCTTTTTCGGTCGCCGTTAATAACAATCTTATCAACCAATTCTTTATTATAGATTTGCGCCGCCTCAATCAGCCTTGCCGTGTAATCGACCCCGGTGGTAAGGACCACGGCGGCATCGGCCTTTTGCAGCGGCTTTGTTTCATCGACCAGAAATTCTCCGATGCCGGATAGTAATGGTTTGCCGAGTAGGAACACCCCCGACAAACCCAGAAGCAATAAAAACAAAATCCTTTTTTTATTTCGCCGCAATGCCCTCCCTCCGCTCGAAGAAAATAGTCTAGAATTTCTCTCTGATTTATTATGGCATTGCCAGTATCACATTGTCTGGGCGCCCGAATATAAGTTTCGGATATTGTGCGGAGAAATTGCAGAGGTTCGTGGCCGGGGAGGCGAGGGGAGGGGTTAAGGGGACAGGATAGCCGGCCTGGAACCATGCAACGGTCAGCGCCATGGTTTTACAGGGAAAGGCCGGCGCGAAATGGTATTGTCCATCTTTTCCTTGTCGGGCTACTTGATCCCATGGCATGTTTCGCAGCCCAGGGATTTGGTGCCGTTGCCGGCCAGATTGCCGCTTCCCGAATAAGAAAAACGCAACATATCGTTCAATGCCGCTACCATGCGGGCGATGACAGGAGATGCATATAACCTGATTAGCTACCCCCGCTGCGCCCAAGGGCACCATCTTATTATCGCCGACATAATTTTCCCCGTAGGCGGTGGTGGAAACATTCACCGGATGCCTTAGCCACGGGCCCTCACCCGTAGCGGCACCCGTCCCGTTCGCGGCGGTATTGCCTGCCCCGTGAAAATTGCCGTGACAGCTTGCGCAAAAAAGGTTCATCGATGGGGCGTCATAAGTATTCTGGCTGGCGCCGGCTTCGCAGTTGAGGTCCCCGGTTCCAGCGACGTAGGATCCGGCACTGTTGCCGTTAAGCATCCGGTACAACTGAATCTAAGCAAAAAAAGAGTTAGGCCCTGTCCCGTCGGACATGCTCTGGTTGTCCTGGCTGTCATGCATGGTATGACAGTTCACGCATGGCCCGCTGCCGCCGTGTCCGAAAGCCAGGCCGCAACCCAACAGGACCAGCGGCACCGAAAGAAGTATACTGTAGAGAAATTTCATCCTGACTCACCCGAGGTAGTGAGAAATTTTACCCCAAATTGATAACTCTCATTACTTGATAATGCAATTTGAATTTTCAGATGCGCTCCGCCTCTCTGGACAGATAGGCGCCGAAAGTCATTTCCGCAATCGCCACCATCAGGGGGATTTGCTTCAACGGCATGGCATCGTCGGCCAGGGCGGCGGCGACGTGGAACATCTCGCTCCAGTGAACCGGCGGGCGTGGGGCCGATTTTAGCCAGAACGTGGTCAGCACCAGCCGGGCCAACCAGGTTTCCCGCCGCTCCGCCAGCACCCCGTCAAGAAACCGGGCGATAATCCTGGGCGACGCGGCGGTTTTTTTATTCGAGGTGACGGCGGCGACATCCCTCGCCACCTCCGGACCATCCTCAAACCAGGAGCCGGCGAATGGCTCCAGTTCCGGCCAGGCGCCGGAATTTTTCAGCGCCGCCCGAACCCTGAGGTCAGTAAGGAAGCCGGCCCCGGCGATCTCCAGTTCGGTGCGTAGCGCCGCGAGATCCCGGCGCGGATCAAACGGCGTTGGCCGCCACGGTTCGCGGCCGAGCCGTTCGGCGATCGCGACCAGCCAGGGATTGGGGACCCTGCCCAGCCCCACCCCCTCGGCCAGGGCCTGGCCCAATCGCAGGTCGAGATACTCCGGGGTGGATTCGAGCATGGCGATTTCTTCGGTCATTATCTTCAGAAAATCCCGCAAGGCCCGTTTGTTTTCCAGGGGGATCAGAAAGGCATCGGCCACCCCAACCCGCATCTTGAGGAGGATGGAACAGCAGACGAACCCCTTGCCGTCGGGAATAATTATCTGCAAGGATTGCGCCCCGGCCCCGTCGACCACGGAGGCATAGACGGTCATCGTCATGCCCGGCTGGATCGAGGCGCACTCAACCCGGGCCCGCCGGGCGTTATTGATCGCCTGATCGATGCAGGTGCGGATCTCTTCGGGAAACCAGTTGCGGGCCACAATCAGGCGGCGCAGCGTGGCGGGAGAAAAGCATCCGCCCTCGACCGTACACAGCGCGGCGGCCATTCCGGCCCGGACTTGCGCCTGCGGGTGAAAAAGCATCAGGGCGGCGGTGTCGCGGATCAGCGGGGAAGCGGCGCTGTACATTGCCGTGCCCAGCGCTATCTGCACCTCGGGATCACCGACCGCCATCATCTCCAGCAGGGCCTCCAGTAATTCAAAAGGGGAATCGATCCCCATTTCCTCGAAGGTGCGAAACATCTCCGCCGGGCCGACCTCGGCCAAAAAACGGGAACGGGACAATTCCTCCGCCCCCCTGGCATCCAGCCTGCGGCTGCCGGCCTCGTGGACCTGGGGCAGGATTTCGACCCTGGCATCCAACAGGGTCCGGGTGACCGCCGCGCATAACAGGTCGTCAACACCTTCATTAAAGACGTGCCGGGCCAGGGCCTCCTGCCAGGAGATCATCCGTTCCCGGGCGTCGGGATGTTGGCCGTCGAGCCGGGTGCGCAGAATTTCCAGAACGTCGCCCAGCAGCCGCAAAGCGGCATCCTGGGGCTCCTCGTCGGCCTCCGGCAAGGCGAAAAGCCGGACCAGCTGAACGGCCAGTTCGTCGCCGGCCCGGGGCTGGCCCAACACATAGCGGGTCAGATCGTTCCGCAGCCCGTGGGGCATTGCGATGCCTTGATCGCCGACAATCCGCCGGTATCGATCGAGCAAATCGGGTAGAGTCGGAGCGGCGGGCGTCTCGGAGAACAGTCCCGGCTGGTGCGTCTTCAGGGCTTTGCCAAGCGGCGAGGTCGGCGGGGGGGCGACCGAAGCCGGCCCCATCTCCTCAAAAAGGGCGGCGGTCTCCTCTTCAGCCGCTTCCGGTGAGGTCGCCTGGCGCCGGAACTTGCCGGGTTTTGGAAAGGGGCGGCCGCGATAGGCGTGCCCGTCAACCTTCCGGCGGACTTTCCGGTAGTTTGCATACATCGCTTTGAGCCAGGCCGGATTGTCGTTGACGGCATCGACAAAGATCTCCAGAAAATTCCCGGCGGCGGCGGACTGTTTCGCGAAATCATTCAGTAGGGGGCCCGCCAGCGGCCGATCCGGATCGAAGCCGAAATCGATCACCGCCATGGTCTTGCCCTTGGCGTTTAAAACCAAAAGGGTCGTCCGGCGGCAGTCGCAATTCTTCTCGACGCAGTAGGTCTCGATAAATTCATATTCACCGGCCTTGGCCTTGCCGACCTTGTCGGGCAGGACCAGGCCGATGCCGCCGGCGTTTGACTTGGGAAAAAGGATGTGATAGGGGATCATCCCCTGGAAATCGCGGAAATCAGCCATTCTTGCCTCATCGCTTTCGAATTAAAAAAAATATGTCCGCGTCCCCCTTCGGCGCAACGGGCCTCGCAGCCGGGGGAAAACCCCAGCCGGGCGCCGGCCCCGGTAACCGGGTGGCTCGGGGCCCTGCACGCGGGATAAAGAAAATCGCCGGCGCCGTGGCTCCGACGATTTTGGCGCAGTCATCCGGCAACTTTTGCGAACTGAGCAATAATAATCCTTTATCTAATTTTTTCAAGCGCGGAGATTTTGGCGCCATTCGAGGTATTTGGAGGGAGATGAGGATGAGCGCCGCCGGCCCCCGGCGTTCCGCCGCTTTTACTGATAATTTACCGGATGTTTTCCGTTCCCTCGACGTCACCGGGGTTATCCGGCCGTGCGGGGTTTTGCGGTTCGGCGGGGGTGGGCGACCACTGTTTTTTTACCGCTTCAATATCTTTGCTGTGGGCGAGGACCACCACCTCGTCGCCCTTTTTCAGCTTGCTGTTCTTCTGGGCGATCAGCAGTTCCTCGTCCCGGTAATAGCAGATGACCTTCGCCTGGGCGGGGAAACCCAGGTCCGATACCTTTGTCTCGTCGGCGCCGTCGAAGATGAAGGAGTAAAACCTCGCATCTCCTCTGATCATCGACGAGAGTTCGTGAATGTCGCGGCCCTCGGCCAGATCGGTTAAGCGCCTGCTGATCGTAATGGTGGGAATAATGGTGTTCTCAAGGCCGAGTTCCTTGCAGATATGGTTGAGTTCCTGATCCTCGATCTTGGTGATAATCTTTTTGAAACCGAGGGAGCGCCCGACCAGGCTGGCGATGATGTTCATCTGGTCGCTGTTGGTCATGCAGAAAAGCAGATCGGTGTGCTCGGGTCCGGCCTCGTGGA
Organism: Desulfobulbales bacterium; assembly: GCA_029210665.1. Lineage (GTDB taxonomy): Bacteria > Desulfobacterota > Desulfobulbia > Desulfobulbales > JAGXFP01 > JAGXFP01. The sequence goes on from JARGFN010000124.1 coordinate 5,485, forward strand.
GGATGGCCGGGGTGCTGCCGTCGCCGTTTAGAAAACCGCAATCGAGGTGTTCGGCAAGGGAATTGATCTTCTCCTTGTTCTTCTCGATGATGACCACTTCATGGTTGCGCTTGAGCAGCTCTTCGGCGGTGGCCTGGGCCACCAGGCTGGCGCCGATAAAGACTATTCGCATAATTACATCCTCCTTCCCCGCCAAGTCCGGGGATAAAACAATACCAATATGGCAATGATCTCCAGTCGGCCCATCAGCATGTCGGCGCAGAGCACCATTTTTAAAAGATCCGGCAGGTTCCCGGCGGTGATGCCGGTTGAAAGTCCGACCGTGCCGGTGGCGGAAACGACTTCGAAGAGCGAATCGAGTGGGTCGTATCCCCAGAATACAAAGGGCAGCCAGGAGATAAAGATAACCGCGACAAAAAGAATGATAAGCAGTAAGGAACGGTTGATTTCCTCCTCGCCCAGGCGACTGCCGGTCAGGCGGGGTTCGAGGACGGCATGGGGCGGGAGGCTGGTGCGAACCAGGGTCAGTTTGAGAATCCGCCAGAGGATGATCAGGCGCAGGACCTTGATGCCGCCGGCCGTGGAACCGATGCCACCGCCGATCAACATGGAGAGAATCATCACCAGTTTTGCCGAGGAACCGAGCTCGGCGACGGCGAGGGTGGAAAAACCGGTGGTGGTCTGGGCCGACAGGGCCATGATTATCGCGTGACCGCCGATATCGGAGGGCGCGCCGCCCGGCCCGTAACTCATGAAGATCCACAGCAGGGTGGTGGAGAGCGCGGTCAGGATCAGCACGACCCGTAACTGGATGTCTTTGAAAAAGGTCGAAAAACCGTCGCGGTAACTTTTGTAGTACAAGGCAAGGGGGATCGCTCCCAAAGTCGAGACAGCCATGACCGCGCCGCTCGTCGCCCAGCCGCCGATGGCGCCAAGGCTTCGGTCGTAACTTGAAAAACCGCCGGTGGATATCGCCGCAAGGCCGTGGACCAGGGCCGGAAAGGGCGCCACTCCGGCCAGCATGATAACGAGAAAACCGACGATGGTGAGCAGCACGTAGACTATCAGGATCCGGCGGGCATAGTGCTTGGTGCTGCCGATTAGATCGTCGCTGTCGGCAAAATCGACCAGCTGCCGGGCCGCCGTCGTCCCCGGCCCTAAAATCAGGGCGACGGTAAGGACGACTATACCTAGGCCGCCCGACCATTGCAGCCAAGCGCGGGTAAACAGGAAGCTGGGCGGTTTGTCTTCGACCGAGGCGAGAGTCGAAAGGCCCGTGGTGGTCATCCCGGAGACGGCTTCAAAAAAGGCGTCGACAAAGGGCAGACCGGCGCCCATTAAAGGATGGGTGAGGAGAAGCGGCATGACAATAAAGACCAGCGAAGTCAGGGCCAGGGCCTCGTTGATCTGGATTCCCCGGGGCACGGCAAGCCGGTCGAGAAAAAAACCGACGACGAGCAACGCCAGAACGATGACGACGTATCTGAGGGCGATATCGAATTCGCCGCCGAGAAAAGCGACAAGCAGGCTGACGGAGATCAGGATGCCGGCGACGATGCAGAACTGTCCGAAGTATTTGAGTACGACCCGGCCCCGCACCGCATAGCTCAGGGATTCGATTATTCCTTTTTTCATCGGTTTCGGCCCGGGATTGTTAAGGGTGCTTCCTTATGCCCCGTGGGTACAACTAATGATAGATCGTTGATCCCCGTTTTGTAAATCTTTAAAGCAAGACCGGGGCCGGGTTGGGTTGCAAACCGGCGCCTCGAGCCCGCCCGCAAAATCCCTTCGTAATCCTGCGAAACTTTATGGTTTACAGGGTGCCGGAGATGCAAGGCATCGGCCTGCGATGTGTACTGGTGTACATG
>JARGFN010000125.1 GCA_029210665.1 Desulfobulbales bacterium
CGGCACGACATGGCGATTACGAAAATTTAAAATATTTCATTCGCCGCCATTTTTGTGGTAGTTATGTTTTTAGATTATGGAATTCATGCCAGTCGGGAGTGTCCGGACCGGCATTCGGTTAACCAAACAACAGTTGGAGGGAAAGAAAATGTTGAAACATCTCGGAAAACAGAACAGCCAAAAGGGTTTCACCCTGATCGAGTTGATGATCGTCGTAGCGATCATCGGTATCCTGGCCGCCGTAGCCATCCCGGCCTACATGTCCTACATCCAGAAATCGCGGATCACCGCTCTGGTCTATCCGGGCCTGCACTCGATCCAGACCAATCTTGGCCTGTTCTACGCCACCAACCTGCGTTTACCGACAGCTGCAGCGACCACCGACATGATGCAGGCGGACGCCGATACCACTTACTTCAAGCCCACATTTTCAGACACCGCTCTCACAGTTGTCATCAGGAGCCCTGACAAAAAACTGACGAAGATGGTTGGCGATGATTTAATAGCAACACCAATCACAACAACCGACGGCAAGATCACCAAGTGGACCTTGGGTGGCACCCTGGCCGAGCGCCTTGGCCTGTCCGGCGAGAATTAAGCGAACCTCTTTTGCGTAAAGCCAGTTTAACCGAACCCCCCGGTCGGAAGGCCGGGGGGTTTTTTGAGTACAGAGCTCATTTTACCAATACCGGTCAATCCCGGGCCGGATAATTTTCCCACTCCAGCCGATATGCGCGATCAAGCCAAACCAACCAGCCTTGAACGCCTGGGCGGCGCGCGTCCCTATATTCCGCTTTTCCTCGTGCTCCTGCTGGTCGGCCTGGTTTACGGCAACACCCTGAACTCGCCGCCGGTCCTCGACGACCGGGCCGCCTTCATCAACAACCCCTCGGTCTACATCGACGGTTTTTCGCACCAATCGCTCAGCCGGGTTTATACAGGCCGTTTCGGCCGGACCCGTTTCATCCCGATGCTCACCTTCGCGGTCGATCATCTCCTCGGCCGGGGCGACATCATACGCTTCCATCTGACCAACATCATCATCCATCTGCTGGCGACAACCGCCCTCTTCTTCCTGGTCCATGGCCTGGCCATGACCGGAACCGGCCGGAAGCATCTCTACTCTTTTAGTCCTCCATTATTCGCTCTTTTCGTGACGGCGCTCTGGGCCCTGCACCCGGTCCAGACCAATGCGGTCACCTACCTGGTCCAGCGGATGGCCTCCCTGGTGGCGCTCTTCTACTTTGCCGCCCTGGCTGCTTACCTTTGGGCCAGAATCGCCCCATCCCGCCCCCGGAGAGTCATGGCCTGGACGTTTTTGCCCTTCGCCATGCTCGGCGCCTTCCTTTCCAAGGAAAACAGCGCCACCCTGCCCCTGGCAATCCTGCTGGTGGAGACGATCTTTATTTCCCCCAACCTCGGCCGGAGGGTATTGAAAGGAATCAGGCGCCATTACCGGTCGATCCTGGCGATTATCCTTCTGCTCCTCCTGCCCCTGGCCGCCGCCAAACTGACCTCGTTTTCGAGCGGTTATGCCGGACGACATTTCGACATGACGGAACGACTTTTCACCGAATGGCGGGTGGTGGTTTTCTACCTTTCCCTGCTCGCCCTACCCCTGCCGGGCCGTCTTAACCTTGATCATGATTTCCCGGTATCCCAATCCTTGCTTGACCCGTCGGCAACCTGGTTGTCCCTGTTGTTGCTGGGTTTCCTGATCCTGGCCGCATTCCGCCTCCGCCGCGCTCATCCCTTCATCTCTTTCGGCCTGTTTTTCTTCTTCCTCAACCTGATCATCGAATCGTCGGTTGTCCCTCTGGAGTTGGTCTTTGAGCATCGCCTCTACCTGCCCTCCCCGGGCTTTTTCCTGATTATCGTCGCCCTGATCGACTGGGGGAGCCGGTTTATTCAGGCCGGTGACCACCGGGAACGGCAAACAATCGCAATCCTGGCCATGGTGATCATCGGCTGCTCCCTGGCGGTCACCACTTCGTTCCGGAACCATGTCTGGCGTGACAAGCTCACCCTTTACGAGGATATTGCCCGAAAATCCCCGTTAAAACCCCGGGCCCATACCAACCTGGGCATGGAACTGGCTAAGGCCGAACGCTACGAAGAGGCATTGGCCACCCTGCGGCAGGCGATTTATCTGGGTAGTGGCCAGTCGGAAGAGTACGTCAAAGCCGCCAACAATATTGTCACCATTTTCGTCTCCCAGCAAAGATTCGAGGAAGCCGTCAAATGGGCCGAAAAATTAATTAAAAATCGCCCTCCGGACCGACTGAACTTCGACGGATTTCCCATGCTGATGGCCAATCTCGGCATCTCTTACTGGAAGCTTGCAAAATACCGGGATTCACTTGAAGCCTTCAGGATTGGCATAAGAGTCCGCCACCCCCGGCACACCCCTCTTTTATTGGGAGGAATGGAGGCCATGCTGCTGGATGCGGCTGCCAGCGAAGAGGGCCGCCGTCAACTGGGTTTAGGGCAGGAAGCGGAATCCATTTACAATGAAATGGCAACCGCCCTGTTATTGGACAAGGACTACGACAATGCCCGCACATATTTGAACAAATCCCTGACAATAGCTCCCGGCAACGATCCGGCCCTGGCCATTGAAAAGATAATCGCCGACGAGACCGGCCGCAATCAGCTGGCTCGCGAGATGATCGCCAGCACCATGAAACCGGTCGTCTCGACCGGACTGCCCTTTAGGTTAACTCTATATGCCGCCGATTTTATTAAGAAGTGGCATATCCCGGATCACTTGACCGACCTGCTGCTGGAAAAGGCCGTCCAGCTGGAACCGGAATCCATCCATGCCGCGCTTAAACTGTCAGGATTCAAGCTGCAGAATGGAAACATTGACGATGCATTAAAAATTATCGAACGCCATCTGCAGGGCAAGCCCTCCTCCCCTCCGCTGTTGGAACTGGCGGGCAAATGTTATTTTGCGAGGGGAAACAATAGAAAGGCGGCCGAGATGTTATCCAGACTCCTGGAGATCTACCCCGGCCACCCTGAATGGAAGAGATATTCTCGATTTATCCGGACTTATTATTAGAGATTCCCGGTCAGCAATTATTTGCAGTAAAAGACTGGATATGTTAAAAAATCGTGAAATTATTTTACGGAGACTTGCAATGAACAGGAACGGAGAAAAGGGTTTCACCCTGATTGAGTTGATGATCGTGGTGGCGATTATCGGCATCCTGGCCGCCGTCGCCATTCCGGCCTATATGAGTTACATCCAGAAGTCCCGGGTTACCGCCCTGGTTTATCCGGGCCTCCATTCGATCCAGAACAACCTGGCCATTTATCATGCCCAAAACCTACGATTTCCGACCTCGGCGGCAACCATCTTTGCCATGGAAGGAGATGCCGACACTACCTATTTTTCGATGAGCTACGACTCCGAATTTATCGAACTTGAAATCGTCAGTACCGGCAGCAACGACAAATTAACCGAATTAAACGGCGAAAAGCTTAAAATGACCCCCGTCCCATCCTCCGACGGCAGCATCAGCAACTGGATCCTGAGTGGAACTCTTGCCGAAAGGCTTGGCCTCTCCGGAGAAAATTAGCCATAAACTTTCACCATAAAAGCTGATAGTCTCGCAAAAAGTCGGGAAACCCTTCCTTCGACAGGCTCAGGATGAGCGGGGTAACTTTCAGGCTCAGGGTGAGCGAATTAACATACTGATTTAACGCTCGTGCTGAGCTTGTCGAAGTGCGCTCCACTAATCATTGGCGACTTTTTGCGAACCGTCAAAGTTCTTTTAAAAATCATTTTAGAGAAAGATTTATGACTCAAACCGATCCCAACCATCACCCCGAAATAACCATCCTGCTGCCCGCCTACAACGAGGAGCCGGCGATTGGAAACACTGTCGGTATCCTGAAAAAACGATACCCCGATTTCGAAATTCTGGTGGTCGATGACGGCTCCACCGATAATACCGCCGGGGAGGCGCGAGGGGCCGGGGCCAGGGTTAAATCCCACCCTTACAATATCGGCAACGGGGCGGCGATTAAAACCGGGCTGCGGGCGGCGGCGGGAGAATGGGTAATCATGATGGATGGTGACGGCCAGCATGAGCCGGAGGATGTGGCCAGACTGCTCGAATACCGGGACGATTACGATATGGTAATCGGGGCGCGGAGCCGCGAGTCGGAAACTTCCATGCACCGGGATATCGCCAACAAGCTGTACAACGCGATGGCCTCTTTCGTCTGCAAGTTCAAGGTGGAGGACCTGACCTCGGGCTTCCGGATGATCCGCAAGGAGACGGCGATGGAATTCATCCATCTCCTGCCGAACACCTTCTCGTATCCCTCCACCCTGACCCTGGCCTGTCTACGCAGCGGTCTGGCGATCAAATACATTCCCATCGAAACCAGGCGGCGGCAGGGCAAAAGCAAAATCAAACTGCTCCAGGACGGGGCCAGGTTTTTTATCATAATCACCAAGATAGCGACCCTGTTCTCGCCCCTAAGGGTTTTTCTGCCGATCAGTTTTTTCTTTTTCATAACCGGTTTCGGCTATTACATCTACACCTTCATCACCGTCAATCGCTTCTCCAACATGTCGGCCCTGCTGTTATCGACCGCGGTGATCATTTTCATGATGGGTCTGGTCTCCGAACAGATCACCCAGTTAAGATACGACCGGCACCAGAACCGGCCATAGGAGGGCAAGATTCAAGGACAGGTTCAAGGGGAGAGAAATTTTGAAACGCCCCCTCTCAAAATTTCTCTCCCCTTGAACCTCATCCTTCACTCGCAATAACCGACCGTTACTTCATTGATGATCGCGGCCATTTTCCCCTGGCCGATTCCGGTAATTTCCATAATCTCGGATACCCGCTTGAAACCGCCCTGGCGATCGCGATAAGCAACAATCCGGTCGGCCAGGGCGGGGCCGATTCCTTTCAGGGAGGCGAGAACCTCGGCATCAGCCCGGTTCAAATCAATGGGCTGCATCTCAAAAATTGCCCGCCTCGGCTCAATCCCGCAATCGCTAACGGCTCCGGTCCGGGCCAGCATCTCCTCCAGGCCGACTTCTTCCCCTAACTTGACGTTCCTGTCCCGGATAAGGTTGCCCGGGCCGATCCAGTAAATAAGCAAGGCCATCGCAAAGAGCAGCAGCCCCCGCCAATCACGGCGAACTGGAATATTTTCAGGTGGGGTCTGGTTGAGGTACGGCATCGCGGAAAGTACCCGAACATTTGTAACCGTTAATCGATGCAGCCGCCAAAGTGCCAAAACCGCCGCGACTGTAACCGTTCAGCAGTGCCGCAGATTTGGGTAAGCGGACCGGCGCCGCGTACCCCGTGTACGTAAAGCTGAGTTGAGCAGCTCGTCTGCTCGTACGAAACTTATGCCCTATGGGTATAAGCCGGGCCGATCGCCCGAAGAGGTGGTGCTGCTGAACGGTTATCAAACCGCGTCCTTCATCAGCTTGTAGGTAATGCTGTCGACCAGGGCCTGCCAGCTGGCCTCGATGATATCGTGGGAGACACCCACCGTGCCCCACTCGCTCTGCTGGTCAGTTGACAGGATCAGCACCCGAACCTGGGCGCCGGTGCCGTGTTCACTGGCCAGAACCCGGACCTTGTAATCCTTCAGTTCCATTTCGGCGAGGGTAGGATAGAAACGGGTAAGCGCCTTGCGCAGCGCCTTGTCGAGGGCGTTGACCGGCCCCTCGCCCAGGGCGGCGGTATGGACCATTTCGCCTTTGACCTCGATCCTGATGGTCGCCTCATCCTGGGACGGCGTCGCCACCTCGCTCTTCTGGCTGATCACCCGAAAGCCGTGCAGATCGAAATAATCCCGGCAGGTGCCGAGCGCCTTTCTCATCAAGAGTTCAAAGGAGGCCTCGGCCCCTTCATACTGATAGCCTTTCCGCTCCAGATCCTTGAGCTGGCCGAGGATGCCGGTGACAGCCGGATCGTCGCTTTCGAGATCGATCCCGAACTGCTTGGCCTTCAGGAGGACATTGCCGCGGCCCGATTGATCGGAGATCAGGATCCGCCGGCTGTTGCCGACCTTTTCCGGCTCGATATGCTCGTAGGTCCTGGGGTTCTTCCGGACCGCGTGGACATGGATGCCGCCCTTATGGGCGAATGCCGCCTCGCCGACGTAGGGTTGATAGGGGTTATGGGCCATATTGGCCAGCTCGGTAATATAGCGGGAGGTTTCGGTCAGACTGGTAAGATTCGCGGCCGCGGCGAATTGTCCGGCCATTTTCAGAGCCAGGGCGGGCATGATCGAGGTCAGGTTGGCGTTACCGCAACGTTCGCCGACCCCGTTCATGGTGCCCTGCACATGACAAGCCCCCATCGAAACGGCGATCAGGGAATTGGCCACCGCCGATTCACCGTCATTATGGGCATGGATGCCGAGATCGACGGTTCTGCCGGCGGCGGACAGATGGTCCTGCAGGGCCCGGATAATTTCGGCAACTTCCATCGGCAGGGTGCCGCCGTTGGTGTCGCAGAGAACAATGCAGTCGGCGCCCGCCTCGATCGCCCGATCGATGGTGGCGAGCGCATAATCGCGATCGCCCTTGAAGCCGTCGAAAAAGTGCTCGGCATCATAGAAAAGATGCTCGACCCGGGGGCGCAGGAAACGCAGGGAGTCGTCAATAATGGCGAGATTGTCTTCCGGCCCGATCCGCAGGGCATCGCGGACATGGACGTCCCAGGTCTTGCCGAATATGGTGATTCCCGAGGTACCGGCTTCGACCAGCGCCTTCAGGTTGGGATCGGCTTCCGGGCGGTTCTTGAAATTGCGGGTGCTGCCGAAGGCGGTCAATTTAGCGTGCTTCAGATCATGTTTTTTGATCTCGTTAAAATACTCGGTGGTAACCGGATTGGCGCCGGGCCAGCCGCCTTCGATATAATCGATCCCGAGCCGATCGAGTTTCAGGGTAATCCTGATCTTGTCGTCGGTGGACAGATTGAAGTTCGCGGCCTGGGTGCCGTCCCTCAGGGTGGTATCGTAAATTACCAGATCGGACATAGTATAACTCAATAATTTAGTTGATATTATCGAACCAATCGCCGGCCGTCGCAACAGTGTTCAGCCCTGAAACCGGTGCCGCATGCGTTCGCAAAAAGTCGGGATTGCCCCGATGTCATTTCGACCAACAGGAGAAATCTTAATAGTTCCAGTGGGTGTAAAGGACAAGATTTCTCACATGTGTTCAAAATGACAACTATTTCTTTGACTTTTGCGAACGCTTATTCCTCGACCGGGGGATTATCCTTTTCAAGCTCAAAGGCATCGTGCAGAGCCCGGACCGCCAGTTCGGTGTATTTTTCCTCGATAACGCAGGACACCTTG
>JARGFN010000126.1 GCA_029210665.1 Desulfobulbales bacterium
GACCCCCCGGCCCGGGCCGATCGAGCCCTGGGGGAAATAATCCTTATCGTAGATGGTGATCCGGTTACTGGACGAATAGACGTAGGTCTCCTGATGGAGGGGATCATAGCGGACCCGGCTGACCATGCCGAGCGGCAGGCCGCTGTCATCGACATGAATCAGCCTGACCAGCCGGGTGGCGATCTTGCCGTAAGCGTGGACCAGCCCGGGCTGGACCAGGAGGGCCAGAAAACCGGCCAGGGCCAGGAGGGCCCGCGCCACGGCAAGCAGACCCGGCGATTTTTGCTTATCCATGGTCAAGGAGAGTTCTCAAAAAATAGGTTCAAGGTTAAGGACAGGTTCAAGGGGCAAGGTCCAAGGGTAAAAGACTCGGTTCGAGAAGTGGGGCCGGGAGATCGACGCGACCATTTTTTGATCTTTTCCTTGTACCTTGGTCCTTGAACCTTGCCGCTGTCCTTACCCACAGGGCATAAGTTTCGTACGAGCAGGCAAGCTGCTCAACTCAGCTTTATACCCACAGGGCATAAGTTTCGTACGAGCAGACAAGCTGCTCAACTCAGCTTTAAAATCAACCGCCCATCCAGGCCGGTCTTTTCGGTTTTTCCCGGATCCCCCCGGAATGACACTTGGCGCAGACCAGGCCGCCGCGGACATCGGCGGGCAGCATGAAAACATAACCGGAACCGTGCGGGTCATGGCAGCTGGTGCAGACCAGAGCGGTCCCGGCCCGCAGGGGGTCGCCAACCCCCCGAAGGGGATGGCCGACGACCGGATGGCCCTGGTCGACCCCCCGCAGAGCGGCATGACAGCTTATACACAAGGGCTCGATCTCGTCGAGCAACTGAAAACGATGCTCGGTGGCGTGGGGACTGTGACAGACCACGCAGCCCCTGGCGCTCAGGATCGCATGGACATTGAGCTTTTCCTCGGCGCCCCGGGCGATGAATTTTTTCTTGTCCTCGTGACAGACCACGCAAAGCTTGGCCTTGCCGTCGGTCCAGAGCTGGAACTGACTGTTACTGCCGTGGGGATCGTGACAGATCGTGCAGTCGCCGGTGCCGACCGGCCCGTGCACGTGCTTCATCGCCAGCCACTTCTTCTTGTTGAGATGGCAACCGAAACAGATATCCTCGATCTTGCCGGTCGGCACCGCCACCTCGGCCCGGGGGGGGGCGGCCTGATGACAGGCGCGGCAGAGCATGGCCGAGGCGGGGGAGTGCTTCCATTCCGGACCCTCGACGATGCGCTGATGGCAGGAATAGCACTGGGTCGAGACCTGGCCGTAACCGAGCGGGTCCGGCCTGGCAAGCCGGGGCGGCAGTTCGGCGCCATGACAGCCCCGGCACTCGGCCGGGATCACCTCGTTCTTATGGAAAAGATAGAGTTCGGGATCGTCGAAATTCAGGTGGAGCAGTGAACTCAACGGGGTATATCTGATCTTGACGGCCAGCTCGGCCGGACCCACGATGAAATCGTTATTGCCTTTTTTCAGGTGGACGCTGTAATGGACGTAATAGACCCCCTCTTTTTCATAGCGCCCGGTCGGATCATAGGCCCGGTCCCCGCCGGCCGACTGGAGATAAAGATTGTCGAGATCTTGCGGGTCGGCGACCTTGACCACCAGATTAACGATCTTGTTTCTCGACATTATCAGCTGTTTATTCGCGAAAGGGGCGAGCAGCGAAATTTCACCGGCATCGGCGGGCGCGGCAAGCGAAGTCAGCACCGCCGCCACCGCCAGGCCATAAAACCCCAGCGCCCTGCCCGCCCAAGCGATTTTGCCGATCCCGAGCCGGCCGACTAAATGAAACAAGATGCCCCCCCATCATAAAATGTCCAGCGTCAACCGGAAAGATAATCACCCGAAGGAGATTCCGCAAAGAGTCTCGGCAAGATCCCCTGAAGCCGGCCCCCCGGCCGGCCCGGCACCACTTCGCCGAACCCTTGCCCGGACGGTTATCGCGCCGATCATTCAACCTTGACGAAACTTATGCCCCGTAGTTATAAAGCTGAGTTGAGCAAGCTCGCCTGCTCAAACGAAACTTATGCCCGTACGGTATAAATTGGGATTAATATCATAAAAAAAATTTATTGTCAAAACCGATATCTACCGGCCGAAGCCTTCTTTTTTGGCCGGTAGGGCCAGTAAAGAAATAACTTGTAACAGTTATTTCGTTCCAGACCCTTTAATCAGCCGCTCGACCCTGAAAAAATTGGCCCGGGCCTCACGGTCGCCCGGGTGCAGCAGCATTGCGCGCCGGTAATGGTCCCGGGCTTCCTCCAGCCGCCACATATCCATCAGGGCGTTACCGAGGTTGACATGCAGCACGGGGTTATCGGGTTTTATGGCAAGGGCCCGGCGATAAAAGGGTTCGGCCTCCCGCGGCCGGCCCCGCATCGCCATGAGATTCCCCAGGTTGTTGTACGCCTCGAAAAAGGCGGGATCGAGGGCCACGGTTGTCCGAAAATGCGTTTCCGCTTCCTCCAGGCGGCCGGCCCGCTTCAAGGCGACCCCGAAATTCCCGTGGACCCGGGCCTTGTCGGGGGACTTTGCCGCGCAATCGCGCCACAGGGTGAGCGGCCCCGCCCAGACCTGGTTGCGCTGACAGGTCCAGAACGACAAGAGCAGGACCAGGACCAGCGCCACGGCCGGGGGGGCATGGTTATCGGGCAGCCGCTCCCGAACGAAAGCGGCAAGGGCGGCGAGCAGCAGCATCGACGGCAGATAGAGCCGATGCTCGAAGACCAGTTCCAGCGGCACGACGGTTGATTCGATGGCGAGATTGCCCAGGAACCAGATAATTCCGAAGGAGAGGAGCCGCTGGCGCCGGGCGAGCCGGACGGCCAGGATGGCCAGCAGGGCCAGGCCGAGCAGGGCGAGCGCGGTATTGGTCGGATCGAGCCAGGAGCGGGAGACGAGGAAATGGTGGTCGAGGTTCAGGCGGCCGGGCAGGGGCAGGACCAGCAGGCTCAGATAAAAGACCACGACCCGCGCCTCGGTTAACAGCCTTTCGCCCATGGTGAAATCGCGCCCGGCGTAACCGGCCAGCAGGGCGTCGAGGGGCGCCTGGCCGAAATAAAAGAAAATGGCGGCCAGGCCGAGCAGGCCGAGCGCGCCGCCCGCCCATAACCCGTATTTCCTCAGGCGGCCGACGGCCAGGTCCCGCAAAAAATACCAGTCGTAGAGAACCATGAAAAACGGCAGGGTCAGGGCGATTTCCTTCGACCACAGGGAAAACAGGCCGGCGCCGGCCGCACAACCGAAAAGGGCAACCCTGGCCGGCCACCCGGCGGCCAGCCGCCCCCGCGCATAGGCGAAAAGGGCGATCACGAAGAACATGGCGGCCAGGCTGTTCATCCGCTGGATCGTGTAGGAAACGGACTGGGTCTGGACCGGGTGGGCCAGCCACAGCAAGGCGCCGACAAAAGGCAGCCAGCCGTAAGCGGCGTATCGGGTGCGCAACCCCGGCAGGTTCAGGGTGGTCCTGAGCAGTAAAAACAAAAATATGCCGGCGACCGCGTGGATGGCGATATTAACCAGACGATAACCCCGCACCTCGTCCTGGTGGAAATAGTAGTTCAGGGCGAAACTGAGATTGGCGAGGGGCCGGGTCCTCGGCTCGATGTTCCGCCAGGCCGCGGCGACGCTCTGGAAATCCAGGGAGGTCAGGCGAACATGGGGACTGAGGTAAATCCTGGAATCATCGAAGACGAATTGATTGTCGATGGTGTTCGCATAGATAATCGCGGTGAATATGGCCAGCAGCAGAATTTGAACGCCGACGAAGCCGTATGGTTTTTTTTGCGATCTGTCCATAAAAATATTGCGGCGATGCCGATTTTTTGCGAGTTTGTCAGTTTTCCAGGGCGATGCTGATCATTCGTCCCGCTTCATCGCGGAAGCGCAGCTCACCGCGGAGCGCCCCTTTGGCAACCGGCCGGTCAAGCTGGAAAGCGATCCTCATCTTGCCGGCCTTAACCTTGCCGAGCAGCCACTTGGCCACCCCCTCGGCCGGGTCGTATGTCTTCAGTTCCGGGTCGGAACCGAGCACCACCGCGCCCCTGGGCAGATTCTGAATGACGATCAGCAGCGGCGGCGGGGAGTTGATCTCAAGTTCAATTTCAATCTCCTTGCCGGTCCCCTGGAGGTAGCGGCCCGAAACCAGCTCCCCGGCCCCGGCCGGAAAAGGTATGGCCAGAAGCGCCGCCAGTAAAACCAGCGAAAATAATCGGTAAAATCTCATGATGCTCCCTCCTCCGGATTTCATCGCTTGAGTTCGTAGCGGTCGGCCCCGCCATTCCAGACATAGCCCCCGGCCGCCCAGATTTCGTCGATCAGATCCCGGTTAAAGTCAAAATCCGCGACCTCGCTGAAGAGATCGTAGACGATGAGAATCTCCTCATCGTCGATGCGCTGGTCCCGGTTGCGATCGGCCCAGTGAAACGCATCGATCCGCAACCGTTTATCGCCGCCGATATCGGGTGAGGAACCGGTCATCGGACCGGCCAGGATCCGGCCGAAGAAAAGCAGTTCGCTATTTTCCGGGACCAGCGGAGCCTTGACCAGATAGGCAAAAAATTTCTTGTCGCCCTCCAGCCGGGAAACCCATTTGACCTGCCCTCCCGGCCCGGCGGCGGAGGTGAACCGCGGCATCGCCGCGACCGGCTCGCAGCCGGGGGGCAGATTCTCCTTAAGGAGCAGGGAGAAGGAGACCGGTTCGGATGCTTCGACCCGGATCAGGACCGGAAAAGGCTGGCCGGGCGGGATGTGAGGCGGCAGAATGCGGATGCCGCCGACCTTCGGGGCGGAGAGGGTGGTGGCTGAATAATAGCGGACCGCCTGCAAAACCACGAGCACCAGGAGGATCAGCAGGATCGCCGCCAGATGGCGTTTCAAGCGGGACGGCGGAGTCGGCTTGTCCGGCGGGATGGGCGGGACGGATTCCGCCGGGACGGGCTCGATTTCGCCCGCCGTTTCCGCTTCAAGGATTTCGGCCGGTTCCACCGCGAGGGTTTCGGCCAGCTTTTCGGCATTTTCCCGCATGATCGAGGGATAGCGGCGGTTTTCCCAGCGGGAGATGGTCTCGGTGGTCACCCCGACCGCGGTTGCCATATAGAGCTGGGTCAACCCTTGCCGTTCACGAAGCTCCTTGACCCTGGCCCCGTCAATCCGAACCATCGACCTATTGCACCCTTCGGGCATAAGTTTCGTACGGGCAGGCGAGCTGCCCAACTCAGCTTTATAGTGCTTGTGCTCACCGTCGTTCATCCGCCGGTCCCCTGTAATTCATCCCATCCGATCCGCGGAACCTAATGGTAATCCGGCCGAAATGGCAACCAAAAAGCTTCCCGCCGCCTGAAAAAAACCGTTCGCCGCGAAATTGTCAAACCGATAACCTACCGAAATCATTGACATGTCGGGTAGACATCACCCGATGTCATCTTTTTCCCAGGCTCTTTGCAGCCTATTATTATAACGCAAGGGCATAAGTTTCGTTTGAGCAGACAAGCTGCTCAACTCAGCTTTAAGTCAAGAGAAGGGAAAAATCCTTTCACCACCCATATGCCAAGGAGGAAGTCATGAAAACCACCACGACCATCGCCGCAGTAGTCACCACCGTTATCGGCCTTGCCCTGGGAATCACCGCGGTCCAGGCCGGGGACCCGCTCAAGGCGCCAACCGAGCCGATCACGATCGCCGGTAAAAAGCCGGTAGAATTCGACCATGCCGTCCATCGGGAACTGGGGGTTGCCTGCGCCGCATGCCATCACGACGAGGGGCACAATCCCCGGACCGCCGAGGACATCGCCGCCCTGGCCGATCGCGCGGCCCTGCAATGCGCGAGCTGCCACAACGACGAATTCGCCAATCCGAAACTGCAGGGCCGCAAGGACATCTTCCATGCCAATTGCCGGGAGTGCCATAAAGCCGGTTTCAACGACAAAAAGGGTCCGACCGGGTGCAACGACTGCCATACCAAGAAAAAGAGAAAGGCCATCGAGGGCTGCTAACCGGCGAAACCGCGCTGGTCCCGCCAAACCGGACAGGCGGCCAAGATCCCTTTCGAAGGATTTGGCCGCCTTTTCTTTGCCATATCGGTAAATATGTTTAAAATGGCCGGAAATGATAATCGGTTTCGGGTGAATGATAATGGCCGGGAAGAAGAAAAACATACCCAGGCTCGACCGGGAAGATTTTTATAGCGCCTTCGGGGCAGCGCCCGAAAACGAGCCAAGTTTCCCCGAAGAACTTGAAAAGAACCTGGCCCGCACGGATATAAAATCGATTCTCAGGGAGAAAGGCGGACCGGGGAAAAAGCCGCTTTCCGACCGGGAAAAACTGCAATCTTATCCCCCTCCCCAGGAAGAACTGGATCTGCACGGCCATACCGGCGGCGAGGCGGAGAGAAAAACCGCGAATTTTATCCGGCAGGCCGCCGCCCTAAAATACCGCACCATCCGGATCATCACCGGCAAGGGGCTCCATTCCGACGGCCCCGCCGTCCTGCCCGATGTGGTGGAAGGCAAATTGCAGGAACTCCAGGCCGAAAAGCTGATCTTCGCCTTCGCCTGGGAGAAAGGGGAAAAACACCGGAGCGGAGCGGTCCTGGTCTATCTACCTGAGCAGGCCGATGACGCCGCGGATGCGCTGCTGCCGGACCGTTAACTAGTGTCTGTCCAGAAATGAGGATTTTTGTCCGAGAACGAGAAGCAAGGATGTCGGAAAAGCGCAGCGTACTTGGGTACGTGAGCACTTTCCGACTCTGCGGTGACGAAGTTATCGGGCAAAAAGACCATTTATGGACAGGCACTAACTAGATCGGCGGGGCGATGGTGACCAGTATCCGCATGTCGGTGGTGGCCCTGACCCCATGGGGCTCGGCGATATCACAGACCAGGATTTCGCCCTGGTCGGCCGGAATTTCGGCATTGTCCTTACCGAGGAAGAACCCCTCCCCCTCGATAACCTGGATCGACAGCTGGCCCTCCAGATCGTGGGAATGGACCGGGAAGGTAACGCCGGCGGGAAGATTGAAGTTGATGATCCGGAACCAGGCCGAATCGTGGATCAAAAATTTCTTCATGGCCTTCTCGGCGAATACCCTGGTTTCCTTGAGGTCGGATTTATTCATCATTGGTTTCAATCTCCTTGTGAAAGCTGAGTTGAGCAGCTTGTCTGCTTGTACGAAACTTATGCCCTTGCGGTATAAGATTTCCTCCCGTCGGTCGAAATGACATTATCCTGAATCCGTGAGCGTTCGAGAACGGCGCAGATGCAAGGCGGCAACGATGTTG
>JARGFN010000127.1 GCA_029210665.1 Desulfobulbales bacterium
TGACATGAAGAGAGAGACGAACAGACTTTATGAGCTGGTAGATATCAACTCGCCAGCGGAAACCCTTGCCGAGATTAAAAATATCCTGCTCCTGATCGATCCGCCCCCGGATCCGGCGTCGATCGAAAGGATATACGGGGATATCCTGCGCCTCTTCAGGGGGGAATTTCCCGGCTATCGGGCCAGCAATACCAGATACCATAACCTGGAGCATACCTGTTCGAGCGCCCTGGCGGCGGCGAGGCTCATTCATGGTCTGCATGTCCGGGGAGAGGTTTTCTCGCCAAGGCTCGTTGAGCTGTGCCTGATCGGGACGCTTTTTCACGATACCGGCCTGATCCAGACCGAGGAAGAGGTGGAGGGCACCGGGGCCCGGTATACCATCGGCCACGAAGATCGCTCGATCGCCGTCATGGCAAAATATCTGGCCGCAAAGGGCTATTCCCCGGAGGATATCCGCGACTGCGGCCATATGATCAAGTCTACCGAGCTCTTCTTTCCCATGGAGGAGATCCCCTTCGATTCCGAGGAAGTCGGGACCATGGCCAAGGTTGTCGGAACCGCCGACCTGGTTGCCCAGATGGCGGACAGGAATTACCAGGAAAAACTGCCCCTGCTTTTCCTGGAGTTCCAGGAAGCCGGGATGGAAGGGTTCGAGTCCCCGTTGGAACTTTTCCGGAAGACCGAGGAATTTTATCGCAAGGTGGCGCGGAAGAGGATGACCGGCGTCCTGGGCGGGATTTCCGCCGCGGCCCTTGATCATTTTCGGGCGAGGTGGCAAATCGACAGGAATCTTTATGAGGAAGCGATCAAATACAATATAAGACAGATGAAGGAAACGGTCATGGAGTCTCTCCTGCAGCTCTCCATCGTTTCGGGGGGGCGGAGAAAATAGCCCGGGTGCTGCTGCACGGCTACAATCAGTTACCGGAAAAGATATGCTGCACGGGTTGGATTCCGAAGGCGGCCGGATGATGGGTCTCGATGATCTCCCTGACATACCTGCCGGTTTCGGGGTCGCGCTCGTCCAGGTTGATTATTTCCCTTTTTTTGTAACCGCCTTCATTGTCCTTTTCTAAAACGCGGATCAGCGGTCTTTTCGAAAATTCCCGGCTTGGCGAACTGACCACCAGGGCCAGATCGCCGGTGTCAAGGCGTAGCAGGGTGCCGACCGGGTAGAGCCCGAGAATATTGATGAAAACCTTGATGAGGGTGGGATCAAAGTGGATGCCGGCCCGGGCGAACATGTAGCCGAGGACGCGGTCCGGGCTCAGCAGGGATCTCCGGTAGGCGCGCGATGAGGTCAGGGTGTCGTATTTGTCGGCGATGGCGATGATCTTGCCGAACAGGGTCAGCGGTTTTTCCCAGTCGGCATGGGGATAGCCGGAGAGGTCGTATTTCAGATGGTGCTCAAAAAGGGGCACCAGGATTCTGGCCTTGCTGTCCGGGGAGGCCTTCAGTTTCAACAACAGTCTGGCGCTGTTCAGGGAATGCTCCTGGATCATCCGCAGTTCGCGGTCGTCGAGCTTACCCTTTTTGTGGAGAACCTCGGCGGGGATCTCGATTTTGCCAAGGTCATGAAAAAGGGCGCAGAGGCCAAGACTGACCAGGGTGCGGCGGGAGAGGTTGATCCGCCGGCCAATGCACATGGCCAGCATGGCGACATTGACCGAATGGGTGAAGGTGTAGTCGTCGAATACCCGCAGGGTGCTGATCGCCGAATAAACCGCGTCATCCTCGATGAGATTGGTCACCATGTCCTGGACGACCCGGACGGTTTTCCCTATGCCGATCTCGCTCTTGTTGTCTTTAATCTTCCGGGCAACTTCTTCCAGGGAGGCCTTGGTGTAGGTGTAGTCCCTCCTGGCTCTTTCCAGCCGTTCCGCCCGGTCAAGGGAGGAGGAGTCCCGGTCATCCCGGGGGCCCTCCGTTTTTTCGAGCAGTTCAACCCATTGGATATTTTTGGCGGCGAGGCCGTCGGTAAGCCAGGCGAGAGGTTCCGGCTTTTGCCCGGAATGGTCGAGCAGCCGTAGGAAAGCCAGGATTTCCTCCGCCGGGGCATGCCTGACGTCTTCAAGGAAACGCACCCCCTCCAGGTCGCGGGGGGCAAAATAACGGATAATATTATCAAAAAGATTCTTTGTGGTTCTGTTGTAGGAGAGCTTTTCATCATCGACATACAACTGGTCATTGGAGATTTTGAAGGTCAATGATCCGTTCGCCATGCAGCTGTTTATCGATTCGGAGAATTTCTCAAGTCCCTTGGTAACCAGGGAATGGCTGTCGCTGTAAATCCTGGCGGTCTGGCTCAGGCTGTAGAAGTTCCGCAGGAATTCTTCAAACCGAGAGGAGCTGTATTTTGCGGGATCGGTCATCGGGGTGTTTCTCCGGAGGCCGTTATGGTTCGGGCGCCGGCCAAAGCTATCCTGATCACCTTGAATCTGCTCTTTGCCGCTTTCCGGAGTACATCCTTGGCCGCCGGAGTATCGAGCAATGCCAGGGCAACGGCCGCCCCCTCCCGGAAAATCAATTTCCCCGAACCGATGAAACTGTTCCATCCCCGGCCGAGGAGTACTCCGCCCAGGAAGGGAACCGCCCGGTCGGAACCGCAGCGCCCGAGGGCCTTATAACAGGCCAGGATGTGGCCCGGATCCTCCTGGCCGAAATTATCCTTCAAATAGTTCAGCAGCAATGTTTCCAGCGCGCCGGATCTATGTTTTGCGAAAGCCGCAAGGAGAGAGGTGCGTATCCCCTGACTGGGGTCATCGATGAGTGCAAACAGCCTTTGGGCGTACTTGGGGTCCCGGTCAAGCAGTTCTTCGATCGCTTTCCGGCGCACCCTGTCGGAGGAGTGATTGCACATCTTGAACAGAATTTCATTGACCCGGTCTCCCTGCAGGCGATTCAGAATGAGCAGAAGCTCTTCCCCCATCTCCGCGCCATGCCGGTCGGCAATTTTTTCAAGAGGGGCAAGGTCACGCCGGCTCAGGTCCGCTATCACTTCCGAGACCATCTGTTGTATCCCGGCCGACCTGTTCCGCATGAGGACCGGCACCAGAAAGGGGATAACCCGCGGGGAAAAATAATGAAGGGTCCGTTCAAGGGCCTTTAACTTTTCAATTTCACTGGCATGCAGCTTCAAGAGGTTGTCGCGAAAGAGTTGAAAGATTTCAGGCCGGGAAAGATCCTGGAAAAAACGGGCGATGCAGGTGCTCCGCCAGTCCTCTTCGCTTGAGGTTTCCGGCCCGGAGAGCTGGTGCAGTTCCTGGAGTAATTTGACCAGCAGAGCGAATTTATCCCGCCCGATGCTTTCAACGGCCAATTCCGAGATGAATTCCAGAACCGCGGTAAATTTATCCCGCCCGGTCTGGTTTTTAAGAATAATCAGTAACAGTTCAATGAGGTCCTCGGTGATCTCCCAGCTTTCCTCCTCCTCGACCATTTGTTGAAGTACCCGGTAATCACCATTGGACAGCTCCAGTTGGGCAGCACTGAGCGATGGGTCGGCAATACTTCGGGCATAAGGATCCTCGCGGACCGGTCCGGACCGGTCCGGAACATTTTGCCCGGCACCCTCCTCTTGCCCAGCGACCTCTTCCTGGCGGGGGGCGGGGGGTGGGAGCTGGGCAAAATCCATCAGCAACAGGTCCTGCCAGAAGATATCAACCGCCTTGAAATCTATATATTCAAGTTCCTCATCCATCAGGGCGGTGACAATGTCTCCCTCGGTTTCCTCGGCGAACGACCGGTATTTATTGGCTATTCTGAAAAAGGCGGCGACCTCATCGAGAGTAAGGCCCTCTTGAAATTCAATCCATTTGATCCCGTCACGGTAGAGCAGGGTTATGAGCTCTTCCGCCGGGGCATCCGGCGAGATGATATGGATGGGTTCCGACCCGCAAAGGAGACGGTCTTTTTCCACGGTCAGCCGCAGGTCGCCATGGGTCGAGAAAAAATTGTCGAAGGCGGCAACCAGGTTTTCAAAGGCTTTCAGCGTAGAGGTGTGATCCTCCGGATAGAGGCCGTAATTCTTCCAGGCCAGGAGGAAGATGTTGATCAGCTGCTTGGCATCTTGCAATCCCCTTTCCGACAGGGATGGTGAGGCTGGATTTTCGGTTTGTTCTTTTGAGCCCACTTTTTCCACTAAGTCATGAGAACTTTGAATGATTCCGGTTCACATTTCCTTTCCGAATAGATTAGCAACAATCAGGTTAGAGCCGCACCCTTTTCTACAAGCCATGAGGTTTAGAATGTATCATAACATATGAAAATATCACAGTGGATATATTAACCTGCTATCGGGATTTGATCAGGTCAGGCAGCCGATTATCCGATTCAATAGCGATGAAAGCTCCCCCGGCTTCCCTTTTATGTTCTGGAAAAGCTATACTGAACGGTACGGAACGAATTCACCGGGCGATTGCATTGCCGCAGGGGATGATATGGCCTACAAGAAGATCGGCGATTACGGCATTATCGGCAACGGCCAGACCCTGGCCCTGGTGGGGATCGACGGCTCGATCGACTGGATGTGTCTGCCCTATATGGATTCGCCGTCGGTCTTCGGGGCGCTTCTCGATGAGCGCAAGGGCGGCTGTTTCCGGATTGGTCCCGGCGAAGAATGGGATTCGGTCCAGAAGTATCTGGCCCGGACCAATATTCTGCGGACCTCCTTCCGGACCGGCAGCGGCGAATTCGACCTGCTCGATTTCATGCCGGTCTACGCCCTGGCCGAAAAGGATCCGGCCAGTCAAACCATGCTCAACCGTTGCCTGAAGGGCAAAAGCGGCCGGGTGAAAATCGAGGTCGAGTTTTCGCCGCGCTTCCGGTACGGCCTCGGTACTCCCGCATGGCGAAAGCTCGGCGCCAGCCACTGGCTGCTGAGCGACGGTGCGGAAGCCATCTCCCTTTTCATCTCCACCGATTGCGACCAGCGGCAGGACACCCTGAGCTTCGCCCTGGAAGAGGGGCAGACGGTCTGGCTGTCCTCGGTGTACGGCGGCGGGGAGCCGCCGGAAGCCGCCTATCTCGAAGAACTGTTCGAACAAACGAAACGCTACTGGCTCGACTGGGTCGATGCCCGGGAAACCGGCAAGTATCCGCACCTCGGCTACTGGCAGGACGATCTCGACCGGACCGCCCTGGTCCTGAAGCTTCTCCAGTTCAAGGAGACCGGCGCGATCGCCGCCGCCGCCACCACCTCGCTGCCGACCATCATCCATGGACGGCGCAATTGGGACTACCGGTTCAGCTGGGTCCGGGATACCTCGATGACCCTGCAGGCCCTTTTCGAACTGGGCCATATCGGCGAGGTCTCCGCTTATCTCGACTGGATTAAAAAACTGGGGCGCCGGAACGGCGGTCATGATCTGGAAATCCTCTACCGGCTGCGGGAACCGGAGCCGCCCGGCGGCGAAAGGGAACTGGAGCACCTTGCGGGGTACAAGGGGTCCCGGCCGGTGCGGATCGGCCAGTATGTGGTCGACCAGAAGCAGCACGATATCTACGGCGAGCTTCTCGACATGAACTTTTCGATGTCGCGGCTGGTCGGCAAGATCGATCCCGACTACTGGGATTTCGTCCGGCACCTGGTCGACAAGGTCTGCGAAATCTGGCCCGACCGGGATGACGGCATCTGGGAGCAGCGCACCGGGCCGCGCCATTTCACCCATTCCAAGGTGATGTGCTGGGTGGCCCTGGATCGGGGGATCAAGATCGCCGACCATTACGGCTTCCCGGCCGATCTCGATAAATGGCGGCGGGAGCGGGACCGGGTCCACGCCGATGTTCTCGAAAAGGGTTACAACCGGAGCCGCCGCTGTTTTACCCAGCATTACGGGAGCGAAGAGGTCGATGCCGCCCTGCTGCAGATTCCCCTGGTCGGTTTTCTGCCGGTCGACGATCCCCGGGTGGCCGGGACCATCGAGGCCGTCGAAAGGGATTTGATGCTCGACGGCATCCCGATGCGCTACCGGGCCGACGACGGCCTGCCCGGCCAGGAGCCCGGCTGGCTGATCTGCCTGTTCTGGTATCTGCGCTGCCTGATCCGCCAGGGGAGACTGGCGGAGGTCGAAGACCGGCTCCGCCGGGTCGGGCGCTACGCCAACCATCTCGGCCTGCTGGGCGAGGAATACGATCCGGATTATCAGGAGATTACCGGCAACTTTCCCCAGGCCTTCTCCCATATCGGCTACGCGATGACGGTGCTCGAATATCTCGAGGCCCGCCGGCAAAGAGAGCCGGTGGAACCCCTGTCGCTCAAGGAAAAGGCCCGGCTTCTGATCCGCGGCCGCAACCTGACCCCCGCCATCCCCCCCTCGGAAACGGCAGGGGTCGCAAATCCGGGCCGCGAGATCAAGAAGATCATGAACCTCCTGCGCGGCCAGTTCTACGACGGCCACCGGCAGCGCATCGACTACCAGTCGATCAGCGCTTCGGAGCACTACCGCAAATTCGAGAAGACCGTCGCCTCTCTCCGCCATTTCGCTCCGGACTCCCTGGCGGACGACCCGGCCCGCATCGCTTTCTGGACCAACGTCTTCAACACCCTGGTGATCCACGGGGTCATCGTCCTGAAGATCGGCGAGTCGGTCAAGGAGGTGCCCTTCTTCTTCGAAAGGGTGAAGTACACGATCGGCAAAGAGAGCTACAGCCTGAGCGATATCGAGCACGGCATCTTGCGCGGCAACAAAGCGCCGCCCTACCGTTTCCGGCGGCGTTTTTCCGGCCGCGATCCCCGCCTGGCCTTCCGGGTCTCAAAGCCCGATCCCCGGGTCCACTTCGCCTTGGTCTGCGCCAGCCGGACCTGCCCGCCGATCGAGGCCTATGAAGAGGAGAAGATCGCCGCGCAGCTCGACACCTCGGCCCGGGTCTTTATCAACGCTACCTCCCGCCTGAAAAAAGCCGAGGGGAAGCTGTGCATATCGCAGATATTCCGCTGGTACCGGGCCGATTTCGGCCTGAGTACCCCCGGATTGCTCCGCTTCATCGGGGATTACTTCTACGACCGGCAGGCGGCGGAATGGATCGGTCGGCACAGTGACTCCCTCGCCGTGGAGTACACCCCTTACGACTGGCGGTTGAACCGCTGAGCGAAGCAATTAACGTCGGCAAAGCTGTTGTCGTCAGGATCGGCCTGGCCTGGCCCGAACCTGAATTCGTGCCGGCTATGGGGTAGTGTAATCCCTGAATCCGTGACGGCTTCGTGGTGAATTTCACTTATCAGCTTGTAATTTCATTAGATAATCGTTTTTCCCTGGATTGCCAGGGTTCACCCCGCCG
>JARGFN010000128.1 GCA_029210665.1 Desulfobulbales bacterium
TGGCCCTCGATATCCTGCCGGTCCTCGGTCGTCTGGCTGTCGATATAGCGGGGGATATTGAGGTTGAAGTCGTTTTTCTCGATCTCGGCGAGGGAGACCATGCGCGAATATCCGGCCACTTCGAACCGCCGGTTGAAGACATCGACGATCTGGTGAATGTCGCGGCTGCGCAAACGGTTCTTGGGACCGTCCTTTTCAAAGCCTCGGCTGGCGTCGATCAGGAAGACGCCCTTGCGGGATTGGGCGTTCTCCTTATCGACCATCACGATGCAGGCCGGGATGCCGGTACCGTAAAAGAGATTCGGGGGCAGGCCGATGATCCCCTTGAGGTAGCCCTTGCGGATCAGGTTCCGGCGGATGTCGCCCTCGGCGTTGCCCCGGAAGAGCACGCCGTGCGGCAGGATGCAGGCCCCCTTGCCGGTACTTTTCAGCGAGCGGACGATGTGCAGGAGATAGGCGTAGTCGCCCTGCTTGGCGGGCGGGGTGCCGAAGGGTTTGAAGCGCTCGTGGGGGTCGTTTGCCGGATCGATGCCGTTGACCCATCGCTTGTCGCTGAAGGGCGGATTGGCAACGACAAAATCGAAGGTCTTGAGGAGGTCGCCTTCCTTGTACTTGGGATCGGCCAGGGTATTGCCCTGGACGATGAGCGCGGTGGGGTTGTCGTGGAGGATCATGTTCATCCGGGCCAGACCCGAAGTGGCGGCGTCCTTCTCCTGCCCATAAAGGGTTACGGCGGTGCCGGCCTCGTCGCCCACCTTCAGGAGCAATGATCCTGACCCGCAGGTAGGGTCGTAGACCGTGGTGGCGGCGCTGGTTGCGGCCGCATTAATGCCGATGATCTGGGCCATGATCCGGCTGACCTCGGCCGGAGTGTAGAACTGCCCCTTGCTCTTGCCGCTCTCGGTGGCGAAGTGGCGCATCAGGTATTCGTAGGCGTCACCGAGGATGTCGTCGCCGTCGGCCCGGTTCCTGGAAAAATCGAGCCCCTTGTTCTCGAAGATGGCGATCAGGTTGGTGAGCCGGTCCACCATCTCCTTGCCGCTGCCGAGCTTGTTGGCGTCGTTAAAGTCAGGCAGGTCGGAGAGCTTGTTGGCGTTGGCCAGCGGCGCGATGATCTTCTTGTTGATCTGGTCGCCGATGTCCGGCCTGCCCTTGAGGGCGACCAGGTCCTTGAACCCGGCCCCGGGCGGGATGGTGATCGGGGCATAGGGCATGCCGGCATACTTGTCGCTGACATACTTGATGAAGAGCAGCACCAGGACATAGTCCTTGTACTGGCTGGCATCCATGCCGCCGCGCAACTCATCGCAGCTTTGCCAGAGGAAGGAATAGAGTTCGGATTTCTTTAAGGCCATGCGTGGGAAACCTGTGGTGGTTGATTTTCAGTAGTGGGCCCGGGGTCTGGGTAGATACAGATTAACCTGGATTTTAAACCAGCCGAATTATGCGAACACAAGAGCTGCGCAGCTGAATCTAACAGACCGGCACCGGCTATGGAACTTTTTTCCCGAAAATAACTCACTGTGGGGGAAGAACAGGATGGTGGGATTGATGCAAGGTGTTGTCCGGACTGCAATTTCGGAAACAGCATCCCCAGCGTTGCGATGGGTGTCGTGGACGCCGCACCGATACGACAAGCTAGGTGAATGAACAGAGCCAGGGCGTAGAGCATGGCAAGCATGCCGGTCAGCAAAGGGAACTGCGGCAAGCATCTACAATTTTATTGCTTCAGGCCTTTTTAACGATCCTGATTGCAAACAACAGCACTATGGCGCCGACCGTGGCCATAACCAAAGAGCCGATCAGGCCGCCGGCGGTTATGCCCAGCCAGCTGAATAAAAAACCGCCCAAAACGGCGCCGATAATGCCCACGACCATGTTGCCGAGAATCCCGAAGCCCTGGCCTTTGGTGATGAGGCCGGCCAGCCAGCCGGCGACGGCGCCGATTGCCAGAAAAATAAGCAGGTTCTCGATATCCATGTTGCCTCCTATTTTTTAAGAACAAGGAATAGCCCGGCCACAAAAGCGGTCGCGCCGCCGATGTAGAGAAGCATTACCTTGTCGGTTGCCGAACCGGTAACGGTTTGGGTTATCTGGGAGCCGAGCGAGCCGGACAACTGCTCTCCCCAGATCGCCAGACCGATGCCGATGACCATCAGGGCGAGACCGGCGCTTTTCCGTGTGGAAGCTGAATTTTTCCCCATATTATCCTCCGGGAATTAAGATGTGCCGCAATGCCGGGAATTCCCAGGGCGGATTCCATAATCATGGGAATCCGCGGCAAATTCGGGAAGTCGGCCTCTTCTGCCTAAAGCATCCAGGGAGTATTAATACCACGAATGGCGGCATTGGGCATAATATTTTTGCCTAAAGGGTTTACCTGTTTGGATATGGTGGGCGGTGGCAAGGATCGGAGATTTGGCCAGGGTGCAATCGGCTAGGGGCGGTAAAGGGGCGGGTCCGGCTTCGGGGAAGAAGTGAAGAAGGGTTTGCGCAAACCCTACTCAGCCGGAAAAGAGACCGGCGCCGATAATTTATTGCAGATCTCCATCAGTAAGGCGGCGGTATCGGCCAGTTCCCGGCGGCTCTGGTGGAGGGTGACCGAGAAGCGCAGGCGGGCGGTGCCTTCCGGGACGGTCGGCGGGCGGACCGGGGTGACGAAGATCGAGTTTGCCCGCAGCTCCGCGGCGATCTTGACGGCCAGGCGGCTGTCGCCGACCATTACCGGGACAATCTGGGAGGGACCGGGTTGGCCGGAGAGGCCGGCCGCGACCAGGGCTTTTTTGAAATAGGCGGCGTTGTCGCAGAGCTCCTTGCGGCGCTGCGGCTCCCCGGCGAGCAGTTCGACAGCCTTAAGGGATGCCGCGATTACCGCCGGGGGCAGGCCGGTTGCGTAGATGAAGGTGCGGGCCCGGTTGATCAGGTAATTTTTCAGGGTTGCCGAGCCGGCGATATAGGCGCCGTAGCTGCCCAGTGCCTTGCCGAAGGTGCCCATGGCGATCTCCACCTCATCTTCAAGACCCTCTGCCTGGATGAGGCCGCCCCCTTTTTTGCCGAAAATGCCGGTGGCGTGGGCCTCGTCGACCATCAGCAGGCAGTCGTGGCGGTTTTTGAGGCGGACGAGGTCGGCCAGGGGACAGCGGTCGCCGTCCATGCTGTAGAGGGATTCGACCACGATCAGGGCCCGGTTTTTGCCTCGTTTGTTTTTCAGGCAATCTTCGAGGTGGTCGGGATCGTTATGGCGGAAGCGGACCAGTTTCGCCCCGGAGAGACGGCAGCCGTCATGGATGCTGGCGTGGTTCAGACGGTCCGAGAAGATGACGTCGCCCCGCCCGGCCAGGGCGGGAATCACGCCGATATTGGCCATGTAGCCGCTGCCGAAAACCAGGGCCGCCTCCCGGCTTTTCAAACCGGCCACCGCCTCCTCCAGTTCATGGAAGAGGATAAGATCGCCGCTCATCAGGCGGGCCGCGCCGACCCCGGTGCCGTATCGGGTCAGGGCCGCTTCGGCGGCGGCGATCATTTCGGGATGGGTGGAGAGGGCCAGGTAGTCGTTTGAGGAAAAATCCAGGATCGGGGCGCCGGCTTTTCCGGCCGTGGAGACCCGGCCGGTGGCGGAGCGTTCGATCGGAAAGAGGCGGCGGTAATCGCCGCTAGCCAGACGCTCCCGCAACCATTGGCTCAGGAAGTCCATATCTGCTGGATCTCGGCCACGAAGCGCCGGTCATCTTCCGGGGCGCGGCCGCGCTGGGTGAGATAGCCGCCGATCATCATCCCGTCGGCCCCGGCCATAAAGGCCGAACCGAGGAGGTCGGTAAGGATCGTTTCGCGGCCGCCGGCCAGCCGGATCGGCACGGCCGGGTTGATCAATCGGTAGAGGGCGATGGAGCGGAGCACCGCGGCGGCCGGGATCGGCGCCATCCCGGCCAGGGGGGTGCCCGGCAGGGGGATCAGGATATTGAGCGGCACCGAGTCGACCTCAAGCTCGCGCAGGGAGAGGGCCATCGAGATCCGGTCCTCCTCGCTCTCGCCGAGTCCGAAGATGCCGCCGGCGCAGACTTCCACCCCGGCGGCATGGCAGGCCTCGATCGTCTTTACCCGGTCTTCGAAGGTATGGGTGGCGACCACCTGGGGGAAAAACTCCCGGGAGGTTTCGAGATTATGATGATAGCGGCTCATCCCGGCCTCCTTGAGGAGGGTCAGCCCTCCGGCGTCCATGATGCCCAGCGAGGCGCAGACCTCGATCCCGACCTCCGCCCTGATCGCCGCAACCAGTTCGGCGATGGGCTCGACCTCGGCGCGGCTGATGCCCCGGCCGCTGGTGACCAGGGAAAACCGGGAGGCCCCGGCCTTCTTGGCCGCGCCGGCCGCCGCCACTACTTCCTCGCGGTCCTTCAGGGGATAGACCGGCGCGTCGGTGTGGTAATGGGCGGACTGGGTGCAGAACCGGCAGTCCTCGCTGCATTTGCCGGACTTGGCGTTGATGATGCTGCACAGGGAGATCCGGGTGCCGCGCGCGGCCAGTTTTTGTTCCAAAGCCAGGGCGGCAAGCTCCCGCAACGGCAGTTTCCGGAGTCGATCGATTTCCTTGACGGGGATCATTTTTTTCTTAAGCCGAATACACCGCCGTCGGTACTGTCGGCAAAGGCGGGAGTCCTGCTCTGCCTGGAGGGCTTTTTCCGGCGGACTGCCGGTTTTTCGTCGCGGGGCGGCGCCGACACGATCCTAGCCTCATCCGGCACGACCGGGCCGCCGGTTGCTTCCAGGTAGACTTTATAGAACAACAGGCCGTCGTTAAAATAGCTCTTGCGGGTCAGCCAGGCCGGCCAGTTTTCCTTGTCGGCATATTTGATGAAGACGGGCAGGTTGGTCAGCAGGCGGGTGACCGCTTCCTTCTGGGCCCTTTTGACATTGAGATGCTGGAGATTGCGGTCAACGGCGTCCCGGGCAACCTTGCTCAGCTTGGTTTTGGCGCCGGAATCAACGGAGTCGTCCAGCAGGCCGATTTCCGCCGCACCCCAGGGCAGCATCAGTAACGCAAAGAGAAACTGTTCCGGCAGCCGGGTTCCGTCCCGTTGCAGGCGGTCGCTCGCCGCGAGGCAGGCCAGCAGGAGTTTTCTGGTCTCGGGGGCCGGGTCTTTCCGGTAAAAGGGAAGCAGGACCTGAAAGAGCCCGCAATCCATGGCCAATTCAGCCCAGGCGGCGCTGGCCCCGTCTTTCAGATCCTTCAGCAGTTCGTCGCGGAGTCTCGAATCCGGGCACATCCCCAGATCGGCGACGTTCTGCTTGATGGCCGCCCAGGTCAACGGTTCGATCCGAAAGTCGAGGCGAGCGGCATGTCTGATCGCCCGCATCATCCGAACCGGGTCCCGCTTGATCCGGCGGTCCGGGTCGCCGATGATCCGGACTATCTTGTTCTTCAGGTCGGCGACGCCGTTGACGTGATCGATGATGGTGAAATTTTTGATTTCATAAAAGAGGGCATTGATCGTCAGGTCGCGCCTGAAGGCGTCTTCCGCCACGGTGCCATAGGTGTTGTTCGCGGCCAGGACCTCGACGGGGCCGTCAATGTCGTATTCGCTTTGGCAGCGCAGGGTCGAGACCTCGATAATCTTGCCGCCGTGAAAAAAGACCTGGACCAACCGGAACCGTTTGCCGATCACCCGGCTGTTTCTGAACAGTTTGCGGAGCTGGCCGGGGCGGGCATCGGTGCTGATATCGAAATCCTTCGGGGTTTTGCCGAGGTACAGATCCCGGACCCCGCCGCCGACCAGATAGGCGTCGTAACCGGCATCGCGCAGACGATGCAGAACCTTCAAGGCCTCGCGGTCTATGTCGTTTCGGGAAATGGGATGTTCATCCCGGGCGATGATTTTGGCTTCGGGCAGATCTGGGGCCATATCTCAGTGAGCCGCAACCGGAAGGTCGCGGCGGTCTTTCCAGGATTTATCGATGACAGCCATCAGGACAAGATTTCTTTTCAGGTCACGTGGTTGCGGTTGAGCGGCCATGGTTGGGAGTGTCTCTTTCAAGACCCTTCCTTGTAGACCGATTCGGCCTCGGAGACAAACTGGTCGAATACTTCCTTTACCGAAAGGATGTCGTTAAACTTGTAAACGTTCTCGCCCGAAAAGAACAACCCCTCTTCGATATTGCCGTCACGCGCCGCTCTGAGCCGTTCGGAGATGCAGTAAACATGGTCGCATTTTTTGAGGCACTTGTAAGGGCATTTTTTGCAGGCCAGGACGCTCTCGTCATCGAGCAGCTGCTTGACGAAAGGGGTTTTGATCGCCCGGCCGGGCAGGCCGACCGGCGAACGGATCAGGGTGACGTCGTCCTTGGTGGCGTTCAGGAGGACCTTTTTGAAATTTTCGGCGACACTACACTCCTTGGTGAGAACGAAACGGGTGGCGATCTGGACCGCGTCGGCCCCGTATTTGTCCATCATCTCGGCCATCTCGTAGCCGTTGGTTATGCCGCCGGCGGCGATAAGGGGCACTTTGTCGACCACCTTCCTGATTTCGGGGAAAAGATCGCGCAGGGAACGGTCGGTGCCGAGATGGCCGCCCGCCTCCTTGGCTTCGACGACAATGGCCGCGGCGCCCAGTTTTTCAGCCAGTTTCGCAAAAGCCGGCGAAGAGACGATCGAGACGATCGGGGTATTGGTGTCCTTGCCGAT
This sequence comes from Desulfobulbales bacterium, assembly GCA_029210665.1. Classification (GTDB taxonomy): domain Bacteria; phylum Desulfobacterota; class Desulfobulbia; order Desulfobulbales; family JAGXFP01; genus JAGXFP01. The sequence goes on from JARGFN010000128.1 coordinate 6,680, forward strand.
CTTGAAGATGTCCCTGGAAAACCCGGCCCCGGTAACGATCATGTCGACCCCGGCGTCGATGGAGGCCATCACCAGTTCATAGAAGTTTTTCATGGCGAACATGATGTTCACCGCGATAATCCCCTTAGTGGCCTTCTTGGCCTTGCGGATGTCGGTCTGCAGTTCCTCGACCGGAATGGAGGAACCGCCGATGGTGCCGATGCCGCCGCAATCGGCGACCGGGATGGCCAGGGCGGAGGTGGAAACCTCGATGGACATGCCGCCCTGAACCAGAGGAATAGGCGCCGTAAATGGCCCGATTTTCAAAGGAGGAAGCTTCATTGTTTAAAAAACTCCGAATATTGGTGGTATCGCAATAAACACCCTGGAGGACACAAACACCCCGAAGGATTATACCTGAATCCGTGACGGCTTCGTGGTAAATTTCACTTATCAGTTTGTAATTTCATT
>JARGFN010000129.1 GCA_029210665.1 Desulfobulbales bacterium
GAGGCCCGTTTCTGCATCCAGTCCATGACCCTCGATTCGATCTTTCGCGAGATCAGGCTCGGGAAACTGGCCTGGTTCCTTCTCGGCAATCTGGATAAAATCGCCCGGATCATCGGCTTGTCTCTGCTGGAAGCGGGCTTGGCGGTTTTCGATGATTAGCCCCGGCCGGTCCCGCCGAGCAAAGAGGGCTCATGTGGGTCAGGCTGGGCACTCGTCACGGCCCGGTTCATCTGTTCAACACCCATCTTGGTCTGGCCGGAAGGGAGCGATTGATCCAGATGCAGCACATCGGGGGACGGCTGCTCGATAAAATCCCGGCCCCGGAACCGGTAATTTTCTGCGCCGACCTGAATGCCGGGGTCAACTCGGCCGTCTACAACCTGCTGGCCGGGAAACCGCGGGACGCCAGGGGGCTCTACCCCCATTCCGAGCCGGCGCCGACCTTTTTCTCATCGTATCCCCTGTTCAGGCTGGACCATGTCTTTCATTCGCCCCATCTGGCCCCGGTGAGCGAGAGCGTCGTCAATGACTGAGAGTGCAGGCTTGCCTCCGATCATCTGCCGGTGGTTAGCGTTTTTGTTTATGATCCTGAAATCAGGCCGGTCAACTAACCGGGATATCTGTCATGGCGGAGAAGAAACCTGGGAAAATCCAGACGGGCAGGGCAGCGCTGGCCGGTGGCGCGGCCCTCGTCCTTTTAGTCGTGGCCATTTACCTTATTTACCGCTATGAGCCGGCGGTCGCTCTGGGCGAATATCTGGCAAGCCGTATCAATCCCGTCATCTTTCTGGCCCTGATGCTGGTCCTGCCGGTTGTCGGGATACCGATCACCATCTTTCTGGTGCTGGTGGGGATCAAGTTCGGCATTGTTCAGGGCCTGCTCCTGTCGGCGGCAATCATGCCATGCCACATGGCTCTTACCTATTATCTGGTCCATTCGTTCCTGCGGAAATGGATCAGCGCCCTGCTCAAGCCCTACAACGTCTCGATTCCCAAACTGAAGGGCCGCGAAAACCGGCTACGCGCCTTGATCTTCATGCTCATTCCCGGTCTGCCCTACGCGGTCAAGAACAACCTCCTGGCCCTGGCGGAAGTGGGGTTCGTCCCCTATATGATCATCAACTGGCTCGCCCAGTTCGGTTTGAGCATCCCCTTTATCATTCTGGGCGGCGCCGTAATGGAAATGGATCGGAAAATTCTGACGGCAGCCGTGGCCCTTCTGCTGGCCGGTTATCTGTCGCAAGCTTATTTACGGAAAAAATACGGGAATCCGGTTTGAAATCCGGAGAACGGCTGTCGCCGCTTCCGGAAAAAGAAAAAGCCGGTTCTCGCAAGGGGATACGAAAACCGGCTTTCGGAAAGGTGCGGCGGATCAAACTTTTTTTGCGGTAAAGCACACGGACCTTTCCAAGGAGAAAAGAGCACATTGAATACAATATGTACTAAAATCGGACACTTTTGCAATAAGTTTATTCACAAAAATTCCGTATTGCGGAAATTCCCGGCAATGGCGATTTCCCGCTCTAGTGGTACTAGTGTCGGGTCAATTCTGAACTGTCGCATCTCGCTTGCCCTTTCTCAAATCCTGGACATGTAACTACCTGAAAACACTGGATTGCTTCGTTGTTTCGCGCCTCGCAATGACGGGGCAAAACGGTTTTTGGCCAGACCGGCAATTATGGTCCGGGAATTTATTTTTCGCGGCGGAGTTTTTTTATTTGACACTTTTCTGAAACGCATGCTTAAGGGGGATTGAAATGGTGATTTTCGGCTCGGATGGCCCGTTTGATTTTAAACGGAATTACGGGGTCTTATCCACAATCATCATTTCACGATTTTCAAGCGTTGCGCTGCGGTTGAGTTTAAGGCAAATCAGCCGATCAAGAGCAATTGCCAAGGCTTTCCGTATTATTCGCTGCCCGGCGATTTGAGCGGAGCCGACAGGGCATGAAAAGAACTTAAATGGATTAAGGAGAGAAGATGAAACTAAAAGAAGCGTCTGCAGCCGAACCGGAAGAACCCCCAAGCCGTCGCCGTCCGGATGCCGATGAACCTGATGAACCTCCATCGCTCGGTGCGTATTCCGGGGCGTCCGTCGCGGCAGCCCCAAACGATTTCCCCGAGTCATTTCGACAGAGATTTTTCCCCACCGCTACCGAAAACGATTGGCAGAGCTGGCAATGGCAACTCCGGCACCGGATTACCAGCCTTAAACAGTTGGTGAAGATCGTCGATCTTTCCGACAACGAGAGCCTGGCCATGCAGTTTAACGACAGATCGCTGCCCCTGGCGATTACGCCTTACTATGCCAGCCTGATTGATCCCCATAATCCCTAACAGCCGCTTCGGCGGACAATGATCCCAACCAGCGGGGAGCTCCTGCTCTCCCCGGGCGAGGAGCACGATCCCCTCGACGAAGACGGCCACAGCCCGGTCCCAGGCCTGATTCATCGTTATCCGGACCGGGTCCTGTTCCTGGTGACCGATTACTGCTCCAGCTACTGCCGCTACTGCACCCGGTCGCGGATGGTCGGTTGGCGGGCCGGGGCCAGCAAGGCGCGCTGGCAGAAGGCCATCGCCTATATCGGCGCCAACCAGCAAATCAGGGATGTCCTGATTTCCGGCGGCGATCCCCTGACCATTCCTGATCATCATCTGGAGTGGCTGCTGAGCCGGCTTCGCAAAATTGAGCATGTCGAATTGATCCGGATCGGCACTAAGGCGCCCATCTTTTTACCCCAGCGCATCACCCCGGATCTGGTCGCGATGCTCAAGGGATACCATCCCCTGTGGATGAGCATCCACTGCACCCATCCGGACGAACTTACCCCCGAGGTCGGCGCGGCCCTGGCCCGGCTGGCCGATGCCGGCATTCCCCTGGGCAGCCAGACCGTGCTGCTGGCCGGAATCAACGACTCGGTGGAAACCATGAAGACCCTGATGCAGGGGCTGGTGAGGAACCGGGTCAAACCCTACTACCTATACCAGTGCGATCCGATCACCGGTTCCGCCCATTTCCGGACTCCGGTTGCCAAGGGACTTGAGATCTATCAGGGGCTCCGGGGCCACACCACCGGCTATGCGGTGCCCAATTATGTGATCGATGCCCCCGGCGGAGGCGGCAAGATTCCGCTGCTCCCGGTCGATCCGGCGGACGGCACGGGAGTGTTTCACGATTTTCGGGTTACGGGATTACGGGCGGGTTGACCTGCGGGTCGACTACCGGGGCCGGGTCAACGTTCTTGAAGTAAACGCCAACCCCTGCCTGTCCCCCGATGCCGGATTTACCGCGGCGGAGGCGCGGGCGGATCTCGACTATCGGGGAATGGTTGGAGAGCTTGTCGGCCAGGTCAGCCGGAGGCTCGGGCGATGATGACGATCCGGCCGGCAACCCTCGATGACCGGGCCGCCCTGCTGGGACTGGTCGCCGCCCAGGCTAATTTCACCGAAGATGAAAAAAAAATTGACGGGGAGGTCATCGATGACAGCCTTTTGGGGCGGGACGACTACCGGCTCCTGATCGCCGACGTAGAGTCCGGGGAGCTGCTCGCCTTTGTCTGTTACGGGCCGATCCCGATGACCGAGCGCTCCTTCGACCTTTACTGGATTGCCACGGCCCCGGCCCATGCCCGGCGCGGGATCGCTCCCCGGCTGCTTGCCGCCATGGAGGAGGAACTTGGCGGATCGGTGGTCTATGTGGACACTTCGTCGACTGCGGGCTATGCGCGGGCCCGCGCTTTTTATGAAAAGAACGGTTATCGGATCGCCGCCCGGCTCCAGGATTTTTATAAACCGGGGGATGACCGGGTGATCTACCGCAAGGAGCTGTAAGCGGATGTTCCGCATCCGCCGCGTCTACGACGCCTCCCTGGAGATTGACCGACAGGCGATCGACCAGGTCGTGAAAATCCTCTCTTCCCAGTTTGCGGCGGTGCCGGCGGCCGAGCTTCGGCTGTTGCCCCAGAAACTTGCCAATCCCCTCAAATACCAGTTTCGCACCATCCTGTTCGTCGCCGAAAACCAGCGCCATGAGGTCAAGGGCTGCGCGATCCTCAACCACGCGCCGGATCTGGGCTTCTGCTTTCTGGACTATATCTCGGTCAAGCCGGGCCGCGGGGCGGGGGGCATCGGCGGGGCGCTGTACGAGCGGGTTCGCGAGGAATGCCGGACCCTCGGAGTCCACGGTCTGTTCATGGAATGTTTGCCGGATGAGCCGCAACTCTGCGCCGATCGGGGTATGGGCAGGCAGAACCGGGCTCGTTTACGATTCTATGAGCAGTACGGCGCCCGGCCCATTATCAATACCGCCTACGAAACGCCTTTGCAGCCCGGTGATGACTGCCCGCCCTATCTGGTTTTTGACAATCTCGGCAACGGGCGGCTGCCGGGGCTTGCCGAAGTCCGTCCGGTCGTCCGGGCAATTCTGCTGAGAAAATACGCCGCTTCCTGTCCGCCCGGCTATATCGACCTGGTAGTCGAATCGTTCCGGGACGACCCGATTGTGCTGCGGCCCGCCCGGCTGGCTCCGACAAGCGACGTTTCCGGACTCCCTGCCCCGGCGATTGTCCCGGACCGGCTGATTCCGCTGGTCGTCAACGAAGGCCACGACATTCACCATGTCCGCGAGCGGGGTTATGTGGAGGCCCCGGTCCGGATCAAGGCGATTCTCGGCGGCCTGGAGCCGTCCGGTCTCTTCGTACGGATGGCGGCCCGGCACTATTCGGAAGCGCATATCAAGCAGGTCCATGATCCCGGATATGTCGAATATCTGAAGCGGGTCTGCACCAGGCTTAAACCGGGAAAATCGGTCTATCCCTATGTCTTTCCGATCCGCAACGCGGCCAAACCCCCGAAAGAGCTGCCGGTCCGGGCCGGTTATTACTGTATCGACACCTTTACGCCGCTGAACCGCAATGCCTACCGAGCCGCCAAGGGCGCGGTCGACTGCGGCCTGACGGCGGCCGCCCTTCTCCTGAAGGGGTATCGGCTGAGCTATGCCCTGGTCCGCCCCCCCGGCCATCACGCCGAACGGCGCGCCTTCGGCGGCTTCTGCTATTTCAACACCGCCGCCATTGCCGGGAATTTTCTCAGCGACCAAGGCCGGGTCGCGGTCCTCGATGTCGACTATCACCACGGCAACGGCACCCAGCACATTTTTTATGAACGGAGCGATGTCCTGACCTTGTCGATTCACGGGCATCCAGGTTTCGCCTACCCCTATTTTTCCGGTTTTGGCTCGGAGGTGGGCGACGGAAGCGGCAAGGGTTTCAACCGCAACTATCCCCTGCCGGAAGAGATCGACGGGGAAACCTATCGCCGGACCCTGGAGAAGGCCCTGGCCCGAGTCCGGAATTTCCAACCCAATTTTCTGGTGGTGGCGCTGGGGCTGGATACGGCCCGCAAGGACCCGACCGGCACCTGGGTTCTGGCCAGGGAAGATTTTTTTCGGAACGGCCGGTTGATCGGCCGATTGGGACTGCCGACCGTGGTGATTCAGGAAGGGGGCTATCTGACCCGGACCCTGGGGACCAATGCCCGCGGTTTTTTCCAGGGGTTATGGCAGGGGATGCATGGACCGAAATGACCGGGTTATCCCGCCCATCGGTTTCAAGTCGTTATCAGTCCCGCCGCCCGGTCGAGCATGGTCGGCAGGGTGCCGAACTCTTCGGGGGAATAGCCGAAAACCTCCCGCCAGATCTCGTCGCTTTCCATGCACATGTAAATGCAGGTGGAGGCGGCGGCCTGTTTCCTTAGTTCACCGTAAATGAATTTGTACATCTCGACCCGCAGGGTCCGGAAATAGCGGAATTTGTTGTCGAGCCCGAGGACGAATTCGTCGTAGAAGAAGCGCGAATTGGGGAAGCGGCTGGTGGCGATATTCTTTAAGGAAGGCAGGAAGCGCAGTCCGCCCATGCTGATCCAGACGATTTTTTCGGGCGGCACTGTCTCGAAAAGCTTGCCGATCGTCTCGCGGTAGCCCTCCCGCCAGCCGGGATGATGGATGATCGGGTCGAAATGGAAGGCGAGTCGGTAGCCCATGGCACCGCATTCGGCCGCCGCGGCCAGGCGCTGATCGAGGGAGGCGGTCATCAGCTCTTCTTTTTCCATGATGGCCGGACTGTTCAGGCTCCAGGCGACGATGGTCCGGCCGTTATGGTCGATATCCCGGAGGTTTTCAATGCAGGCGGTCTTGGTCTTCAGCTCCAGGACGGCCCGCTCCTTGTCCCGGAAGAATGCGATCAGCTCCCGGCTCAGATCGGTAAGGCTGTCCAGGGCCAGGCTGTCGGTGAACTCGCCGGTGCCGATCCGCCTGGGCCGATCCGGTTCGGCGGCGAAATCCTCCGCCAGTTCGAGGAACATATCCTCGGTATTGACGAAAAAGGAGAGCCAGGGGTTGTTGAGATAGGCCTGGAGGATGCAGTAGACGCACTCCATCGGACAGTTCATCCCGATATTCAGGACCTGGTAGTCGCAGCAGCGGTACTCCCGGGTAGCGGGGCACGCCTTCAGGAAACGGCCCCGGTTGCGGCCGAGAAGCAGGATCCGTTTGCCCCTGGTTAAGCTGGCGGCAAAGTCCCGGTCCAGGCCGAGCCGGTCACGATCCGGTTCCCGGTCGGCGGGGACGATCTCGGTCGGAATCTCGCCGAGCCGGGCGACGATGCGCTTGGTCAGCGGGTGATTCGCGACCTCTTCTTCGATCAGGACTTTCCTGATCCGGTCGATCGGTCCCCGGCTCGGCCGGTAAGTTGAATCTGCCTTGGAAGCGTTCATGGTTCAAGAGGATAATCTAAATCGCCATACCGGCAACAAATTTGATGGCGTCGCAAAAACTCCGATCTACTGTGTCGTGGCGCACCCCAAGGGCACTTCCTTCGGGGCGTATTTTTGCTCCTTCGGCATACCATATGTATGGCCTCAGTCACAAAAATACGCCACTCCTTGTATATCGAAGTTCTTGCTTAGCCATCGCATTTTTGCACCCACAGGGCATAAGTTTCGTGCGAGCAGGCAAGCTGCTCAACTCAGCTTTAACTTTTTACGAATTCATCAAAATTCCTTCTGCCAATTTGGCGAATATCTTTCGTGGCAGAATTCGGTTTTGCCGCCTATCGCAACATGGCA
>JARGFN010000130.1 GCA_029210665.1 Desulfobulbales bacterium
CGATTGGCTGCCATGACCCTGGGTGCCAGATTGCCAAAGGTCAACGGCCGATTTGACCCCTTATTGACCGGCCCTCTTGAGGGTGAGGGCCGGTAATCAGGTTAACCTGTCATATTCCCTTGTCAGGAGTTAGAATTTCTCTTCAAAGCCGATGGCGAAAGCTAGATAACGTGGATAATCCTCATCATCGTAACTTGATTCCTCAAGACCGACCGAAGCATCAATATTCATGGTTCCGAAGAGAGTAAGGCCGAGACTGGCTGTGCTGAGTTCCGTGCCGGCAAGGTCTTTACGATAACCGACTCTAATTCCCGGAATAAACCAACTATCGGTAAAATAACCAAATGAAAGGGTTGCGTATTGGTGCTCGTCGCCGATTAAATTCTCGGCCTCATTAAGCGCAATCGAGCCTTGGATCAACAATTGCCTTTCCAAGGCAAAGGCCGCCGCTTCCAATACCGCATGACGGGTAAGGGTAACTTCCTGCTTGAGTTGTAATCTCCCCTGCGCTTCAAGGGCTCGAGCGGCTTTCAAGGCAGTTTCGTCAAGGTATTTGTTCATGTCTGGGTAATCGAAGGAAGGCTCGTTGATGTTGTATATGGTCGCGCCAACCTGATAAAAGTCGCTGTGCCAGAGGAGACCGAGATCCACCCCGAAGTTGCTTTCGGAGGTTCGTTCGTCCATGAAATCGTCGGTCAGACTGTCGCTGGTATCGGAATCATTGTCACCACCTTCATTTGCTTCCGCTTCTATGGAAACGACATTGCGGCCCAATTCAGCCTGAAAGTAGTTAAGACGCAACCCGGCCTGGAGTTCGCCATGCTTTTTATCCCAATCGAAAGTCCGACTCAGTGACTGCCCGTAACCTAAAGAGACCTGAGCAACCATGGCTGCCTTGGCGTCTATAATCGAATCGGTTGCCAAAAGCAGGTCGGTATTGAAATCACCGGGTGCGACTTCGGCTGTTCCGTTGGCGTAATCCGTGGCCAGATCGGTAAGAAATTGCTCCGATTCCGCGGAAATCACCTGCGCGCCGCTGCTGCCTAATTGAGTATTAAAATCATTGATCAGCAATTCAATGTCATTATCGGTGGGATTGATGATTTGCTCGAACGCATCGATTCGATTTTCGGCAAATTCATAAACGGTAACAACATTACCGTTGTAGTTAACCGTATTACCCAACCCATCAAGATCTATTTCCACTCCGCCTATGTAGGCGCCGGCGGTGTCGGTAAATTCGGTCCTTACCCCGAATTTATCGCCAACAAATCGCCCGATGCCCTGGGCATGTCCGGCGAAATTGAAGGTCCAGCTTCCCGCCAGGGCCTTGCTTTTTACAGCGACCGGCAATAACAGCATGTTGGCATGGCCGCCGAAGCGAATTTGCCCGCCTTTATTAAGGTCATTAAGGAGTTGGTTGTTTATGTAGGTCGCAATACTCTCCAGACACCCCTCTTCCGTATCGCAGGCCCCGGCGCCGTAGCGGTTGTTTAGTCCCTGTTTCTGGAAATCGGAAAGAAAATCGTAACCGTCAACCAGATCCATATCGTCGACGATCCGATCGATCTTGGTGTCGAGATTTTCGGATTCGCCGAGTTCTGCGAATATGCCGATATTGCTCAGGTATCCCATCCGGACATTTTCGTCATCGCTAACCAGAAGGTTGGCGTTGGCCGGGTTGAAATTACTGGAATGAATAGAGCTGATATTGCTGACCGGTCCCGAAGTCGTGCTGAAACCGGGCATGTTAAGCGACTGGTTGGCCCGGGCCGTTCCGGTCATGGCGACTGAAGCAACAGCCAGACCGGCTATCGCCATGAATATGTGTTTGAAAGACATTGTGAATCCCCTCCTTTTAAAAAATAGTGCAGTATATTTGGATCTCGACGATCGTTTATCATTCAGTAATTTTGATCTTAAATACCCGGTGAGCAAAAACATCCAATATCCGTATTGTACGAACATTGGATGTTTTGTATAAAGCGCCAATTCTGGTTCAGATGTTAACTGATGGTCCCTCTAATCGAGGTATTGTCTGTTTATCTGAACTGCAAAAAAAAAGCTCAAGTCCCCTTTATCAGGAGACTTGAGCAGTTAAGAATAAGTTTCAGCTTACTGCTTGACCATTATTATACTCCAAATTTCACCATCACCTCCTGTAGAGCGCGCGAGGTCAGTGAAATTGGATTGTTCAGTATAGACGTCGAAAGAAAATCTGCTGCCGGCTTCACCTGTTCCGTTAATTACTGTTGATGCATGAGTTTCCCTAAGCCAAGGAACAGGCAAGTTTGGTTCTATGGTTTTATCGCTATAGATAACCAGGTAGCTATGAGTACAATTGGTACAGGTAGCGTTTTCGACATACCATTTAAAGTTAAAGGTATCGAGACCATCGCTATAGACCCCGGGTTGAGGATCTGCCTCTGTCCCGGCATTTCCAGAATCATTAAAGGTCTTCTTTTCCATTCCATCTTGTGTTGCAAAAGTACTGCCAACAACATCGGCCACGGTAAATGGCTGGGCGGTGCCGCAGTCGGTTACCACGGTTTCGTAATCGGCGAAGCTATTGGGATTGATCGGGCGGCCCATACCGCTATCGGCTGCATCATCCCAGCCTGACTGATAACCGCATACAAGCTCGGTGGTCGTGCCGCCGGAATCGGTAGTGGGGGCAGTACTGGTAGTGGGGGCCGTAGCGCTGAATTGCCATGTGGTATTCAGTTTTCCGCGGCCGTTCTTGTCGTCGGCCGACATGAAGAGATTGGCCCAGCCGTTGGCGCCAGGAAGGCCGAGTGTGTCAAGAGTCGTCGAGGTAGCCACGGGAGTCGCGGTGATCAACAGATCCGACCAGGTCTGATAATTCATACCGGTGGCGTCATTCCACCACGACAAATCCACATGGGAGACGACGGGTCCGGTCGGGGGATCGGGATTGCTCCAGGCAACCGGAATGTCGCCGCCGATATTAAGAGAGGCGAGGTTCTGGTTGGCCGGGGTAATCAGGGTCGGAAACATCGCAGCGCTAAGTTCGCTGTTCAGATACGGCCGTTTGGGGTTGGTGAATGTGTAGGTCTGGCCGGGGAAGGGTGTACTTGTGGCCACACTGACAACATCTGCTGTTTCGGTGTAGAGCCGGGCAGTATACTCGCTATTGTCGGCGATACTGTTAAGGACAGTGTCATTAGTAACAATATACCAGGTGTTTTCACCCGAACCATTCGGATCGTAGATGCCGAAATAATTACCGGGGTCGCGATATTCCATAACCACACCCTCGGCCGGCAGTCCCGGACCGGTGTAGATAAGCGACTTGACTCTCTGGTTAAAGGCATAGTTTTGTTCGTCTCGGGTCCAGAGGTTGAAGCCGGTATCGAAATTAACAGCACCCTGATCGCTGGTCTGCATATGGGAAAAAGAAAGACCGTCATCTGGTACATCAACCCATAGCTGGTTCCCGTACATGAGCCAGCTGCTGCCGTCGTAGACAAACAGGTCCGTCGAGCTCTCTGTTTCGAAGGCATCGCTATAAGTCATTCTAACTTTATAGCCTTTCGTGTAACTCGTACCGGTAACGTCGAAAGTTCCTTCGATGGTCAAAGTCACTTTAAAGCCTACATCCGGGCCTTCATCACCGCCGCTGGTGAGCCAGGCGTCCAGCGTCGATATTTTGTCTGCGCCACCATCTAAATAGTCATCGGCGACATAGGTGTTGAACCAGGCAGTCAGGTCAATCTCAGTTGGTTTGGCCGTGGCGTAGAGGGCTTCAAGGGCGTCCATTCCCTGGTTGATCTGTTGCAGGTCGGTAAGGCCGGCGGTGGTCGCTAATTCTTCGCTGGGATCGAAACCGGGTTCTCCGGAGGTGGTGATGTTGTCCTCGAAGGAAGCATCGGTAATGGTGTTGGTGACCGTAACGATTTCAGTCGTATCGTAACTGATATCAACCGAATCGAGAACCGCATCCATGCCTGTATGGTCGGCATTGAAGGAGGTGGTCATCAGATCGACGTCCTCGCCTACTCCGGCCGCATTCAGAATGGGCTGCAGCTGGGTCTGTACTTCTTCCTCGGCGGCGGCCAGGGTGGTTTCATCGACCAAAGAGGCGGAATTGGTCCAATCAGCCAGGGCGGTCTCGGCGGCCATCTTAAGGGCATTCCGCAGGATGAAATCGGTGATCGGAGTAATATTGATCGTGCCTACCTTAACGCCTGACGAGAAAATCTTCAGAGATTTTCCGTTCACCGTGCCCTCGGCGTAAAGGATATAGGGCGCGGTGAGGGCATCAACGACTAATTTAAAACTACCGTCCAGCTCAATCGGTGAATCGGTGGTTTCGCCGTTGGCGCCTTTAATGTTGACGATACCGACTATCGGCGCACCGGCGGCGGCGGTTCCTGAAATCGTTTTTGAAAGGGTTTCGTTGCTTTTGTTAACTATTGGTGAATCGCTACTGCTGCTGCCACAGGCGGCAATAATGGCTGCCGCTAAAAAAAGGAAGAAAATCTTGGCCAGGTTTTTCATAAGTTTGTTCTCCCACCATAATGGTAATTAAAAAAAAAGATTGTAAGAACAATACCAAGCATAATCAGAAAATCAGACAAATTCAATTAAAATATAGCCAGGCGATCTTACATATTTCTGACATTTATCCCACAGGCGTACATTTTATTAATTTCCAGGGTTGTACGCCAGGTTATCCAGCATCGCTTTGGCGTTCCGAGTCAAACTGGTCCACCGATTCCGTTTTATGAGGGGCTGTCTGGGTCGCTCTCAGTCCGAGTTGTCCTGGTCCTCCTGGTTCGGATCGCGTAACAGCCGATTGAGTCCGGCGAAGGGATTGTGGGTGGCGGTCGGCTCCCTGGCGACGGGCGGGGCCGCGCCGTTCTGCCATTGGGATTCCAGTTCCCGGGAGTGCTCATTGTCGTGACAGTAGGTGCACAACATCTCCCAGTTACTGCCGTCGGGCGGGTTGTTCCGGTAGTTGTGGTCCTTATGGTGGACGGTGAGCTCGGCCAGCTTCTTGCCGGCAAACTCCCGGCCGCATTTGGCGCAGACCCAGGGAAGGATCTTCAGGGCCCGGGCGCGGTAGTCGTCGCTCATGGACTTTCCTTAATCGAGGATCAGGGCGGTGCTGAGGTAGCGTTCGCCGGTATCGGGGATAACCACCACCAGGTTCTTGCCCCGGTTCTCGCCCCGGGTTGCTACCTGGAGAGCCGCCCAGGCGGCGGCGCCGGAGGAGATCCCGCACATGATCCCCTCGTCCCTGGCGAGCTGCCGGGCAGTATTGATAGCCTGGTCATTGGTGACCCGGATGATCTCGTCGATGATTCCGGTATTGAGGATCTTCGGGATAAAACCGGCGCCGATCCCCTGGATCTTGTGGGGGCCGGGCGAGCCGCCGGAGAGGACCGGCGAGTCGGCCGGTTCGACCGCGATCGCCTGAAAAGAGGGGTTGCGCGATTTGATCACCTCGGCGACTCCGGTGATGGTGCCGCCGGTGCCGACCCCGGCTACCAGGATATCGACCCGGCCATCGGTGTCGTGCCAGATCTCCTCGGCGGTAGTGCGCCGGTGGATTTCGGGATTGGCCGGGTTGTCGAACTGGTTCGGCATGAAGGAGTTCGGTGTGCTCCCGTGGATCTCCCCGGCCCTGGCGATGGCGCCCTTCATGCCCTCGGATCCAGGGGTCAGGACCAGTTCCGCCCCGAGGTGTTTCAAAAGCTTGCGCCGCTCGATGCTCATGGTGTCGGGCATGGTCAGGAGCAGCCGGTATTTCCTGGCGGCGCAGATAAAGGCCAGGGCGATGCCGGTGTTGCCGCTGGTTGGCTCAATGATCAGGGTGTCGCGGTCGATTAGGCCGTCGGCCTCGGCCGCTTCGATCATCGCCTTGCCGATCCGGTCCTTGACCGACCACATGGGGTTGCCCGATTCGATCTTGGCGTATATCTTGGCGACGCAAGCGGCAGAGATCGTATTCAGCTTGACCAGCGGGGTCCCGCCGACGGTCTGGGCGATGTTGTCGAAGATCCTGTTCATTTTTTCAGCTCCTTTCAGTCAGGATTTTTTATTTGCCCTTGCTGCCGGAATAGAGCAGCTCCGGTTTTTTCAGGATTACCTTGGTGTCGGTTGGGACGCTTTCGGTCATCCAGATATTGCCACCGATCACCGCCCTTGCCCCGATTAACGTTTCGCCCCCGAGGATCGTGGTGTTGGCGTAGACGATCACGTCGTCCTCGATGGTTGGATGCCGTTTGACATTGCGGTAACGCGCCCCGGCGTCCCTGGGCAGGGAGAGGGCGCCCAGGGTAACGCCCTGATAGATCCGGACCCGGTTGCCGATTATCGTGGTTTCGCCGATCACCACTCCGGTGCCGTGGTCGATGAAGAAGCTTTTGCCGATGGCGGCGCCGGGGTGAATATCGATGCCGGTGACGCTGTGGGCGTATTCGGTCATGATCCTGGGCAGGACCGGCACTGCGAGTTTGTGCAGTTCGTGGGCCATTCGATAGATGGTTATCGCCCGCAGGCCCGGGTAGCTGAAGATTACCTCATCCGGCCCTTTGGCGGCCGGGTCGCCGTCCAGGGCGGCCTGGATATCGTCGGCGAGCATTTCGCTGATGCGGGGCAGGGTTTCGATAAAATCCCTGGCCTTTCGGTAGCCCTGGCCCTTGCATCTGGTGCAGGTCTGCCGGGCCTGAAAGCAGTCGTGCTGGATGGCCAGAACGATCTGGGCGGCCAGATTTTCGAAGAGTTCGGTGGTCTCCTGGCCGAGGCAGTACTCCAGGTTGGCGGGATTGATCGAGGTCGAGGAAAAATAGCCGGGAAAGAGGACGCGCCGGGCCTGGTTGATGATCTGCACGACTTTTTCGTAGGTCGGGATCGGGGTCGCGCCCAGGTGGTCAAAACAGCCGTGTTCGGCGCAGGAGGCGGCAAGCTTTTTCACCACCGGCGGAATGCCTTCGTAGAGGTGGTTGACGTTTTCGGCGTCGTCGGCGCACTGCTGGTTTTCGATATTCTTCTGAAGCATTTGGTGACCTGTTTTTTTAGAATTCAGGAGCCAGGAGCCAGGAGCCAGGAGCCAGGAGCCAGGAGCCAGGAGCCAGGA
>JARGFN010000131.1 GCA_029210665.1 Desulfobulbales bacterium
GGCCATGTTTTTCGGCAAAAGCCATGGGCAGGGGGCGTTCTAGGGAAGCCAAAAATGGATCGCCATCTTCAGTGACTTGCCACTTTATAACCTCACCGTTACCGGCGCCAACCCTCGCACCGATGTGGGTGCATCTAACCAAAAGCCTTTTTATCTCCATCTGATTGCCGACAACGTGCCAAATTACTTCCGGGCAGGTATTAATTCTGGTCATCAGCCGGTAGTTCTTGTAAGGGCCAGCCTTGGTGGAAATACGACCTTTGGGCGGAATCATGTACCGTTCCGCGAACTGAACATCCATCCGCCTATGGTAATAACGCAAGTGTTCGACAAGCGTGGAATATTGAGGGCTACTGCAAAGATACCACCAAAGGCCGCCATCGCGCTGAACAGCCAAGGGGAGGCCGGTTACTGCCGCCATGTTTTCCGAGGTAATGGTGTTAGCGATAAAACGCTGTTCACCCAGACGTTCCCGCAACATCCAGTATGCTAGGATACCGTCAATAGAAGGCGACCATGGATCGCTGCAGGCAAAACCGTTTAATAATTTTGCGGTTATTTTTAAGGGTTGCGCTTTGTTCATGTGTCTCCTCGTAAAATTGTTACCACTACAGGCAAACAACCGGCCGCATCGGCAGGAGGGCGGATTACCGCCCGGAAGGGATAAGGCCGCCGGACCCGAACTCTAAAACCAACCCCGTTAGACAGGGGTTTGATGTTGCTGGCCCGCTCAAGACCGTGGAGAATGGCGGCCAGGGCCTTCTCGTAGGAGAGGGGCGCTATGCGCTCCTGAAACTGACGGACCGCATGAGGGGTAATAAAAGCCAGACCAGCCGCCCCCAGCTTCACACCAACTTTATAATCAATTGGCCGCTGTCGGGGTGGCAAAGCTCTTCCTTTTTTTCTCGAAGGTGGTCGTTATATGCGGCAATCAATATCTGACCTCTTTTGGTAATAGAGGTGATACCATCAACATCCACTGTGACAATATTAGGAAAACGGTCGCCGCTGTCCAGATCAACGAGGTCGTAAGACAGTGCGGCTTGACCATGCCCTCGGTTTGACTGCCCGCCAATAAACGGGGCCCTGCCAAAACGTTGAATAGCGGCCAACAGACAGCCCTGGTCTGCCTCGCTGACATCCAGTGCGTGGATAGTGGTGTGAAGCCGGGACCCGGCGGCCAGCAGTTCCACGGTCATCCGCATTTGATCGGCTGGGCCGTCTTCAGTACCCGGTGACTCCACGGACATTTCGACCAGATGGGGCTGAAAGCGCTGGTCGCGACTATCGTCCTTACGGCTGAAAGATTTTTCAAAGGTCATCTGTTTATAGCTGGGAGAGCCAGCCGACGCCGCCGGCAGCAAATGGCTCATTTCCCGACAGATAGGGTAACAGTTACCCACCTTAAGTTTTCCAGCCATGATTTGATTGCCAAGGCCGCCGCCGAAAATGGCCAGGTGCGGAATGGCATTTCGTACCGTCATGGCCCGAGGAATATCAACCACCTGATCGCCGCCGATCTTGCCGCCGGAAAAAAGAAGGTGGAAAAGATCCTGACTCACACGGGCGCCGCCCAGATAGTCCAGTAGGTAGGCGGCGGAAAGATCGCGGAGCTGACCGCGCCAGGCGTTGCCGCTGTAGCAAAATATTTCGGCCAAAGAGCCGTCCGGCTGAGGTACAGGCTCCTGGACCAAATAAGCGGTGGTGGAAATAGTTTCGCCGATATGAGACAAGGGGGAAAGCAGGGTAAAGGTGCCGGTAAGCTTGACATTCATTAATTATTCTCCTTATTATAGTTAGCAGCGCGTTCCCGTTCCAGACGATCCCGGACCAAAAGAATTACCCAAGCCGTTTCTTTATAGAGAACGGCAAGAACCGCGGGGGTATCTGACGGCGCTTGCAAGTCGGCCAAGGAAACCGGTTTCAAGGTTGACGGCCGAACATTGGGGCAAGAGAGACGGGGCTTCAGGTTCTCCAGAAAGCGCGGCAGCGATTCGGCCCGCTTGGCGGCGGCTTTAACGAATCGTTCAATTTTAGCCCACATATCTGTGGAAGCCTTGAAACGACGCTGGTCCCGGCTGCGGTAAGCGGCATAAACCAGTAGCGCCGCTGTCGCACTGGCCTGATTATCGGTTGCGAAATCGTTGATCATATTTCCCTCATGTAAGTTGAGCGACCTGGGGCAGGGCCTGGACCAGTCGCTGGTAGATTTCAGGGTAAGCCAGGCGCACCCATTGGATTTGACCGTAACGATAATGATCGGTGCTGGCCCACCAGCTCAAACGGATGCGGCCGCGGTGCTCCAAATTATACAGCGGCGCCGAATAAATTGGGTGAAGCGGCAGCCGCCGGGCAGCGGTGTAGGCAAAAACATCCCGCCATGTCCAATCGCCGATGGGGTTACAGTTAAGCAACCCATCCTTTTTGCGGTATACCAGTCCGCGAATACAGCGATTAAGCAGCCGGGCCCGGCTTTCCTCTTTGCGTAGACCCAGGGCGGCGCCATCGAATCCATGAGCAGCCACAACCTGGTTAACCGGATCAAACAAGGCCAGTCGGTCCTTAGTCGCAGCAGACATCTCGCCGATAGATTGGAGGCGCTTAAGTTCTAGAACGTCATGGCGAGGGGAGGCGATAATCAGCTTGTTTTCGGCGATCAAGCCGAGATCGATCAAGCGGCCGATCATTTCCTCGGTGTGCGGCCACTCTACCCCGGAGTCGTGCCACATCACCGCCACATGTTGCCGACCGGCTTGAGCCGCAATTTGCTGAACCAGGTCAAGAACGCAAACCGAATCCTTGCCGCCTGAAACTGCTACGTATGGTTTGCGGCAGGCTGACAACCATCCACTAATTGCAGCAATGGCCGCCGCTTGGCGGCGGATATGCAAACGACCGCGTGCGTAGAGGTGGTCTTCCGGACGGTAATCGTCCCAGATGTGGCCCGCGCCTATCACTGGTTGACCGTCCCATTGCCGCCCGACTCTTCGGCCTGAAGAATATCAGAAATCAACACCGCCAAGCGTTTATGGTTAAGCTCAGTGCCCACAAAACGTCGGCCTGCCAAAAAGGCATGCTTACCAACCAGACCCTGGCCCATACAAAGATCGCCGATACACTTGTAGGGATGGTTGGCGCAAAGCCAGGCAATTATCGCCGCCTCATCCTGGTCTTCCAGATGCGGGTAGCGCTTCAGCTTGAACTGATTGGCGGCGTGGATCACGTAGCACTTGTTGGCCGGACGCCGATAATATGTGGAGTTATAGAAAGTGACATACCTATAGCGGGCTGAGGCTTGCTCCAGATACCAGCCGAGGTACTGCTTACCCATTTCGATAAAAAGAAAATCTGGGTTGATGTGGTCTATCTTTTCGAAAAGCCGCCGGGAAAACTCCAGGAAATCAAGGGAGATATGAGCCTTGCCCGCCTTGGTATAGAAGGTGTTGACGTTACCCTTGTTCCAGGGAGGGTCGATAAAAAGGGTGTCGGCCTGAAGCATAAAATCCGGCAGTTCCTCTAACCAATCGCAGACCTTGACCACCGAATCATGAGGCAAACTTATTTCGCCGGATAAGTCGAGATTACGATAATGGCCGCCGTAATCCCACTGTTTATTTCTCATCTTCCATCCCCCAGCTCAGCGAG
Source organism: Desulfobulbales bacterium (assembly GCA_029210665.1). Lineage (GTDB taxonomy): Bacteria > Desulfobacterota > Desulfobulbia > Desulfobulbales > JAGXFP01 > JAGXFP01. The sequence continues at coordinate 3,646 of JARGFN010000131.1, forward strand.
TAGTTAGTGTTGGCGAACAGAGACAATATACCGGTCAACTGTTTGTAGCGATGAACGGTGTCGGAGTCAATCCCGAGATGAAGACTGATTTCCTCCTCATCCATGCCCTGCTCCAAAAGAGCGCGGATCAACTCGGCATCCAAATCAACTTGATGGGTACCTCTGGCCTTATTGAACTGCATGGTGGCAGCCATTCTCTTGCTGATGTCGTGAGGTAAAACCACCACCGGAATCTCCGGTTCGTCCAGCCATTTAGGTCCCAGGACCGTGTAGCGATGAAAGCCGTCGATAATCACATATCTACCACGGTCGTCATCCCAGATCGTAACAATTGGAAAACAGAAGCCGTTGTCGATAATCGACTGTCGCAAAAGCTCCATCTTGTCTTTGGGGACATGGTTGGGGTTATAGTTATTGGCTTCCACCAAAGCGTAAGGCACCATTTTAATTTCCAGGCAAGGGAAGGTTATTTTACTCATAGCACGCTCCGGTAATATTCAATCAATTGCTCGCGGGGGTCTGATTCATTACGGACCGACAAATTGTTTTCGTAATCGTTGAGAACCAACTGGCGGCACTGCTGCCGGGCCACATATTCATTGTTGAGCTGGCGCCCGAAGCGCCGGCGGAAAATAGCCAGTTTGTCCGGATCAGGGTAAGTGGTCATTAAAAAATCACGGTACGCCAGCCAGGAGTTGAAGTTTCGGGGTAGCTTGCGGGCCTTGAACATCAAAGCGCTTTTCCCGGTTTCCTGGGCAAAACCAATCCCCTTGATCCGCTTCATCAGTTTTTCATAAGTCTTTGGTTCGAATTCCGGCAAATCACAAATAGATTTAAAAGATTTTTCATGGATCAGAGAGGAGCAGCGAATCTCACCGATACCCATGCCTTTCATGAATTGAAAGTCGTATATTTTGGAATATTTCAGCTTTTCGTCATGAATATAGCGCCAAACATCATGGAAGTTCCAGTCATAAATCGGGTAAAGAGAAGCGTTGCCACGGCTGCGCTGGGTTCCCCAATAGAATCGTTGGCCGGCAACATCGACCGGGTTTTTTACCATCGCCCGCCAGCGGTTGGGGCTTTCCGTGGCTCGGACCCCTAATAAAAAGGCGGTATCCAGATAACAGCTTTCGAAATTATCCACCACGTCATAAAAACCGAAACCTTTATCTTTATTACGAATAGTAGGGGTTGGGCCCCAGGGTCTGGCGACGATGTTGTTACGCCCTTTGGACCGCATCCATATTTTGTGCTTCCCCGCCTCCCATGCCTTGAGCTGGCCTTCGGTCAAAGAGGTTGCATTGGTAAGGTTGAACTCCACTTGAAGCCAAAGGCGATTGGTGTTTTTAGGAAAGAGCCCCATTAGGTATTCCACTTGCTCGGCCGTGGACAAGTAAACCACTTCTTCATCTAAAAAAAACAGGCCGATCTTCCGCTCCCGCCGGCGGGCTTCGGTTAAAGCCAGGTGGGCGATCACGGTGCTGTCTTTGCCGCCGCTGATACTGACGATGATATTATCGTAGCAATCAAAAATCCAGGCCACTCTTTCACGGGCGGCCGTCAAAACGTTCTTGGTTTTAGAGTAACGCTGCGTAAGCACGGTTAATCTCCCTAAGCCATGACTGATAACGGTTCCAGTAAAATTGATCGACCGGCAAGTCCGTGAGTAAAATCTCTAATTTGTTGGGGCGGCCGAGAGCAATAAAATCGTTAAACTCGATGGGGTTATGGGGCAGCTCAAAAACAGAATCCACCTTTCGGCCCGGCTGAACCTCACGATAAGTCGCGAGGTTTTTAAGCTTGAATCGATTGTTGCGACCGACATAGTTTTTACCTGAATCAATAAGGCGACACCTGACCCGACCGGTTTGTAGATAAAGATTGCGAGGTAAAGTGTGGGGGTCTTTGGCCCCCAATTCGGCGAATAACTTTTTTTTCTTGTCGTTATATGTTTTAGTCTCCGCCGGAGTGGCAGCCTCGGCGGTCGAGTTAAGCTCCGGAACGACGCGGCGGCCAGAGATGGCGGCCTCTGTTAAATCGACCTGCTCAAGATGTTTATGTTTCCACCGGGTATTAGTAGCAAAATCGTAAAGGATCATAAAATCCTCAATACTATCGATGATGGGTAAATACTGAAATATTATGACCGAACCGGCCTGGTTGATATAATGCCTGATACAGTTATAAGTGAGATCGTTGCGGTTCTTTTTACGTAAACACTCGTTAATTACCAGAACAGTGCAGTGGTCTATTTCCTGGAGAAGACGATAGAAATGACGGTACATAATAACTTGATCCCAGTCCAGCCATTCGCCGGATTCAGGCCGATAATCGAAACGGAATCGCGTGGGGCTGATAATAATCACCTTGTCAAAACCTGAAGCCAGGGTGGCGGTGATATGTTCGCATTTTTCGCGGTTTGTTTGACCAAAAAAAATCATTTTCCCTCCTTGATGGGGGCATGACCTACCAGGGCTGCCATTTTTAAGTACAGCGGGTAGCGACGCCGATAAACCGCCAGACCCTGTTCCAGCGGCCGCCAAATTGCCAGGCCGCTTCGGCGGATGCGGGCTTGATTGTAGCGACCGGTCAAGACTTCTTTTCTGGTAAACCCGCCGGCCAGCAAGGCTTCGGTAAACCTGATCACAGTCGTCATTCTGATTCGGTCCACCATAATAGTTTCTTCTTCGGCCTGCACCGGAAAGAGGCGGCGGTTTTGAGCAACCTTGCCCCGAAAAATCAAATGCTTCTGGCCAGTAAAAGAAAAGATCAACATAAACGGAGGTTGCGGCGGGTTAAGTAAAATATCGCGCAAACGACGGTGACTTGGGCATTCATGGTGATCCGCGGTAAATAAATGTGAGTAACAGCGCCAACTCATCGCATGACCAGTTTTAAGAGTAGTGCCGGGCAGAGTGGCTAAATACAGTTCCCAGCTTTCTTTTGTTGCAAAATAAGCACAAGGCTGGCAGACGGCATCGGACGATGGTGCCGCCGCCTGGTTGTGATTGGTGAAAGTTGTTTTAATCGCAGTCCGCAGCGGCCAACCAACACCATCAGTGGCACCACCGCACAACCAGCAGCGATCAGCAGAGGCATAGCGGGGGCCTTTGCGCGTCGCCGGAGGAGAATATTCACCAATATCTAGACAACGACCAGCAAAATGGGTTGGAGATGTTTTCATACCTACACCAGGCCGCCCAGGTTTTTGACGGCCAGGTCGTAAATGGCCTTGATAGTATCCCAGCCGACCGTGACCTTTTCGACGACATAAATGGTGTCGCCATGGAATGTGACGGGCTGCAGTTGAGGCTGTTGCGCTTCTTTCATGATCTTGCTCCTGATAATGAGTGAATGATTTCCACCCCTTGCGCTGTTA
>JARGFN010000001.1 GCA_029210665.1 Desulfobulbales bacterium
CCCACAGGGCATAAGTTTCGTACGAGCAGACAAGCTGCTCAACTCAGCTTTAATCCTTGAGCAATGGAGGGCGCGGGGCAACCCCGGCCATAACTTCGCATGAGAGTATTATCCGGCATCCAGCCATCCGGAAAACTGCATATCGGCAATTATTTCGGGATGATGCAACCCATGCTCGACAACATGGGCAAGAGCGATCTTTTCGCCTTTGTCGTCGACCTCCATGCCCTTACCTCGGTTCATGACCGGGACCGTCTGGCCCGGGACACCTTCGGGGCCGCTGCCGACTTCCTTGCCCTGGGCCTCGATCCCGACCAATGCACTTTCTGGGTCCAGAGCGATGTCCCCGAAGTAACCGAACTGACCTGGGTGCTATCCACCCTGACCCCGATGGGATTACTCGAACGCTGCCACTCCTACAAGGACAAGGTGGCCAAGGGGATCGACGCCAACCACGGCCTGTTTGCCTACCCGGTCCTGATGGCGGCCGACATTCTGCTTTATCAGGCCGACATGGTGCCGGTCGGCAAGGATCAGAAGCAGCATATCGAGGTGGCCCGCGATATCGCCGGCAAGTTCAACCACACCTTCGGCGAAACCTTCACCATTCCAGAGCCGGTGATCAGCAAGGAACTGGCCACCGTGCCCGGCCTGGACGGCCAGAAGATGTCAAAGTCATACGGCAATACAATCTCCATTTTTCTGGATGAAAAGGAACTCAAGAAAAGAGTGATGGCCATCGTCACCGACGCCACCCCGGTCGAGGACCCCAAGGATCCCGACAGATGCAATCTTTTCAATATTTTCAAGTTGTTCGCGCCCGAAGACAGATTGCGGGAGGTTCACGGCCTTTACTTGAACGGCGGGGCCATGTACGGCAAGATCAAGCTGGAGCTGGTCGATCTGATCTGGGAATACTTCAGAGCGGCCAGGGAGAAGCGGGACAGACTGGAGAACGACAAGGATTACGTAAGACAGATATTGGCCAGGGGCGCGACCAAGGCCCGCGAGCAGGCGTCCGTTACCCTTGAGCTGGTCAGAGAGCGGGTCGGTTTCAAGTACTGATGCGTTAAAAAATTCAAAGTGTGTTCCAGGGGCAAGGCGGATGATTGGCGATCCGCCTTTTGCATGTCGTGGGATAGTTTATCGTTCCTTTTTAATCCCCTTAACCAATTTCGGAGAACCTGTGCAATGGTAAAAACCGATTCCGGCCCCGACCTAAATTGGGTCATCCTGTTCAGCTGCTGGCTGATAGTCACCGCTTCGACCTTGGGAAGTCTGTTTTTCAGCTCCGTCATGGGCTTTGCCCCCTGCGTGTTGTGCTGGTATCAGCGCATATTTTTATTCCCCCTGGTGATAGTTCTGGCCCTTGGTCTTTTTCCCTTCGATAAAAATGTCGTGAAATATGCCATGCCTTTGGCCATATTCGGGTTTTTAACCGCCGTCTATCACAACCTGTTGTATACCGGAATCATCCCTGAAAAAATCCAGCCGTGCAGTCAGGGCGTTTCATGTACGGAGGACTATATCAGTTTGTTCGGGTTTTTGACCATCCCCATGCTTTCCCTGCTTTCGTTTTCAACAATTATCGCCCTTTTAATTATTCTGAAGAGGAGAATTTTCTAAGTGAAATATATAATTTTTGGCTTCGCCTGCGTCGTTTTGTTCTTTATCTTTGTGTTGGCCAGTAGCTACTACAAGGGAAAACAGCTTGAAAAATACGGCTTCATGGCCAGGGAAAACGCCGAATTATTCGTAAAAGACCATTCCCCAACGCTGGGCAGCGCTGATGCGAAAGTCTATCTAGTTGAGTTTATGGACCCGGCATGTGAAACCTGTGCCGCTTTTTCCCCTTTGGTCAAGCGAATCATGGATGCCAACCCCGGTAAAATCAGACTTGTCCTGCGCTATGCCCCCTTTCATGACGGCGCCGATTATTTTGTCAAAATTCTCGAAGCGGCCAGAAAGCAGGGAAAGTACGAGAAGACTCTGGATATCATGTATAAGTCGCAGCCATACTGGGCCAGTCACCACAATCCGCAACCCGAGAAGATCTGGCAATTTCTCCGCGAGTCGGGACTCGATCTGGAGCAGCTCAAGGAGGATATGAATGACCCGGCCATCGAGAAAATCATCGTCCAGGATCTTGCCGATGCCAAAACGCTTAATGTGCGAAAAACGCCGGGGTTCTTTGTCAACGGCCGACCTCTCCAAACCTTCGGCTACCAGCAATTGCAGGGTTTGATTTATTCTGAAATCAAGGCGAATTACTATCAGGATCAGGATTAGCGAAATTCTTTTTAAGCACTAAGGGCGGGGTATAAATTTCAATAAACCAAATTATCGGAGCTACTGTTGCTTATGAAAAAACTACCATTTATGTTTTTGTTTTTTGGCATGCTTTTGTTGATTACCGCCTGCGGCAAGGGGCCGCAAGTGGCGGAAGTCGGGAAGCAGGCCCCGGACTTTTCACTTGTCGACCTGGACGGCAAGCCCTGGACCCTCTCGGACCTTAAGGGCCAGGTGGTTTTCGTTAATTTCTGGGCGACCTGGTGCCCGCCCTGCCGCGAAGAGATGCCGTCCATGCAAAAACTTTACACAACCCTGCCCAAGGACAAGTTCAAAATGCTGGCAATCCTCAATAAGGACAAACCCGAAGTGGCGCGAACCTTTGCGGCGAAACGAGGACTTACCATGCCCATTCTAAACGATCAGGACAACAAGGTCGGCCCGAAGTACGGCCTGACCGGACTGCCCGAGACCTTTATAATTGATAAAACCGGCGTACTGCGAAACAAGGTGGTCGGCCCGGCCCAATGGGACTCCCCCGCCGTTGAGCGGATGCTGCGCCATTACATTAATCAGTGATTAGCCGGCCAGAAATTATTTTTTGGTGCTCGAACTATCGGCGGCGGCCAGACAAACCAGTTCTCCGACCGCATCCTGCCGGGCGACGGAAAGAGAAAATCCACGGTGCGCCCCGGCGGCAAGATCGTACTCCTGCAAATATCCCTCCACGGTGGTTCTGACCAGATCGTGGCTGTTATTGGTCTCGCTGACATGGGCCAGCACCACATGTTTAAGTCCGTTATGAATAAGCTCGACCAGGAAGCTGGCGGCGGCGGTGTTGGTCAAATGGCCCGATTTTGAGCGGATTCTCTGCTGGAGGGAGGGGGGATAGCCGCCGTTTTTGAGCATTTCTGGGTCGTGGTTGCACTCCAGGACCAGACCGTTGCACCCCCCCAGATGATGAGACATCAGATGGGAAATCGACCCGGTATCGGTACAGTAACCGACCGAGAACTCACCGTTACCGACCACGAATCCCAAGGTGTCAACGGCATCGTGGCAAACCGCGAAGGGATGAATCGTCAGCTGCCGATGGCTGAAAACCAGGCCGGCTTCAATGGGCCGCCATTCGAAAACCCCGGCCAGGGACTTGCCGGCCGCTTCCCGGGTCGCCTTGCTGACGTAAACCGGCAGGGAATAGCGCCGGGAAAGCACCTGGACCCCGCGGATATGGTCGCCATGCTCATGGGTGACGAGCAGGGCCGAAATCGTGGCAATATCGATCCCGATCGCGGCCAGCCGCCGTTCGACCTCGACTCCGGAAAATCCGGCGTCGAGCAGAATCCGCGTTTCGCCCGCCTCGACAAAGGTCGCGTTGCCCCTGCTGCCACTGCCCAGAACGCAGAATCTCATCTTCGGCAAATGTCCATTAGCTTAAGGAAGGTCGACAGATACTGATATACCTGGATCGCATCAAGGCCCGGCGATCATAATCCGGTATGGCCAAAGCCCCCATCCTGGCGGACGGTAACGTCGAGTTCCCCTACCTCCTCCACCTCGGCCGGGAGAACGGGGGCCACCACCAGCTGGGCGATCCGGTCATGCCGGTTGATCGTAAACGGCTCGCCGCCGAGATTAATCAGCCCGACCATGATCTCGCCGCGATAGTCGGCATCAATGGTGCCAGGGGCGTTGACCACCGTGATTCCATGCTTGATCGCCAGGCCGCTCCGCTGTCTGACCTGGATTTCATAACCCGCCGGGATGGCCACGGCAAAGCCGGTGGGCAGCATCCTGATCGCCCCGGCTTCCATGATCACCGGCTCCGGCACGGCGGCCCGCACATCCATGCCGGCCGCCAATTCCGAATGATAGACGGGCAGGGCCATGTCACCATCCTCCGCCGGCCGCAGCCGGCAGAATTTGACCTTCAGCCGTTGCCGGCATGCTGCGCCGCTCCCCTCCTCGACCATACCCCCACTCCTGATTTTATTTTGCCGCCAAGGACGGGATGAGGCGCCCGGGTCCGGCCCATCTCCCCTCCCGAAACATTTCATGCGTTCATCAATTTTGCCGAAATCGGCCCGACGACACACATCGGCAGATGCTCTTCGGCAAAAAGCGCCCCGGCCAGCTCATTGATCCCCTCGCGCCTGACTCCGGCGATGGCATCGGTCAATTCTTCGATGGACAGATAGCGGCCGAATGAGAATTCGTTCTTGGCCAGACTGACCATCCGCACTTCCATGTTCTCGGCGGCCAGATAGATCCCTCCCCTGGCATACTCGGCGGCCCCGGCCAGCTCGGCTTCGGTGATCCCCTCCAGGCGCAGTTTTGCAAGCTCCTTGTGGATCAGTTCCACCGCTTGCGTCCAGGAGCCGGGATCCACGCCAAGATAGATGCCGGTGTAGCCACTGTCGGAATTCGTCGAAAGATAGGAGAAAACCGAATAGGCAAGCCCCCTTTTCTCCCGGATTTCCTGAAAGAGCCGGGAACTCATATTACCGCCCAGAATACTGTTTAAAAGAAGATGCTTGTAGCGATCAGGCGAATCGACCGGCAGGCCGGTGGTTCCCATGACCGTGTGGGCCTGTTCGAGAGAACGCTCGACTATTCGTCTGGCCCCGAAACTGTCCGGCTGGGGCGGGCGCCGTTCGGGCGGCCGTTCATCGGCCGGGGGGGCCATTTTGAAACGGTTCCGGCACAATTCGGCAAAACTCCGGTGATCGACATTACCGGCCGCCGCGATCACAATGCGCTCCGGTCGGTAATTGACGCGGACGAACTCGGTCAACCTTTTGCAATCCAGAGCGGAAACCACCTCGCCCCGGCCCAGAACGGGATTGGCGAGTCCGTGCCCCCGCCAGTACAGGGCGGAAAACATTTCGTGAACCAGATCGTCCGGAGTATCCTCGACCATGGCGATTTCCTGTAAAATCACCTGGCGCTCCCGGTCAATCTCCTCCGGGGCAAAGGCCGAGTTTAGAAAAAGATCGGCCAGCAGCTCGACCGCGGCACCCAGACGATCATCGATAACGGTAAGGTAGAAGCAGGTATGTTCAGCGGAGGTAAAAGCGTTGGACATGCCGCCCAGCATGTCCAACTCCTTGGCGATCTGTTGGGCACTCCGGAGCCGGGTACCCTTGAAAAACATATGCTCGACAAAATGGGCGGTGCCGTTATTGCAATCATCCTCGTCCCGCGACCCGATCTCAACCCAGATTCCGATGGAAACCAGGCGGGAAGGCAGGCGCTCGGTGACGATTCTGAGCGAGTTGTCGAGAACGGTCTTTTTATACATGGTTAGGCCAGATTACGGCCTAAGCCGTTGTCAAAAAACAACATGGCCGTTTTAGACAGTTGGACGGCATAAGGAGTCGTACAGAAGAGCTGGACAAATTGGCCATGTTATTCCTGAACGGCTCCTAATCTTCCAGAAGGGCTTTGCGACTGAGACGAATCTTGCCGCGCTGGTCGATATTCAACACCTTGACCTTGATGATATCACCTTCCTTGACCACATCGGTCACATTCTCGACCCGTTTGGTATCAAGCTCGGAGATATGGACCAGACCGTCGGTGCCGGGCATAATCTCGACAAAAGCGCCGAAATCGACGACCTTCTGGACCTTGCCGGTATAAACCTTGCCGATCTCGGCCTCTTCGGTAATCGACTTGATCTTCTCGGTAACCTCGTCGCCGACCCTGCCGTCGGGCGCGAAAATGCTGACCTTGCCGGAATCCTCGACATCGATCTTGACGCCGTATTCGGCACTAAGCCCCTTGATGACCTTGCCGCCGGGGCCGATCAGGTCACGGATCTTGTCCGGATTGATCTGCAGGCTGAAGATCTTCGGGGCATGCGCGGGCAAATCCGCCCGATGGGTGCCGATACCCTCGCTCATCTTGCCGAGGATATGGAGACGACCTTCCCTGGCCTGGCCGAGGGCCCGGCTCATGATCTCCCTGGAGACCCCGGCGATCTTGATATCCATCTGCAGGGCGGTGATACCCTCGTCGGTGCCGGTTACCTTGAAATCCATGTCGCCGAGATGGTCCTCGTCGCCAAGGATATCGGAGAGGACAATGACCTTGTCTTCTTCCTTAATCAAACCCATGGCCACTCCGGCCACCGGTTTTTTGATCGGCACCCCGGCATCCATCAGCGCCATGCTGCCGCCGCAGACGGTTGCCATCGACGAGGAACCATTCGATTCGGTAACCTCGGAAACGATCCGCAGGGTGTAGGGGAATCCCTCGCGATCGGGCAGCACCGCCTTGATGGCCCTGGTTGCCAAAGCGCCGTGGCCAATGTCGCGCCGGCTGGGTCCGCGCAGAAAGCGGACTTCTCCAACACAATAAGGGGGAAAGTTGTAATGAAGCATGAAGGGATTAAAGTCCATCCCGTAGAGGGACTCGACCCGCTGCTCGTCTTCGCCACTGCCTAAAGTAGCGGTGACGATGGCCTGGGTTTCGCCGCGGGTGAAGAGGGCGGAACCGTGGACCATCGGCAGGGCGCCAACTTCGCAGGTGATCGGCCGGATTTCGTCCATCCGCCGCCCGTCGATCCGGGCATTGTCCTTGACGATCCGGTCGCGCATCATCTGCTTGTTCAGATCCTTGAAATAACCCTTGATCTCGGACTCGGACTCGGGAAACTCCTCGGCCAGGGCCGCAACCACCCGCGACTGCAATTCTTTCTGGGCCGCACTGCGCGCGATTTTGTCGACGGTGGTGATCACCTGGACCATGTCGGCGGCGGCGACCTCGGCCACCCTCTTCCGCAACTCCTCGTTGACCGGTTTGAGCTCGACCGTCATTTTGGCCTTGCCGACCGCCTCGCGCATCTCCTCCTGAATCTTGAGAATCGGCTGCAGGTTCTCGTGGCCGAAGAAGATCCCGGCCAGGACCTCTTCCTCGGAAAGGCTGTCGGTGCCGCCCTCGACCATGACTACCGCCTCTTTGGAACCGGCGACGATCAGATCCATCCGGGAATCGGCAAGTTGATCCTTGGTCGGGTTTAAAATGTATTCGCCGTCGATGTAACCGACCCGGACCCCGGCTATCGGGCCTTGGAAGGGGATGTCCGAGATACCCAGGGCGCAGGAGGCGCCGATCATGGCCAGCATATCGGGATCGTTCAGTTTGTCGGCCGAAAGGACCGTGCCGATCACCTGGGTCTCGTTCTGGTACCCTTCGGCAAACAGGGGCCTGAGCGGCCGATCGATAAACCGGCAGGTCAGGGTCTCTTTTTCGGTCGGCCGGCCGATTTCACGTCTGAAGAAGCTGCCCGGGATGCGGCCCACGGAATAAAAACGCTCCTGATACTCAACGGTCAGGGGCAGAAAATCAACATTCGGATTAGGTTCCTTGGCGGCGGTGGCGGTGACCAGCACCACGGTGTCGCCGTAGGTAACCACTACCGCGCCGCCGGCCTGCTTGGCGATCCGGCCGGTTTCAATGGCGAGGGTCCGCCCGCCTATTTCTACTTCCACTTTCTTATACATTTAATCTCCTTGACAGTTATTCACCGGAAATAGGGCACCACGCCCATGTTTCATTTTGACCAGACGACCCGATTGTCAACTGATCCCACAAGCCGGCGTCAACCGCGTTTACTTCCTTATGCCGAGCTCCTTGATCACAGCCCGATATCGCTCGATGTCCTTTTTTTTCAGATAATTGAGCAAGCTCTTGCGCTGGCCGACCATCTTCAGGAGTCCCCGTCTGGAATGGTGGTCTTTTTTATGGCTCTTGAAGTGCTCGGTCAGATAGGTGATCCGGTTGGTGAGCAAGGCCACCTGGACCTCGGGCGAACCGGTATCTTTTTCATGTTTGCCGAATTTACCGACGATTTCTTTTTTGTTTTCTGCATTAAGTGTCACGACTTGCTTCCTCCAAAAGGATTATTTATTCAGGAAATCATAGCCTCTTCAGCCATCGATTCCTACTTGCTGCACTTAGTTGCTGGCTAACCGGGCCTGAAGCTCCGCGACGGTTAACCTGTTACCCAGAAGGGCCTCTCGGGCCCGGACCGGTTCGAGAAGTTCGGTTCCGGCAACCGCGCCCGCAACGGAGAAAAACCCGCTGCCCACCCGGCGCAAGGCGATCAGATGGGCTCCGCAACCGAGTTTCTCGCCAATATCGGCGGCCAGGGTCCGCACATAGGTGCCCTTGCCGCAAGCGACCCGGATAGTGATGCTGTCACGACCGAGGGCCAGACATTCCAGGGCGGAAATCCGGATCAACCGGGGCTGCCGCTCCACTTCCATGCCCTTGCGGGCATAATGATAAAGCGGTTTGCCCTTATGCTTCAGGGCCGAATAAATAGGCGGCACCTGATACTGCTCGCCGATAAACCCGGCCAGACAAGCCTCGACCCGGGCCGGGGTAATATCGACGACCGGCCGCTCCGCCACCACCTCCCCTTCCGGGTCCTGGGTCGAAGTCTCTACCCCGAGCCGCATGGTGGCCTCATAGACCTTTTCCCCGTCCATCAACCGCGAGATCAATCTGGTGGCCGGCCGGCCGCAACATATTATCAGAAGCCCGGTTGCAAAAGGGTCCAGGGTTCCGGCGTGCCCGGTCTTCTTGATAGCCAGGGCCCGCCTGACCAGCTGCACCATCCGGAACGACGAGGGTCCGGCCGGTTTGTCAACCGTAAAAATTCCCGATTCCATGGGGCCCGTTTTTTTCCGTTGTTCCGCCATCAATAAAAATCAACGCTCCGCCCGGCGCCGAAGCGGAGACCACAATCTCAAAGGTTCGCGACCAGTTGCTTGAGTTTGCGCAACAACTCCCGGCTGATCGTGGCCCGTTCACCGCCAACAATTTTAAAACCGGCCGCGTTACGATGCCCGCCGCCACCGAATTCGGCGGCCACGGCGGCAACGTCGCAATCATTGCCCTTGGAACGCAAACTCACCGAAACAACGCTGTTCCGGGTTTCCTTGATAAAAGCGGCCACCCGCACCGAAGCCAGGGAGCGCGGGTAGTTGATGAAATTTTCCGTATCGGCCGACACCGTTGCCGTTTCACTGAACATCTCGGGAGTCACAGTGATAAGGGCGATCCGGCTATCGCCATGGATCTCCAGGGAATCAAGCACCAACTTCAAGAGCTTCAGGCGGTTGACCGTAAAGTTTTCGAAAAGCTTGCCGGCGACATCCGCGGGCTTAACACCCCGATTAACCAATTCGGCCGCCACCCGGAAGGTATCGGCCGAGGTCGACGAGTACATGAAAGAGCCGGTATCGGAAACCACGGCGGTGTACAGGCAGTAGGCCGCCTCATAGGAAATTTCCGCGCCAAGGGCCGCGACCAGATCGTAGACCATCTCTCCGGTCGAGGCCCGACCGGGATCAATCCAGTGGAGATCCCCGAAATGTTTGTGGCCGGCATGATGATCGATCATGATCAGCCGTTTCGCCGTCAACAACTGGGCGGCGCCTTTCCCCATCCGTTGCGCCTCGGCGCAGTCCACACTGACCACGCAGTCAAAACCGGCAAGATCCGCCGGTAACGAATGGCGCAGTTTCTCGCAACCCGGCAGGAAATCATAAAGATGACCGGCCTCTTCCTCGCTGTAGAAGAAAACCTCCTTGCCCAACGACTCAAGACATTGTCCCAGGGCGAGCTGGGAACCAAGGGCATCGCCATCCGGGTAAATGTGCGCGGCAACCAGGACCCTCCGCGCCGCTTGCAGGGTAGTTAGAATTTCATTGGGAACCGTAATCATCTTCTTCGGCAATCTCCCGGAATATTTTATCCATTTCGGCCATACGCTCGCCCGCCAGGTCGTGCTGAAACTCAAGGTCCGGCACGTAGCGCATGCCCATCACCCTGGCCAGATGACTCCGCATAAACCCCTTGGCGCTGTTCAGCCCGGCCAGGACCTCTTCGACATTCTCATCCAGGCAGCTGAAATAAATCCAGGCCCGCCGCAGATCCGGGGTAACCTTAACCTGGGTAATCGTGACTTTATAGAGCCGCGGGTCCTTGATCTTGCGCAGCAACAGCAGAGCAACCTCCTGCTTTATGCTGTCGCCGACCCGGGCCGGACGCCGTCCCTCTTTCCGGTCCAGTTCGGGAAGGGCGAACCTCGATCGTGATTTTTTCGCCGCCATTCTAGAGGACCCCGGCGACCTCTTTCATAAAGAACGCTTCGATAATATCGCCGACCTTGATATCGTTAAAGTTTTCCAGGCTGATTCCGCACTCGAAACCGGACTTAACATCTTTCACATCATCCTTGAAGCGCCGCAGGGAAGCAATCCTGCCGGTGTAGATCACCACCCCGTCCCGGACCAGCCGCACCTGCGCCTTCCGGTCGATATGACCGTCGGTCACATAACAGCCGGCAATGGTGCCGGCCTTGGGATGACTGAAGGTATCCCTGACCTCGGCGGCGCCAAACGATTCTTCCTCGTAGGTCGGCTCCAGCAAGCCGGTCATGGCCAGCCGGATATCGTCCAGGGCGTGATAAATAACATCATAGAAGCGGATATCGACATTTTCGTTCTTGGCCAGCTCCTTGGCCTTGGCCGTCGGCCTGACGTTGAACCCGAAAATAAGGGCGCTGGAGGCGGCGGCCAGCAGAATGTCCGACTCAATCACCGCGCCGGTGCCGCTGTGAATGATCTTCACCTTGACCTCGGCGGTGCTGAGTTTTTCGATAGCCGAGCTGAAGGCCTCCAGGGTGCCCTGAACATCGGCTCGCAGAACGACCCGCAGTTCTTTGATCTCACTCTCTTCGAGATGTTCAAAGAGGTTGTCCAGCGAAATCTTGGTGGTGGTGGCAAGTTCCTTTTCCCGCTGCTTGATATGGCGCTGACTGCTGATGGTCCGGGCCATTTTTTCGTCCGGCACGACGATGAATTCATCGCCGGCCCGCGGCACCCCGCCCAGGCCGTGAATCTCGACCGGCATGGAGGGTCCGGCCGTCTCGATATCCTCGCCCTTGTCGTTATGCATCGCCCGGACCCGGCCGTAATGCTCGCCGACCACAAAAGAGTCGCCGATTTTCACGGTACCCTGCTGGACCAGAACGGTAGCCACCGCGCCGCGCCCTTTGTGGAGATGAGCTTCGACAACCCACCCCTTGGCTTTACGAACCGGATCGGCCTTCAATTCCAGCACTTCGGCCTGCAGGAGAATCTGCTCCATCAACTCATTGATGCCGATCCCTTCGGTGGCCGAGGTTTCACAGTAGATGGTCTGCCCGCCCCACTCCTCCGGGGCAAGATCATATTCGGCCAGCTCGCTCTTAACCCGGTCGGGGTTGGCGTTTTCCTTGTCAATCTTGTTGACGGCCACCACGATGGGGACGCCGGCGGCCTTGGCATGGTTGATGGCCTCGCGGGTCTGATCCATGACCCCGTCGTCGGCCGCCACGACCAGAACCACTATATCGGTGACCTGGGCGCCCCGGGAGCGCATCGCCGTAAATGCCTCATGGCCCGGGGTATCGAGAAAAACAACCTCGCCATGGGAGGACCTGACGTGATGAGCCCCGATATGCTGGGTAATCCCGCCCGCCTCGCCGGCGGCCACATCGGTTTTGCGGATGGCGTCCAGGATCGAGGTCTTGCCATGATCGACATGGCCCATTACCGTAACCACCGGCGGCCGGGGAACCACTTCGCCGCCGGCATAGCTTTCTTCGAGATTGATAACGCTCTGCTCCTCGGTAACACCCTGTTCGACTTCAAAGCCGAAATCGCCGGCAACCAGGGTGGCGGTATCGACATCAAGGGTTTGATTAACTGTGGCCATTATTCCGAGCTTCATCAGACTGGCGATCAATTCATGGGCCTTCACTCCCATCCGGTGGGCCAGATCCCCGACCGAGATGGACTCCAGGACCTTGATCCGCTTCTTGATGGCCCTGGTCTCGGCCGCCGGCTCGCTGAGCCGTTGCTTGGACTTCTTGCCGCCGCGCCGACCCCGGCCGCCCATGCGAAGATTACCGGCCAAACGACCGCCGAAGGCATCAACATCTTCCATATCCACGGCGACCCGCCCCTTTTTAACGCCGCCGCCTTTTTTGAAGCGCTCTCGGGACGGTTCGGGGGAAAACTTCACATAGCGCTTGCCCTTTTTGCCGCCCTCTTCCGTCTTGAAATCAGGTTTGGCCGGAGTAACGGCTTCACCGCCGGGCTTAATCCCCGTCTTGCCGGGGGGCTTGCCTTTTTTCTCGCTTTTCTTGGGCCGCGGCGGCCGCGGTTTTTCTTCCGGGAGGGTGATGGCCGCCTTCTTGATCACCCGGGCCAGACCCGATCGTTTCGGGGCAAGCGCCGGTTTTTCTTCCGGTTCGACCTGGGGCGTCTCAACCGCTTCGCTCTCCGCGGACTCCTCTCCCATTTCGAGAACGACCTCCTGCCCGCCGGGCTCGCCTTCTCCCGCCGCCTCCTCCGCGGCGACCTCCGGGGCGGCAACTTTTTCTCCACCCTCCGGTACCGAAACGACCGGCTCTTCCGCGACCTGTTCCTTCACCGGTTCTTGCCCGGCCGCCTCCCCTGCCTCCATCTCCTGCCGGACCGGCTCTTCATTTTCCGAAACGGTAACGGGTTCTTCCGCCATGACCTTTTTGGTACGCCGCCGGATTATGGTCGTCCTGCCTTTGGCTTGAATCCTGGTCCGCTCGGTCTCGGTCTTGATCAGGCCAAGTTTCTGGCGCACTTCGTCGGCAGCAACCTCATCGAGCGACGAGCTGTGAGATTTGACATCGTAGCCCATTTCAATGAGCTTCTCCGCAAGTTCCTTGCCTTCTATTCCGGCTTCTTTCGCCAATGTATAAACTCTGACCTTAGCCATTATTCACTCCCGAACCATCACATCCCGCCTGCCTTCGTCTTCCCATCAAGGTCAAGGCCAAAATCATCAGGTTAACATTCATTATGCTAGAAATTAATTAAAACAATCGGCGCCGTCCCCTCTGTACCCGTCAAGGAGACGCTCAATTAAACCGCAGTCAATCTTATCAACCCGCAAGGCTTTCAGTATCTTGCCCTTTCTGTTGACAAAGAGCGTCAGACAATCGGCCCGGGGACAACAGTAAACGCCCCGGCCGGCCAGGTTTTTCGCGGGATCTAATTCAACCAGCCCCGCCCGAACAGCCCCGAAACGAAGCAGTTCCTTCTTCAAAAACCTGCGGCCGCAAGCAAGACAGGTCCGAACCGGCCCCGCACCCCGCTCAGGAAGCCGCCTCGCCTTCATCGCCACCACCGGCCGATTCCGCATCCCGCAGAACAGCAAGCAACTCATCCTTGGTCTTCTTGCTGACCCCGGTAATTCCGGCGGCCGCGCACATCTTTCGCAGTTCGGCATTGGTCTTGCCGGCCAGATCGGCCGGCGCCGCACTCCGACCCTCGGTCACCGCCTCCTGCTCATCCTTGTCCGCCTCTTCTCCGGCGGGGGCCGGGACTGCCGCGGCCGCTTCGATCAGCGCTTCGGCCGTCTTTTCATCAAACAGCTCCAGCGTCATCAGCTCGGCCACGCTGCTCTTGGCCAGAAGATCACTCGATGTGATCTCGGCATCGTAGAGTTTTTCGGCCAGTTTGTCGTCGACCCCTTCGACCGCCAGCAAGGAGCGATAGTCTTCATCCAGGGACATCGCGTACTTCCGCTCGCCCTTGACATCTATGTTCCAGCCCAGCAGTTTCGAGGCCAGTCTGACATTCTGACCCTGCCGGCCAATGGCCAGGGACAGCTGATCATCGGGGGCCACGACCAGAAGAGTCTTCCGGGCCTCATCGACTACTACCATGGAAACCTGGGCCGGGGCCAGGGCGTTCGAGACAAAGCGGGCCGGATCGGGACTCCACGGCACGATATCGATCTTTTCGCCCTGGAGTTCCTGGACCACATTCTGAACCCTGGAACCCTTCATGCCGACGCAGGCGCCGACCGGGTCGACGTCCGACTCGGAGGAAGACACCGCGATCTTGGCCCTTGACCCGGGTTCCCGGACAACACCCATAATCTTGACCACCCCTTCGGCTATCTCCGGCACCTCTTCGGTGAAGAGCTGAGACAGGAAATCATCCTCGGTCCGGCTCAGAACCAGCGGCGATTCCCGGGCCGTGCGTTTAACTTCAAGGAGGTACGCCCTGATCCTGTCTCCGGGCCGGTAAGACCTTCTCGGCATCTGATGGCTGGCCGGAAGCACCGCGTCGGTCCGGCCGAGGTTGACGATAATACTGCCCCGCTCAAACCGCTGGACGATCCCATTGACGATCTCGCCTTCCCGGCCCTTGTACATCTCATAAACGACATCGCTCTCGGCATCCTTCATTTTCTGAATGATGACCTGCTTGGCGGATTGGGCGGCAACCCGGCCCAGTTGGGCGACATTATCCATTTTCGAACCGATATCATCACCGAGTTCAACTTCAGGGTCAAGGGCCAGGGCCTCCTCCAGGGAAATCTCGGTCTGCTCGTCCTCGACCTTCTCGACGACGGTGCGGAACTGGAACAGTTCGATTTCGCCGAGTTCCTCGTTATAGCGGACTTCCATATCGCGGCGCTGACCGAATTTTTTCCTGGCCGCCTGCATTACCGCCTCTTCAAGGCTCTCAATAAGCTGGTTTTTATCAATGCCTTTATCCCGGCTGATCTGGTCAACAATTCTGCTCAACTCAGAAAACATAATCTATCTCCACAAAAACGTTTGTCATTCCGGATGGACCCATTCCGAAGATGCGACCCGACTAGTAATATAGCGAGGTTTAAATTTCAATTTCAAGTTTTGCCTTTTTAATCGAAGCAAAGGGGACCAGCTTGCGATCGCCGTTGAACTCAATGATAACTTCACCGTTATCAACTTCACCGATCCGGCCGATTAGCGCTTCGGGCCGATCGACAAGCACAATCCTGACCTTCTTCCCCCTGAACCTGACAAAATCCCGCTCGTTGCGTAAACGCCAGTCGAGACCGGGCGAGGTAACCTCCAGATTATAGGCCTGATCGATCAGGTCTTCAACCTCAAGCAGATGGGCAACCTCGCGGCTGACCCGGACGCAATCATCGATTCCTGTCCCGGATTCACGATAGATGACAATCCGTAAAATCTGGCCATGCTGCTCCCGATTGAACTGCACCTCAACCAGTTCATAGCCGAGATCATCGAGAACCGGCTCAATCAGAGCGGTAACCGCTTGCACAACCGGGTTTCGGTTTTCAATCCCAAAGTCTGACATAATATAAAAAAAAAGCGGGCAGCCAGCCCACTTTCCCTTTAACAGAAAAAGATTTTCAAAGGTCGCGCCAAGCGCGACCAACCGTCGGGAACCGGTCCATTACGCCGGTTTGGCCGAAACCCCCATCCACCGCCCGACGGAAGCGCCGACCGGGCAAGCCCGAAAAAAGCTGGAGCGGGAAACGGGATTCGAACCCGCGGCACCAAGCTTGGGAAGCTTGTACTCTACCAACTGAGCTATTCCCGCATCAAGACGGCAATATACTGAATAATCCTGATATGTCAAGGGGATAAAAAGAGAAGGGTATGGCCGCCGAGAAGCGTATTACTTCAATGTGATCGGCCACTTAAAGGATGTTGCGAACCGCTTCGGTGGCAAGCTCCAGGATGGTATTGGGCGCAACTCCCATAAAGATAATTACCGCCACCAGGAGAACGCCGACGAACTTCACCAGACCGTCAACCTGAATCGGCTCGACGTTATTCGAATCGGAACAATAGGAGACCCTGACCACCGACAGGTAATAGTAGATGGAGATCGCCGTATTGATCGCCGCCATGATAACCAGGGGCAGATGCCCGGCTTGCAGGGCTCCGGCCAGCAACATGAATTTACCCATGAAGCCGACAAAGGGGGGAATCCCGGCCAGGGCGAACATGGCCACGGCCAGAATCGCCGCCATCAGGGGGGCGCGCCGGGACAGGCCGGTAAGATCGTCCACCAGCAGATTCTCCCCCTGCCGGGCGACATTGCAGATGACCAGAAAGGCGGCCAGGTTCATGACCAGATACCCGATCACATAATAGATGGAGGCCGCGTAGCCCGATTCCTTGAAAACCAGAACCCCGAGCATCAGGTAGCCGGCATGGGCGATCCCGGAGAAACCCAGCATCCTTTTCAGGTCTTTTTGCACCAGGGCGAGCAGGTTGCCGTAGAACATCGACACCACCGCCAGGACCGCGATCAGCGAACCCGCCGCCTGCCCGTCCGGCAAATACAAGGCCGCCCCGCGAATGATCAGGGCCACCGCCGCCAGCTTGGGAACCGCGGCGATAAAGGCCGTAGTCTCATTGGAAGCGCCCTGATAAACATCGGGCATCCAGAAATGGAAGGGGAAAAGGCCGAGCTTGAAGAAAAACCCGGCCAGGACCATGCTGATCCCGATCACCGCCGCCGGCTGCATGCCGATAACATGCAGTTTGGGCAACAACTCGGCCAGATAGGTGGTGCCGGTCAAGCCGAACAGATAACTCATTCCGAAGAGCATGATCCCGGTGGCCATTACCCCGAAGATCACGTATTTGGCCGCCGACTCCATCTGGGTCCTGACCCCGGTTCGCTCGTCGCGCATCGGCACCAGCAGATAAAGGGCGAAAGAGGAAAGCTCCAGGGCCACAAACAGCGACAGTAATTCGACACAGCTGACCACCATCATCAATCCGAGGGTGCTCAACAACAGGAAAAGATAGTATTCGGGCTTGATCTTCCCATCGATCGACTTGAGATCCTGGTCGAGAAGAACGACCACCCCGAATCCGCCGACCACCAGCAACTTGAAAAGCTGGGAGAAGAGATCGACCTTGTAGGCCCCGAAGAATAGCTCCCCTTCGCTGAAGAAGGTAGCCGAGATCAGGAGAATGGCGCCGATGGCGATCAACCCGGCCCAGAACCTCGCGACCCTGCCGCTCCCGTCGATAACCGAGATCAGGAACAGAATCAGGCTTCCGAGCAACACCCACAATTCGGGGACAAACAACATGCGTTCCATTTTTCACCTTGTCGAATATTTTCTCATTGCCGGACCGATATCCAGCGATTCCGGAATGAAAACCATCGCAACAACAAAAAAACTACGGCAGCATCAGTCTGGCCATGGCCACCGGCGCCTCAACCACCGCGCCGTTGACCTGGACAAGCAGGTGATTGACGCTGGCATGCATAACCTCGATAAACGGCTCCGGCGACAACCCGATCCAGAAGACGAAAATCAGCAGCGGCGCCAGGGTAAGGCACTCGCGCACGTTGAGATCGACCAAGCCGGCGTGACTGGGATTGTCGGTACCGCCCCAGACCACCTTCTGCAGCATCCTCAGCATATAGGCGGCGGCCAGGACCGCTCCGGGGATGGCGCAGGCGGCAATCACCTTGTATTTCGTAAACCCGCCGACCAGGATCATAAACTCGCCGACAAACGAATTGGTCCCCGGAAAGGCCAGCGACGACAGGGAAAAGAAGGCGAGAAAAGTCACATACCAGGGCATGAATTTGCCGACCCCGGCCGCATCGGCCAACTCGCGGCTGTGGGTGCGCTCATAGATCATCCCCACACAGAGGAAGAGGGCGCCGGTGGTGACTCCGTGATTGATCATCTGGAGGATCGCCCCCTCTATGCCGATCTTGTTGAGAACGAAGATGCCCAGGGTGACGAAGCCCATATGGCCGACGCTGGAATAGGCGATCAGTTTTTTCATGTCTTGCTGGGCCAGGGCGGTAAAGCCACCATAGAGAATACCCGCCACCGACAGCCAGAGGATGTAGGGCACGAAGGCGATGGTTGCCGCCGGGGTGATCGGCAGACAGAAACGTAAAAACCCGTAGGTCCCCATCTTCAGGAGAATGCTGGCCAGAATCACGCTGCCGGCGGTGGGCGCCTCGACATGGGCGGCCGGCAGCCAGGTGTGGAAGGGAAACATCGGCACCTTGATGGCAAAGGCCAGAAAAAAGGCGAGAAAAACCAGAACCTGAAAGAGATAGGTATACTCCTGGCCCATCATCGCCGGGATAAAGAAGGAACCGTTCCGCAGATAAAGAGCGATGATCGCCACCAGCAGCAATACCGAGCCCGCCAGGGTATAAAGGAAGAACTTGATGGAGGCATATACCTTGCGCGGTCCGCCCCAGATCGCGATCATCAGATACATCGGGATCAGCATCGCCTCCCATAATATGTAGAACAGGACAAAATCGAGGGCGACGAAAACCCCGATCATCGAAGTCTCCATGATCAACAGACAGGCCATGAATTCCCGCACCCGCTTCTGGATATAGGACCAGGAGCCCAGCACGCAAAGGGGCATGATCAGGGTGGTCATCAGGACCAGCAGCAAACTGATGCCGTCAACCCCCAGGGTGTAATTGATATTCCAGGCCGGTATCCAGGCATGATGCTCGGCGAACTGATATTTGGCCGTGGCCAGGTCAAAGCCGAAATAGAGGGGCAGCGAACAGAGCGCCGCGGCCAGGGTCACCAGCAGGGTCCAGATCTTGGCGAAAAGATCACTGTCGATCAGAAACAGGCCCAGAACCCCGGCCAGGGGCAAAAAGATCAGGATACTCAGAAAGGGCATGACCCCGTCTTTTATGATCAGAACATCATCCATTTTTTTCCCCAGATGACTTGGATTAACTCAACACGTAGACAATAAGGATAATCGCCGACAGCGAAGCGGCGTACAAAAGACCATTCTGCAGCCGGCCGCTCTGCAAACGACGACCGACGCCGCCCACTCCCCGTACACCCCGAGCGATACCGTCGACCACCCCGTCTATCGCATGCCAATCGAACCACGACCAGAAACGGGCCACGGTCATCAACGGAATCAGGCCGAGATAACGATAGCCCTCGTTGACCCCGTTATCGACCGCCTGAATCGGCTTGCTGGCCAGCCACTGAAAACCGCGGCCACCCATGCGATAAAACCAGTCCAGATCGATGCTGATGGTCGGCTCTGGTTTAAGTTTCTTGAGGAGCAGAAAGAAACCAAGGGCGGTAAACAGAAGGATCTGCAGACTCTCCGAAACATGATAGGAACCGTAAACCATCTCGGCGTAATGGCGGGCTTCATCCTGAAAAGGCAGCATATGGTATAGATACGGGACATAACAGCCGATAAAAACGCAGAAAAAAGCGGCGATGCCCATGGCCCACTGCATGTTGGCGGGCGGATCGGCCGCCTTCTCCCAAGTCTCCTTGCTGCAGTTGTTCTCCCCGAACCAGATAAAGTAGGGAACCTTAAGCCCGGTATGGAGAAAGGTACCGGCCGAAGCCAGGGTCAGCAGAAAGGCGGCCCAGTAGAGATGTTCCTCGAAGCCGGCCGCGACGATCATCGACTTGCTGACAAAACCGCTGAACAGCGGGAAGGCGGAGATCGACAATCCGCCGATCAGGGTAAAGACAAAGGCCCGCGGCATCTTTTTGTAAAGACCGCCCAGCTCGGTGAACTTGCTCTTGCCGGTCATGTAGAGGACCGATCCGCAGCCCATGAACAGCAACCCCTTATAGAGGATATGGGCAAAGGCGTGGGCCACCGCGCCGTTGATGGCCATGGCGGTGCCGATCCCGACCCCGGCCACCATATAGCCGACCTGACTGACGATATGATAGGCCAAAAGCCTGCGGCAGTCGTTCTCCAGGACCGCGTAAACCACCCCGTAGAGGGCCATGATTACCCCGAGGGGCACCAGGATATCCATGCCGGCGCAACCCCTGGCCAGGGCGTAGATCGCCGTCTTGGTGGTAAAGGCGCACATGAAAACCGCGCCGGTGACCGTTGCTTCACCGTAGGCGTCGGGCAGCCAGGCGTGCAACGGCGGAACCGCGGCGTTCAGGATGAAACCGAGCATAATCAGGTAGGTCGGCAGGGAGACGTTGAAAATATCGTCCAGATGAAAGGCCTTATCGCCACCGACCGCATCGGTCAGCAGATTGAAGGAAATATCGCCGCCGGTCGCCTGGTATTGCAGGACGATCCCGGCCAGCAGAACCAGGCCGCCGAAGGTATGGACCAGCAGATAGCGGTACCCGGTGGCCAGCGACTGGGGCCGCCGCCGGAACCAGACCAGGAAAACCGAGGAGAAGGCCATCACTTCCCAGAACAGGAAGAGGACCAGATAATCGCCGGCGAAGATTACCCCCAGGGAACCGGCCACATAAAGCCAGGCCGCGATATGCTGGGCGTCCTCCTCGACATGGAGTCCGTAAATGGTGCCGATCACGCACATCAGGGTCATGATATAGGCAAAGACCTTGCTCAGCTGATCGACCCGGCCGAAGGTCAACTGCCAGTCCATAAACGACATGGTGGCAAAGGTGCCGGCCTCCATGGAATAAGTAGCCAGGAAGGCCAGCGCGGGCACCGCGACCAGAAAAACCTTGCGCAGCGACCCCCTTTGCACGAACGGCAAGACGAAGGCGCCAAGGATCAGAAGCAGGGCCGGATGGACCCAGAGATCATTTATCATAATAATCCTCCGGAGCCATGATGGTGAACTTGCCGCCGAACCAGTGGCAATGGCCGAACCATTTGGAGACCAGAATAATCAGGACGCAGGCGACAAAGCCAAACAGGGCCCAAAAGAACCAGAGCTTTTCCGGCCAGGTATGGGCATGATGTTTATCGACGAAAATAATATCCCAGGCCACCAACAGGGCAAGCCCCGCATAGCATAACCTGATTACGGTCTTAAGCCGGTCGCGTAAAAAATCAATCAATTGGACAATCATCCCGTCACCGCCTTGACAAAGTACATGATAAAGTCTGGATAGATTCCGAGAATCACCGAAATAACCGCCGCCAGCATCAAGGGGATCAACATGGCAAGCGGCGCCTCCCTGATCCCTTCGAAACTCTCGCCGGCCGGACGTTTGCCGAAAAAGGCCTTATAGGTGACCGGGGCGAAATAACCGACATTCAGCAGGGTGCTGCTCAACAGGATCAAAATAATGCCGATGTAGTGGGCCTCCATCTCCAAGGCGCCCATCAACAACTTCCACTTGGTGACAAAACCGGCCACCGGCGGCGCGCCGATCATGCTGAGGGAAGCGATCGCGAAAGCCGCGAAGGTGAAGGGCATGGTCCGGCCCAGACCGGACATCTCGGAGATATTTTTCTTGTGGGCCGTAACATAAATGGCGCCGGCGCAGAAGAACAGGGTGATCTTGGCAAAGGCGTGATTGGCGATATGGACCAGGCCGCCCTGGATACCGCTGGTGGTAAGGAGGGCGACGCCGAGAATAATGTAGGAGAGCTGGCTGACCGTCGAGTAGGCCAGCCGCGCCTTGAGGTTGTCCTTGCTCAGGGCGATAATCGAGGCGGCCAGAATGGTGAAGGAGACAAAGTAGGCGGTCGGAATCCCCAGATTGAGGGCCTCCATGGTGCCGGTCCCGAAGACGTACAGCATCACCCGGGTGGTGGAAAACACCCCGACCTTTACCACGGCGACGGCATGGAGCAGGGCGCTGACCGGAGTCGGGGCCACCATCGCCGAAGGCAGCCAGTTATGGAGGGGCATGATGCCGGATTTGGCAAAACCGAGCAGGCAGAAGATATAAAGCATCGTCACCAGGGCGGCGCTGGCATCGGCCGGGAAGATGCCGGTGGTAATATTATTGGCAAAATCGAGGGTACCGGTCAGCACATAGATCAGGATCATGGCCGGCAGCAAGAGCCCCTTGGCGGTGGTGGTCAGATAGATGATGTACTTGCGGGCTCCGCTGTACGACTCGCCATCCTGATGGTGGGCGACCAGCGGGTAGGTGCAGACGCTGACGATTTCGTAAAAGAGATACATCGTAAAGAGGTTGTCGGAAAAGGCGACCCCGATCGCCCCGAACAGGGCGAGGGCGAAACAGGCATTGAACCTGGTCTGGGCGTGTTCCTTCAGGCCACGCATATAACCCATCGAATAAAACACGGCCAGGATCCACAGAAAGGAGGCGACCACCGCGAAGATCATCGAAAAAGCGTCGGCCCGCAGGGTCACGGAGAGCCCGGGCAGAATGTTAAAAAGATTATAGACCAGGCGATTACCGGCCAGCACCTCGGGGATCATCGAGACAATCAGGCCGAACATGACGACCGAGGCCAAAAACGACACCCCCTCCCGCAGATTGGGATACCGGCCGCACCGCATCACCACCAGTGAACCGATCAAGGGGGTCAGCAGGGCATATAAAAGTTTACAGGATACTATTTCCATGGGCCATTTTCCTCTATCTGATTAGCCTTGCAGGCCGGCAACATCCTCGGTATCGATCGATTTGTAATTTCGATATACGGCGATAATGATGCTCAGGGCAATGGCCGCCTCGGCTGCGGCAACCCCCATGATGAACAGGGTGAAGATCTGGCCGGTGGTCGGGTCCGGAGCCAGAAAACGGCTGAAGGCCATGAAATTAAGCGAGGCCCCGGCCAGAATAAGTTCGGACGAAATCAACATGCCGATCAGGGTACGCTGGTAGAGCATGCCGTAGACGCCGATCCCGAAAAGCAGGGCCGCAATCGCCAGATAGATCTCCAGGATGTTGCTTAAATTCAGAATACTCATGACTTGCTCCTCCCGGCCCGGGCCAGGACCAGGGAACCGATAATCGCCAGCAGCAACACCAGGGAGATCAGTTCGAAGACCATGCCGTAGGTGGTCACCAATGAGTGGCCGATATCCTTGACCGAACCGTCGCTAACCCTGGCCGCGGCCGCCGGCCACATGGTATTGATGCCGAGCAGGGCCAGCCCCCAGAAGAGCAGCGCCCCCACCCCGAAAGCGACCGGCGCGCCGATCGCGCTGCGTCGCCCGACTCTTTGCTCATCGCCGGGGTCGGCCAGCATGATCGCAAAAACGATGGTTACGCAGACGGCCCCGACGTAGATCAGCATCTCCATGACCGCCACGAAAGGGCTGTTCAGAAAGTAATAGAGTCCGGCCACGCCGACAAAACTGATGGCGAGGCCGGTAATCGCGCGCGGCAGCCTGATCGAATTGACGGCAATCAGCGCCCCGCCGATAGTGACCGCGACGATAAACAGGAAAACGAGACCGGCAAGACCTTCCGCAGTGAACAAGGATATCATCCGCTTTTTTCCTCAAGTCTTTTTTTCAGATCGAATACATAGGCATCCTTCCGGGGTCCGGCCAGATTGTAATCCCGGGAGAAGGCGATCGCCTCGAATTTGCAGCTTTCGACGCATAGCCCGCAGAGACTGCATTTGGTGAAATCGAGGATGTAGGAGGTCAGGATCTTTTTCTTGGCCCCCTCCGGCTTCTCCCCGGCAAGACTTATGCAGTTGGATGGGCAGGCCTTCTGACACATCCCGCAGACCACGCAATTGGGCGCGCCGGTCTCCTCGTTGCCGACCAGTTCGATATGCCCGCGAAAGCGCGGCGTCATCACAAGGGTCTCATGGGGATACTGGACGGTGACCACCGGCTTGACCATATACTTGATGGTAATGCCGAGCCCCACCGCCAAACTCTTGGTACCGCCGAACAGTTCTTTAAAATATCCACTCATTTCATGACGCTCCGGTAATAAGGGGCCATACCTTGATCATGGCGCCGGTCAGCAGCAGGATAAGCAGCGAAAACGGGATCAGGATTTTCCAGGAGAGATTGAGCAAACCCCAGAGGGTGGTCCGGGGATAGGTCCAGCGGATCCACATCACGCAGAAGATCAGAAAATAGACCTTGGCCAGAAACCACCACCAGCCCGGCAGAATACCGAAGGGACACTGCCAGCCGCCCAGAAAGAGGATGGTCGCCAGGCCGCAACCGATGATGATGTTGGCATATTCCCCCATGAAAAAGACCCCGAAACCCATGCCGGAATACTCGGTATGAAAACCGGCGATCAGTTCGCTCTCGGCCTCGCCGAGATCGAACGGAGCCCGATTGGTCTCGGCCAGGGAGCAGATGAAAAAGATCAGGAAGGCAATCGGCATCAGGGGATTGGCGAAGATATGCCAGTTCCACACCCCCCCGGCCTGCTGGATCACTATCTCATTTAAATTCATGGTATGGGTAAGCATGATCATGGTGACGACCGTGATCAGCATCGGGATCTCGTAGGCGACATTCTGGGAAACGGCCCGGGCCGCCGAGATCACCGCGTATTTATTGTTGGAGCCCCACCCCCCCAGCAGCAACCCCATGACATTCACCGAGGCGAAGGCGAAGATCATCAAGAGGCCGATGTCGATGTTTCTGGCGACCAGTTTTTCGCTGAAGGGGATGGTCACGAACGACATCACCGCCGGAACCAGAACCAGAAGCGGCGCCACCTTGAACAGCAGGGGGTCGACCCCCTTCGGAACCAGGAGCTGCTTGGACATCAGCTTGATCCCGTCGGCCAGCGGTTGCAGCAGTCCGAACGGGCCGACCTCCTTGGGTCCG
Source organism: Desulfobulbales bacterium (assembly GCA_029210665.1). GTDB lineage: Bacteria > Desulfobacterota > Desulfobulbia > Desulfobulbales > JAGXFP01 > JAGXFP01. The sequence goes on from JARGFN010000001.1 coordinate 24,657, forward strand.
ATCCTCCTCTGGATATGGCCCGCGACCTTCCGCTCCAACCAGACCAGATAGGCCGCGTTCAGGGCGATAAAGGCGATGATCCCGGCCACGAAGACCAGTAACCGCCACGGTTCCGATAAAATCATGACTCCTCTCCTTACCTGTCAATCTCGGGGATGACCAGGTCCAGACTACCCATCAGGGCAAGGGCGTCGGGCAAAAGCATACCCCGGCTGGCCTCGCCGAACAGACTCAAATTTGAAAAGGTCGGCGACCGCAATTTCATCCGGTACGGGGTATTGGTGCCGTCGCTGACGATCCGGATCCCGAAGGTGCCCCTGGCCGCCTCGACAGCGCTGTAATAATCACCTGGCGGCGGTTTCAAAATTTTCGGGACCTTTTCGGCCACTACCGGCCCCTCCGGCAATTTATCCAGGGCCTGCTCGACAATCCGCATGCACTGTTCGATCTCATCCATGCGAACCATATAACGGGCCATGGAATCTCCCTCGCCGTAAACGGGGACTTCGAAATCCAGTTCCGGATAGACCGAATACGGCTCGTTTCGGCGGACATCGTAATCAACCCCGGAGCCGCGCAGAACCGGGCCGGTGGCCCCGTATTTGCGGCACATCTCGGCGGACAGCACCCCGACATCCTTGAGACGCTTGATCAGGATAATGTTTTTGGTGACCAGGTTATGGTAATCGGGCAGCCGACGGCGGAGCCGCTTGATAAAGGCGCGGGCCCCGCCGACAAAGTTATCGTCGACATCGTTATAAAGGCCGCCGAAGCGGAAGTAGCAGAAAGTCAGCCGGGAGCCGGTGACCGACTCCAACAGATCGAGAACATGCTCGCGGTCATCGAAGGCATAAAGCAGCGGGGTGAAACCGCCCAGATCGAGGACGAAGGCCCCGTACCAGAGGAGATGGCTGGCGATGCGGTTCAACTCGACGGTAATCACCCGAAGATATTCGGCCCTCTCCGGCACCTCGATCCCCATGGCCTGTTCGACAACCTTTACATAACCGTGGTTATAGGAAAGCGCCCCCAGATAGTCGAGCCGGGCCGTGTTCGGCATGAACTGCGCCCAGGTCCGATTCTCCCCCATCTTTTCATGCATCCGGTGCACATAGCCGAGCACCGGTTCGGCATGGACGACATATTCGCCGTCCATGGTCAGCTTGACCCGCAAGACCCCGTGGGTGGCGGGATGCTGCGGACCCAGGTTAAGTACGAAGGTTTCCTGATTCTGGCTGCGGGCGAGATCGTTCATGCCTTGAAGTCCTTGCGAAGTGGATGAAAGTCGGCATCTTCCGGAAGCAGTAGAGGGGAAAGGTCCGGATGCCCCGAAAAGATAATCCCGAAGAAATCGTGGGTCTCGCGCTCATGCCAGTTCGCCCCGGGAATCAGCCGGGAAACGGTCGGAAGCTCGGGGTTGGCCCGATCGAGGCGGCAGCGGACCGCAACCCGGCAAAGCTCGCCAACGGTACGGTTGTAATCGTAGACCACTTCCATTTTATCGGTCGGCGGCGCCGTGGCGGCCTCGGCCTTGCCGGCGCCGCCACCCTCGCCAGCTTCTCCTGCCTCGACTTCCGGCTGATTGGAGAGCGGAGCCTTGCCCAGCCAGTCCACCCCGGTAATCGCTTCCAGGAAGAAACCGCGTCGATCAAGAAGCTCGGCCGCGGCCACAACCTGATCCGGCCCGACCTCCACATCAAGATGATAGCCCTTGAAACGATAGTCGGTCTCGATCAGCGGGACCGGGACAAGGGATGCAAATTCGTTTTTTAATTCATCAAGCATGTTCAGACGGCCTCCACCCGGGGCCATCGCCGATGGCCGGTCACCTTTTCTTCAAGCTCGAGAATCCCCTCGATCAGGGCTTCCGGCCGGGGCGGACAGCCGGGGATAAAGACATCCACCGGAAACAGCTTGTCGGCGCCTTCGACAATGCCGTACTGACCTTCGAAAACGAAAGGCCCGCCGGAAATGGCGCAGTTGCCCATCGCGATCACCCATTTGGGCTCCGGCATCTGGTCGTAGAGGGTCTGGACGGCGGGGGCCATTTTCTTGCTGATGGTTCCCGCCACGATCATCACGTCGCACTGCCGGGGCGAGGGGCGGAAGACCTCGGCCCCGAAGCGGGCCAGATCGAACCGGGCCGCGCCGGTCGCCATCATTTCGATGGCGCAGCAGGCCAGCCCGAAGGTCATCGGCCACAACGAATTGGCCCGGCCGAGGTCGAGCAGCTTATCGAGGGGCGCGAACCTGATTATTGCCGACTGTAGACTTTCCTTCCCCACTTGAACACTCCCTTTTTCCATGCGTAGATCACGGCCAGCGACAAAACGCCGACAAAGATAACCAGCTCGACGAAATCGCGGATCACATATCCGTCGTTATAAGCCATGGCCACCGGAAACAGAAACAGGATATCGACGGCGAAGGCCAGAAACATCAGGGCATAGAGATAGTAGACGATACCGAAGCGGATCCAGGCGGCGCCGATGGGCTCCATGCCGCATTCAATGATCTGCTCCGTTTTGTTTATGGTGTTTCTGGTGTTGCGGGGGGCGAGCAGGAAGGAGATGACGAAGGGGCCGACGGCAAAGGCAAGGCCGCCCAGGAAAAAAGCGGCGACATAGAGAAGATCGGTTAAAGCTTGTTGTCCCACGATGACGCCTCCCTCAAGAGGTGAAGACTTGATTAATCTGTCTACAATAGCTGATCGTGAAAACCCGGCTTTGATGTCGGGATTCCGGGCGGCGATCATGCCTGGAGCATTGTCAATCCAATACGCCGCCAGAATGCAAATTGCTGTTTTTTTATCCCACCGGATAAGCCTTGTCAAGGAAAATACTGAACGGCCATTCAGTTTGCCGGACCCCGATGAGTTTGGAAAAACAACACATTGTGGCAGTCGGCTAGTTCATGTTTTTTGGCCGAGGCCGGCCAGCAAGCGCCTGTGGATGTTATCAAAACCGCCGTTTGACAGGACCGCCACGACATCGCCCGCGGAGGTGTTGGCCAACAGAAAATCGATTATCGCTTCGGTGGTGGGAAAATAATCGGCGGTGATTTTTTTGGCACGCAGGGCGGCAACCAACTCCCGGGAAGAGAACAACTCCTCGACCGCAATGTTTGCCAGGGGTTCCGGCTCCCTGATCAGGACCAGATCGGCGGCGTCGAAACTATCGGGATACACATCCTGAAAGACCCGCCGCCGGCTGGAGTTGGTCCGGGGCTCGAATGCCACGATCAGGCGGCGTCCCTGATACGCCAACCGCAAGGCGGCCAGGGTTTCCCTGACCTCGGTCGGATGGTGGGCAAAATCGTCGATCACCGTCACCCCGCCCGCGACGCCGCGAACCTCCTGCCGTCTTTTCACCCCGCCAAACGCGGCCAGCCCCTGGCGGATCGCCGTCCCGCTCAGACCGAGTCGATCCGCCACCGCAATCACCGCCAGACTGTTCAAGGCGTTATGGATGCCCGGCAAGGTATTATCGAACTCCCCGTACGGCCGGCCCTTTTTCAAGACCTGAAAGCGGGTCCGTTCCGCCCCAACCGCCACCCCGGCCAACCGCCAATCGCATCGCTCGGTTTGCCCGTAGCCCACCACCGGGCAAACCGCCCCGGCCACAACCTCCCGGACCACGGGGTCATCGAGACAGGCGACCAGACAGCCGTGGGCCGGCATAATTTCGACCAGACGCCTGAATGATTTCTTAACCGCGTCAAGATCGGCGTAAATATCGGCATGATCGAACTCGATCCCGGTAATAACGGCGACGGTCGGACGGTAATGGAGGAATTTGGGGCCCTTGTCGAAAAAGGCGGTATCGTACTCGTCGCCCTCGACAACGAAATAGCGGTCCCCGCCGAGATTGAAATTACGGCCGAACCTGCTGACCAGACCGCCGATCATGAAACCCGGTTCAAAACCGGCGTCATGGAGGAGGGTGGCCAGGGTTGATGAAGTGGTGGTCTTGCCGTGGGTGCCGGCAACCACCAGGGATTCGCGATTGCCGATAAAAAAATGGGCCAGGGCCTGGGGCATCGAGACATAGGGGATTTGGAGGTCGGCCAGGGCGACCGCTTCGGGGTTGTCGCGTCTGATCACATTGCCGACCACCACCAGATCCGGGCGGGGTTCAAGATTGGCCGGCGCATAGCCTTCAAACACCTTGATCCCGCTTGCCGCCAGGAAATCGCTCATCGGCGGATAGACCTGGCGATCGGAGCCGACGACCGTGAAACCGGCCTCCCGCAACATGCCGGCCAGGGCGCCGACGCCGGTGCCGCATATCCCCATGAGATGGATACGTTCTATTTTTTCCGGAAAGAAGTTTAAGGCGGGGTCGAACTCAGGCATGGATTATCTTCGGCTCATGAGCGCACGGAATCGCGCACCGACCGGTAGATGTCCTTGAAGGTTTCGTCGAAGTTGGCGGGGGAAAGGCGACCGACTTCAATGAACTTGACGACTACCTCCTTGGCCACCTTGAGGATCGTCTCGTCCGAAACCGGTCTGGAAATCGGAGGCTGTTTTTGCTCTGCTGTTTTTATCGCCATATCAAAACAAAAAAACCTCCACGGAGAAAGAAGGCCAATTCTTATTAAAATCCGCGGAGGCCGACCTTATCGGAAAAAACCGTTCAGGCCCCTCCCGAAAGGGTTTTTATTGGATATTGGTGGAGCTAAGCGGGATCGAACCGCTGACCTCTTGAATGCCATTCAAGCGCTCTCCCAGCTGAGCTATAGCCCCACAAAAACCGGCAGGGCCGCCAGGGGCCATGCCGTCATTCGCGGCAATTATGTACCATGCCCTTCCCCGGGCTGTCAAGGTTTTTCCCGGGATCCGTGACGGCTATTTGTAAAGTTTGCCCTTATCGACCTGTAATTCAGATTTTCTAGAGATTTGCCCCGGCCATTTCCCTTGCCAAGCCATACACGGTCTGTTAATGTGGGCCAGTTCCGGTTAGGTAGGCGTAATTCATGAAAATTTTATACCGTAAGGGCCTAAGTTTCGTACGAGCGGACAAGCTGATCAACTCGGCTTTACGATATTCGAGACAATCCCCACCGTAAATTACACACAGAGAGGCACCTTCTCCATGTTCTTTCCATTAGACTCGCTTTTCGGCTGGCTCTCCAACGACCTGGCCATCGATCTCGGCACCGCCAACACCCTGGTTTTCGCCAAAGGCAAGGGTATCGTGCTCCGGGAGCCCTCGGTGGTTGCCGTGCGCCAGGACGGCCGGGGCAACAAGGTTCTGGCCGTGGGCAAGGAGGCCAAAAAGATGCTGGGCCGGACCCCGGGCAACATCCTTGCCATCCGGCCGATCCGCGACGGGGTCATCGCCGATTTCGAAGTCACCGAGGCGATGCTCCGATATTTCATCAACAAGGTCCATAACCGGCGCACCCTGGTTCATCCCCGGATCATCGTCAGCGTTCCTTCCGGCATTACCCAGGTCGAGCGCCGGGCGGTGCGGGAATCGGCCGAATCGGCCGGCGCCCGCGAGGTCTACCTGATCGACGAGCCGATGGCCGCGGCCATCGGCGCCGGCCTGCCGATCACCGAACCGACCGCCAACATGATCGTCGACATCGGCGGCGGCACCACCGAGCTGGCGGTAATCTCCCTGGCCGGCATCGTCTATTCAAGCTCCGTGCGAGTGGCCGGCGACAAGATGGACGAAGCCATTCTCCACTACATTAAGCGCAAACACAACATGGCGATCGGCGAGCACACCGCCGAGCAGATCAAGATCATCGTCGGCGACGTTATGCCGGAATCGCCATACGCCACCATGGAAATCAAGGGGAGAGATTTGATCTCCGGCGTACCCAAAACCCTTACGATCGATTCTAGTGAAATAAAGGCCGCCATCTCCGAGCAGGTCGATGCCATTATCGAAGCGGTCAAAATGGCCCTTGAGATCACCCCGCCGGAGTTGTCCGCCGACATTGTCGACCGCGGCATCATCCTGACAGGCGGCGGCGCCCTGCTCAGAAACCTCGACAAACGTCTGCGTGAAGAGACCGGTCTGCCGATAATCATTGCCGACGACCCGCTGTCCTCCGTGGTACTGGGATCGGGCAAGGCGCTTGAAAACATCAACGAGCTGAAAGAGGTTATGAGCAATTTTTGATGAGAAAAAGAAGTAAGCGAACCCGCCGCCCACTCCGACAATTTCTGGTTATCTCAACCTGCGCGGTTCTGTTCACCGTCCTGGCCCTGTCCTTTATGGGCCGCAAGGAACTTACCCTGCCCCACCGATTGATCTTCGATATCCTGGGCACGGCCCAGGCCGGCGTCACCGGGGCGATCAACTATGGCCTCGACATCCGGAACAACTATTTCGACCTTATCGGAGTCAAGAAGGAAAACGACCGGCTCAGGGAAGAAATCGCGAGATACCAGGGCCTCACCGTAACCTACCGCGAGGCCCTGGCCACCAATGTTCGTCTCCGGAAACTTCTGGAATTCAAGGAACAATTACCCCAGCCGACCATCACGGCCAGAATCATCGGTCGCGATCCCTCCCAGTGGTTCAAGACCTTCAGCATCGATCGCAGCAGCAGCGACGGGGTGAGCAGGGGCATGCCGGTCGTCACCGTCGAGGGGGTGGTCGGGCAGATTCTGGACGGCGGCAATCATCGGGCCAAGGTCCTTCAGGCAATCGACCCGAACAGCGCCATCGAGGTGTTGATTCAGGACAGCCGGACCCAAGGAATCATCAAAGGCACCGGCGAGAGCTACCGCCTTCATTATGTCCTGAAAAACAACAAGATAAACCCCGGCGACCTGCTGATCACCTCCGGCCTCGGCGGGGTATTCCCGAAGGGGCTGCCGGTTGGCAGGGTCTCCTCGGTGGTCAGTAACCGGCGCGGCATGTTCCTGGATATCGAGGTTGAACCGGTGGTCGACTTCTCAAAACTCGAGAATGTCATTGTTATCATGAAATCCAACCAGCTGACCGAATAAAGACCCGAGATGTTATTGACGGTTTTCATCATACTGGGCGCCATCCTGTTGCTCGTGCAAACCACCATTTTCGTACGGATGCCCCCGTGGCTCGGCAACCCCGACCTCCTTTTCCTGCTGGTTCTATTTGTCGCGACCAGGCTCGACAGCTATCGGGGCCTTATCCTGGTGATGCTCTACGGCCTGATGATGGACATCTTTTCCGGCTTTGTGCCCGGGCTTTATCCGGCCGTCTACCTGGGGCTTTTCCTGACCATCAGGTACGTATCCCGCCAGGTGATCGTCGACGAACCCGCCCATCAGCCGCCGCTGGCCGCCACCTGCTATCTGCTCTGCAGCGGCGCCATCTATCTTTACATGGCAATCTTCAACCCCGGCACCAATATTCTCTGGTCCTGGCGCGACCTGTTGTTGCAGATGTTTATCCTGGCCATCCTCGCCCTGCCCTTCTTCCATGTCCTGAGCCGAATCGTTGCCCGGATTTCCGTCGACAGGCGGCGGCTGTTTTCAAGAGGTAGAGGCGACAACAGGTTTATTTCATGAATAAGAACCACTCCCTTCCCTACATGCAGAGGACCATCACCCGGATCAACAAACTTGACGAGGCCGAACTCTTTATTCTCAAGAAGCGGCTGGCCATTGCCACCGGTGTCGTCCTTACCCTGACCGCCGTAATCATCCTGCGCCTCTGGTTCCTCCAGGTCAACAAAGGCTTCGAGTTCGAAGAGAGGGCCAAGGTGAACCGGGTCAGGGCGTTGCGGATCGTCGCGCCGCGCGGCAATGTTCTCGACCGGAAGAACCGGTTATTGATAACCACCCGCCCCAGTTTCAACGTGGTCTGGACCAGGGAGGACACTCCTGATCCGGCCCTGGTGATCAAACGGCTCTCGAAAATTCTCGGCGACGATATCACCACCATCCTTGATCGGATCAGGGCCGGGGAAGACATCCCTAAATACCTGCCCCTTCTTCTCAAGGAAGACATCGACTGGCGCACCCTGGTCTACATCGAAAACAACCATCTGAAACTGCCCGGCGTCCGCATCGAGGTGGTTCCGGCACGGGAATACCTCTACGACAACCTTGCCTCCCACATGGCCGGCTACCTGGGCGAAATCGATCGGGCGGAACTGGAGGAAAGCCGCGGGGGAGAGTACGAGGGCGGCGACCGCATCGGCAAACAAGGCCTGGAAAAAATCTTCGAAAAACAGCTGCGGGGGGAAAAGGGCGTCCTGATGGTCGAGGTGGATGCCCGTGGTTTTGAAAAGAAGCAGCTGGCCAAAAAGGAACCGCTCCCCGGCAACGACATCAAGCTGACCATCGACGCCGATTTGCAGGTAGCCGCCGAAAAGGCCATGGCGGGCCGGGCCGGGGCCGTGGTGGCGACGGAAGTCGACACCGGCCGCTTGCTGGTTCTGGCCAGCTCGCCCCCACTCGAACTTAACGAATTCGTCGGCGGCATCTCCCGCGATGCCTGGCAGGCCATGCTGGACGACCCGTTGCACCCCCTGCCCAACAAGGCAATCCAGGGACAGTACCCCCCCGCTTCAATCTATAAGATGGTCACCGCCCTGGCCGGCCTCGGCGAAGGGCTCATCACCCCGGATACCGTGGTTAACTGCACGGGGTCGCTCCGGCTGGGCAGCCGGGCCTATCGCTGCTGGAAAGAAAGCGGCCACGGCATGGTCGACCTGACCCGGGCCCTGGCCGAATCATGTGACGTCTACTTTTACAAGATCGGGCTGGAACTGGATGTCGACCGTCTGGCTTTTTATGCCGGAAGCCTGGGACTCGGCAAAAAAACCGGGATCAATCTCGAGCATGAAAAAAGCGGCCTGATTCCGACCGCGGACTGGAAACGGCGGACCTACCGGGAACCATGGCAGCCCGGCGAGACCCTGTCGATCGTGATCGGGCAGGGCTTCAACCTGACCACGCCGCTCCAGATCAATGTAATGACCGCCACCATCGCCAACGGCGGCGTCATTTACCAACCCCAGTTCATCAAGGAGATCATCGACCCGGACGGCAAGACGATCCGGAATTTCCCCCCGGTCAGAACCGGAGAATACCAGGACAAGGAGGCCAACCTCGAACTGATCCGCCGGGGCTTGGTGGCGGCGGTGAACGATCCTCTCGGCACCGGCTCCAACGCCCGCCTCAATGAGATCACCGTCGCCGGCAAGACCGGCACCGCCCAGGTTGTCCAGCTTTCCCATGTTGAGGACATTGAAGAGGAGATGATCCCCTACAACAGGCGGGATCACGCCTGGTTCACCGCCTTCGCGCCGGCCGAAAAACCGGAGATTGCCGTGACGGTCCTGGTCGAACACGGCCGCCACGGTGGCTCGGCCGCGGCCCCAATCGCCAAACAGGTGTTGCGGGAATATTTTAAATTGAACGGCGATCCGAAAGATCGCCGCCAACCGGAGTAACCGCAAATGTTCAGATTCGATCGAAGGCTGCTGCTCAACTTCGACTGGACCCTTCTGGTCACCGTCGTGATCGTCGCGGCCATGGGCCTGGCAAACCTGTACAGCGCCACTTACTCGTCGGAAGCAGGCGCCTCGTCCTACTTTTTCAGACAGCTCTATTTCTATCTGCTGGGGAGCGGCCTGATTCTGGCTGTAATCAGCGTCGATTACCGGATCCTGCTCACCCTGAACTACCCGATCTATATCATCACCATGGCGCTGCTTTGCATCGCCCTGTTTTTCGGCGATTCGGTGGCCTCCACCCAACGCTGGATCGATCTGGGCCTCTTCAGGCTGCAACCCTCGGAACTGGCGAAACTGGCCCTGATCATCAACCTGGCCAGCTATTATTATCGCAAGGATACCGGCAAGGGTTTCACCTTGCGGGAGCTGGTCGCGCCGATCCTCCTGACCGGGCTGCCCTTCACCCTGATTCTCATGCAGCCGGATCTCGGCACCGCCCTGATGCTGGCCGTGATTTTTGTCTCGATGACCCTGCTGGTGAAACTGAAGGCCCGGACCATAATCAGCCTGGCCTCGTCGATCATCTGCCTGATCCCCATCGCCTGGTTATACGTCCTCAAGCCTTACCAGAAAAGGCGGATCTTCACCCTGTTCAACCCGGAGCTCGACCCCCACGGCAGCGGCTATCATATCATCCAGTCGAAGATCGCGGTGGGCAGCGGCCTTATGTTCGGCAAGGGTTACCTGAAGGGCACCCAGGTCCACCTCAAATTCCTGCCGGAACGGCACACCGACTTCGCCTTCTCGGTCTGGGCCGAGGAATGGGGCTTTATCGGTTCAATCGTCCTCCTTGCCTTCTACTGTTTCCTGATCCTCCTGGCCCTGAAAATCGCCGGTTCCGCCCGCGACAAATTCGGCGTCCTGCTCTGCTTCGGCATCGCCTCGCTGCTCTTCTGGCAGGCCTTTATCAACCTGGCCATGCTTCTCGGGCTGTTGCCGGTGGTCGGGATGCCCCTGCCGCTCTTCAGCTACGGCGGCTCGTCCCTGCTGACCACGCTGCTCGGCCTCGGCATCATCTTCAACGTCGGAATGCGCCGCTATATGACCTCTAACCCTTGACCCATAAGGAATTACCGCCATGCCGAAATACATCCCGCCCCGGCTGCTGCTTTTGTTATCGCTTTCCGCCCTTCTGATCGGCTGCGATTTCGGCGACCTCCGGCTGATCACGCAGTTCAACCGGATCAACGGCCTTCAGACCGGCGATCGAATCATCTACCGCGATAAGTATATCGGGGATATCGAGCGGATAACCAGAAGCGAACGGGGACATTACCTGGTGGAACTGGATATCGATTCCGACCACAAGGAACAGCTCACCGTCTATTCGATATTTTATATCGATAAAGACCCCGACCACCCCGGCCGCAAAGCGGTCTTTACCGAGCAGAGAAAACCGGGCGGCATCCTGCTTACCGACGACAGCGTGGTCGCGGGCCTGGATTATCCGCCCCACCTGCGGAACATGCTGGACGATCTCAAGCTGAAGACCGAGGAACTGGGGGCCGAATTGGCTGCCACAATTGATCGGGCCGGCGAATCCTACCAGGAAAAATCGTCGGAACTTACCAACCGGCTGGAACTGTCACTGGCCGAGATCGAGAGAAAATTACAGGAAATCGAAGAGGCGATGCAATCCACCCCGGACAGAGACGAGGTCCGAAAACTCAAGAAAGGCCTCGACAGACTGGCCGCCGACCTGGAAAGCACCCTGGAACAGGTCAAAACGGTGATCAGCGATGATCTCTTGACCGGTTTCAAAAAATCCCTGGCCGATTTGCGCCGCCGTCTCGAAAAAACCGGCCGGGAGAGCAACCCTTCACCGGAGCCGGCGGAGAGAGCCAGGGATGATTTGACTATTTAGCCGGCGGACCTATTGAAAACAAAGTAAAAAACAGCTATTAGTGATAGACTCGTAAAAAGCCGAAACCGGCCAACGAGGCCAACGTTAAATCAATGAATTAGTTGGCATGGTCCACGCTTAAACTCGAAAACGGCCGCTTCCGCGCGGCTCGCCCGGGGCGGTCGGTGACACAACAGCTTTTCCCATAAAAAACGTCTTAGGGAATCGGCAAATCCTGATATACCTGGATCACGCCCGGACTTTTTTTGCGGTCGGGGGGAGAAGTCCCGGGAAGCGCCGGGATGTTATTCCTTCTTTCCCTGTTGACCCATTGTCCCATGGCGATACTTACCTGCCTCAATCGGCCGGGGGAAATCGAACGGCGCGGCAGGGTTGCGGACCAGGCTATCAGGATAATAAATAGAGATGGCGAAGAAAAAAGCAAATAAAAAAATCTACGACACCATCGAATGGCGAATTCTTTGTTTCGGGGCCTTACTGGTTGCCCTCCTTGTCGGGCTGGGCTGGTGTTTTTTCGAGTCGGAGACGGAAAAGGTCCAGGTTCTAAGCCTGGTCTTCGTCGCCCATACCTTCGGCGGCAGAGCGGCGGGCATCGGTCTTTGCATCATGAACGGACTTAATAATTTCTGGACGATCACCTACAATTTCTACCTGGAAATCCTCATCGTCTGCATTGCCTATTCGGTATCCACCCTTTCCATCAATAATTACATCAAATTCAGGTTCGTCAGGTACTACGCCATACAGCTCGAGCGTAAGGCTAAGCGGCACAAGGAAAAAATAGAGAAATACGGCTGGCTCGGGCTTTTTCTTTTTGTCATGACCCCGCTGCCGGTGACCGGTCCGGTTATGGGTTCGATTATCGGCTATCTGCTGAAATTCAAGATCACAAAAAACTTTTCGGCGACATTTCTGGGGACCCTGGGCGCGATTGTCATCTGGACCTTCTTTTTTGACTACCTGGAGCAGCACCTGAGGGCGATCCGCTATATACTGATGGCGATCATCGCCGTTGTCCTCAGCTCATACGCCAGGGACATTAAGAATTTATTCAGTAAAAATTGACAAACTCGCAAAAAGTCGCGATCGCCACGATGTCATTTCGGCCAACGTGAGAAATCTTAATAGTTTCAGTTGGTTAAAGGATAAGATTTCTCGCTTTCGTTCGAAATGACAGCTTTTTGACGACTCCTCCACCAACCCACTGAATAACGACTAATCCTTCAGGAACCGCTCTACCCGGAAGCAGCTGCCTTGCCCGGCGATCAATACCCCGCATTGACAGTTGATTGATCAAAACACCGTGGAAACAAGACCAGATGGACGGCAAAACGACCCCGAAATCGCAACGCCTTAAAAGCGTCGTGCGCGATGAAAGCTGGATCCACAAATGGGTCGGCCGGACCCTGTTGGTCATTATGGCCGCCGAGTGGATTTTTCTGCTGCTGGATACCCGCTGGCTCTCGATGTTTCTGGTCACCATGATTATCACCGTCCTCATCGCCCCGACCCTGTTCCGCGGAAAGATCGACGTTGAAATTCCCGTGGAGTTCCACTTCACGGCCGTTATCTTCATTTTCGCCTCTCTCTACCTCGGAGAAATCCAGAGTTTTTATCAGCGCTTCTGGTGGTGGGATATCGTCCTCCACGGATCGGCCGGCCTGTTGATGGGGATCACAGGCTTTTTGCTGGTCTATCTTTTGAATGAAAGCAAACGGGTAGAGCTGCATATGACCCCCGGGTTCATATCCCTGTTCGCGTTTTCGTTTGCGGTAACTATCGGCACCCTCTGGGAAATTTTTGAGTTTTCCATGGATCAACTCTTTCTCCTCGACATGCAAAAAACAATGCTGGGCGATCCTTCCGGCCTGACCGACACCATGTGGGATATAATCGTCAATGCGCTTGGCGCATTTATCGTCAGTTTTACGGGATGGCGGTATCTGAAACGCAAAGAGATATTTTTTGTGAGAAATTTGATCGGGAAGTTTATTAAGAAAAACCCATCTTTGTTTCGCGGATAGCATCCATGCTAAAACTCGGCGGATTCAAAAGTGAAGTGCAACTTTTATAGGTTCAAAAAGAAGTGAGCTGGGGTAATTGCATAAAAAACGGTTCGGGTCAGTTGCCGATAAAACACTGCGGGTCATCGGCCAGCAGATCGGCCCGGCCCCGGGCAAGGGAATGGGCGTAAGCGATCGCCCGGCAACCCCGGCAGTGGGCCCATCTCGGACAGGTTCCGCACCGGCCCTTATACTGGCGGCGGTCGCGAAGCTGCGCCAGGACCGCGGAATCCGCCCAGATCTCACGCAAGGAATCCTTGCGGACATTGCCCAGCGGAACGGCCAGGCGCCGGCAGGGGGTAACGGTGCCGTCGGGCAGGATCGTCAATCCCGAAATCCCGGCCGCGCAACCGCCCGTGGCAATTGGTCCGCCATCACCGCTACCCGTGGCCTTGAGCATCTGCGAGGCCACGGGGTCGCCGGTGACGATCTCGACCCCATTGACGGGCAAGGCAAAAATTGCCTCGTATGTCTCCCGCAGTCTTTCCCGGCCGATCATCCGGTCAACAAGTCCCAGGCCCCGACCGGACGGCACCAGCCGCGAGAACCCGAGCCGGTGGACCCCGAGGGCGGCGGCGATTTCCCCCATGTCGCGAAAATTCGCAACATTAATTTCCGATAGCGTGGCGTTCAAAGTCACCTTGAGTCCGGCCGCGAGAAGATGCGCAATCCCCCGGCGGCAGGCGGCGAAACTTCCCGCGCCCCTGATCGAGTCATGCACCTCTTCCGGGCCCTCAATGCTTACCTGGACCCCCTTGACGCCAAGATCGGCCAGCCTCGCCGCCCGCCGGCCATCGATCAGGGTGCCGTTGGTAAGGAGATAGACGCCATAGCCGGCTGCGGCCATTTCGCCGAGAACCGGCAAAAGATCGGCGCGGAGGAAGGGCTCGCCGCCCGTGATATTGAGGCTCGGCGAAAACTCGATTTGGTAGGTCTCCGTCCAGGTTTGCAGCATCTCGCTGATTTCAGTCAGCACCGCCCGGATCTCGGCCCGGGAAAGTTCTTCTGTTTTGCCCCCGGTCTGATAGCAGTGTTGACACCGGAGATTGCAGCGTTCGGTGAGGTGCCACTGGACAAAGAATTCCTGGGGGCGGTTGCTCGGCATAAAATTTTAACCCTCGGATATAATTAACGGCAGCGTCCAAGTACCGCGCCTTGTTTCTCGAAGTTTTTGCTTAGCCATAGCACGATTTTTTGCGAGTTTGTCAAAAAAACTCGATTACCCCGCGGACAAAACCGGCAGATACGGAGTCAGCCATGCGTATCTGCCGGTTGCGCGTTGTTGCCGACCGGCAACCTATTCAGATTTTCAGCCTTTTCATTTATGGCAGATTTTGCCCGGATTTTCTTTAACGGCCTGGCCGAGTTTTGTCCAAAAGGCAGATTCCTTGCGCAGGGCTTCCTTGCTGAGGACCTTCTTCATGGATCACCTCCTTTGCTGCGGCGCGGCGGTATGTCGCTTGCCTATGTTGAAATGATCCACCAGGCGGGAATATATTGTCAATCGAAATTAAAAAGAAGGGGCAAAGGGGGAGCCCTATATTATCCCGCCCGCTATCCCTATCCGTCATATTTTGCGGGGCCCACCAAATGCCGAGGCACATAAAAGCCCCTATGTCTCCCTCCATTCTCTTCTCACGCGGGAAAATACTATGGCGATCAAGGGTTCTGAGTGATTTCCGGAGCATGCCTCCTTCCGGCATGCCTCATGCATTATTTTCTTAATGATTGATTAACAAAAGGAGGCAAGATGAATAAGAAATTGATTTCCGCCATTATCTTGGGAGCCCTGCTGTCGGCCTGCGTTATAGCGCCGCCCGGAGGATGGCGTGGTCATGGTGGTGATGGCGGCGGAAGTGGGCGTAAGCATTCTTCCGAAGGTCGCGGAGATAGGCATTGAACCGTTGTCTTCTCCCTGAATCCGTGACGGCTTAGTGCATTAATTCACGATATGTGGTTGTTTTTACGTTAAATATAGACAGCGATCCGTGGGGGGTGGAATTCACCCGCCGCCCTGCGGGGCGCCCGATAACGGCGCATCTGCGGCGTTGGCAACTCGTTGATATACCATTAGTATTATCAACATCGTTGCCGCCTTGCATCTGCACCGTTCTCGAACGCTCACAGATTCAGGTTCTCTTGCGGGCTTCACAAAATGCCGGTCGGGCCGGCGGCGAATTTCTCGGATAAGGCTGAGTTGAGCAGTTCGTCTGCTTTTAATGCCCTTTAGGGTGCAAACGAAACTTATGACCTGTAGGTATAAAGGAGGGTTTATGCAAAGGACATTGATTTCAGCGCTGGTCGTGATGTTGTTATTGAGCGCCTGTGCCGTGGTACCCGGCAGGCGCGGCGGGGTGGAGATGGTCCCGCTATTGCCGCCGGTCGTGGTGCTGGACGTTGAGCCGTACTACGTTCATAATGGCTACCACTACCATTACAGAAACGGCGCTTGGTTATACTCAACCTCAAGAAATGGACCGTGGCTCGATTTGCCCAGAAGCCATTACCCCAAAGAGGTCAGATACAAGGGTAAAAGGGGAGGGCAGGGCCGGGGCCGCGACAAGGACAAGGACCGCGACCACGATAACCGTCGCCGCTGACCTTTAGCCTCTATGAAAAGGGGGACGGGAAGAAGGGGGGAGACGTAATTTACCTAGCGCGGGGCTAAAAAACACTCCCAAGATTATTGCAGCTACTCTCCTACAACCTGCTCCTTTTCTTCCGGGAAGTCTTGCCGATTATCCAGCCAAGGAATAATACCCCGGCTCCGGCCAGAAACCATCTGACCGCGCCGGTGCGCATAAGATCGGAATTCTCCGCGGTCAGCGACCGGACTTCCGCGGCAAGTTTTTCATTGGTCTCCTTGAGAAGATCGCGTTCACTGGTAATTTCCACTACCGCCGCGGAATCCTTCAGCAGGGTGTCATATTTTTCGGTGACCGCGCGCAGCTCTTCTTTGGTGTCTGCCAGGGCCTGGTTGAATTCGCCGATGTTTCCGGCCAGATCCCCTTGTTCCCGGGAAGACTCGGCCAGTCTCGCCTTGGCCTGGGCTAATTGGTCCCGAACCTTTTCAAGCTGATTTTCCAGACGGGAGATGATTACGGCTTTGGGGGTCTCCCCGGTGAGGTATTGGGCCAGAACATAGCCTTCTTCCCCGCTTTCCAGCCTGACTTTGACATATTTGTCCCCTTCCGTCCTTTCGAGGACCTCCATAGGCGTCCCGGTTTTAAGGGTTTTCAATATCTTGTGCTCGGTGCTGTTGCCCCGGCGGAAGGTGATGACCAGTTGATCGGAAACATACGCCGTTTCCGCCGCGGCAACGGCGGGCAGGAACAGGCAGGCAAACAGTAACACTACGAACTTCCGTGAAAATCTCATGATTATCTTTCTCCTGACGGCGTACCGAATTCCGGCGCCATCATGCTTGGTTATTGCAACCGGCTCAACAGATCCGCCACTCCCGGCGGGAGGCGGACCACGGCGCGAGCTTTTCTAAAACTGATGACATCGCAAAAAAAATCGAAAATCCCTTCCTGCGACCGGCTCAGGGTGAGATCCTTTTCCTCCTTTTCCCGCCGCAAACTCCGTACCGGCGGTGATTTATTACATAATTTAACCTGAATCCGTGAGCGTTCGAGAACGGTGCAGATGCAAGGCGGCAACGATGTTGATAATACTGATGGTATATCAACGAGTTGCCAACGCGGCACCCCAAGGGCACTTCCTGCGGGGCGCAGATGCACCGTTATCGGGCGCCCCGCAGGGCGGCGGAACCCTGGCAACCCAGGGAAAAACGATTATCTAATGTAAATACGTATTGATAAGTGGAATTCCCCACGAAGCCGTCACGGATTCAGGTTTAACCATTTTACTCCAGCCAGCGGACGAATTTCTCCACCGCCATCCGATCGGTGCGGAGCTTGTTCAGCGAGGCCTCCGGATCGGGATAGCCCAGGGAGAGGCCGAGGACCAGCCGCTTGGTCGCCGGGATGCCGAGAAACTTCTTGATCTCTCCGGCATAGTCGGTGGCGAAGGCCTGGGGGACGGTGCCGAGCCCCTTGGCATGGGCGGCCAGCATCAGGGTCTGGGCGAAGAGACCGAGGTCGAACAGCGACCACTGGCTTAGCGAACCGTCCTGAAAGAGATAGACCGCGTGGGGCGCGCCGTAAAAGGAAAAATTGGCCTTCTTGGCTTTTTTGACCAGTTTCGGGTCCAGCAGGTCGACCCCGGTCGCCTCCCGGCGGCTCTGGTAGAGCTGGTTGATATTGTCCTGCTCGGTCGGCGGCCAGCCCTGCGGGGCGGCAAGATCGGGGCTGTTCGGCGCCCCTTCCTCGAACAAGCGGATCATCTCCCGGCTCAGTCCCTGCTTCTTCTCGCCGGACAGGACCAGGACCTCCCAGGGCTGGCTGTTCTTGTAAGACGGGCTCCAGCGAGCCAGCTCGAAGACTTCCTCCAAAACGGCGCGGTCCACCGGCTCCGGCTTGAACCCGCGAATGCTCATTCTATTTCTCAGACAACTTTCCGCATCCATGCCATACCTCCGGTTTGTCGGGCATATATAAGTGGATTCCGGCTTGCCATCCGCCGGAATGACGGTGAAATCACTTTTCATATGTTATCAGCAAGCCGGGAATATGACAACCCATCGCCAATGACCCATCGCCAATGACTGATAATTCAAATCAATTACCTTTGCCGGGCCGCTCTAAGCAGACTTCGCGTGATCAGCTTTTTCAGGGCGGGATCCCCGGCCACGGACAAAGCCCTCCGGTAATGCATCTCCGCCTTTTCATAATTCTCCCGGCGGAAGGCATTGTGGCCGAGGCCCAGATAGGCGTTCGGATCGTTGGGATTAATCTTCAGGGCCCGGTAATAAGCAACATCGGCCCTGGAATATTGCCCTTTGCTCGCCAGGGCGTTGCCCAGGTTGGTGTACAGGATGCCCAGGTTGTAATACACCTTTGTTCCGCGCTTGGCGCCGCCTTTACCGGCCAAGACCTCCAGGCCGCGATTATATACACCTATGGCCTCCACATGCCTTCCCTTTTCCGAGAGCAGGGTGCCCAGGTTGTAGTAGACCCGGAACTTGCCCGGCGCCTTTTCGAGGTTATCGCGCATCAGGGTCTCCTCGTCCGCCCAAACCGAGCTCCTTTGCTGGGTCCAGAAAGAGAAGAGGCCGATAACCACAGCGGCCAGAGCGATTTTTTTAGCCTTCGAGCCGAGCAATCCATCGACCAGAAGAACTAAATAGAAAACAATAAACATACCCGGCAGATAATTACGGTGCTCGAATACCAACTCCAGGCCGATCAGCGAAGACTCGATCAAAAGGTTGCCCAGATACCAGAGGAGGGCGAAGGAGAGAATACGCGCTCTCCCGGCCGCAAAAACGGCCACCACGGCCAAGGTCAGCAAAAAGGTGGCCGAAAAAAAAGTCGCCGGGGGCGAAAACAGGGATGTAGAAAGTACTATGTCGTGCTCCAGACTAAGCCGTTCCGGGCTGGGGAAAAAGATCTTGCCCAGGTAAACGATCACCACCCGCAATTCGGTCAACAGCCGTTCCTGTAAGCCGAATCCCCTTCTCCGGTAAGAGGCCATAACCGCATCGATCGGGTCGAAATCCAGGTAGAAAAGGGCTAAAAGCAGAAAGGCCGCCAGAGCCAAACCGAGAAGGGGAAGACGTTTTTTCAACCAGGTGCGGTCGAGATCCTGAAAGAAAAACCATTCGTAGAGGAAAACGAAGACCGGCAGGGTCGCGGCAATTTCCTTGGAGCCGAGGGCAAGAAAACCGAAAAGAATCGCGCCCGCAAAAAAGCCCCACCGCTTGCCGCGGGTTTCCGCCAGCCGCCCATAAACGTAGAACAGCAACGACAAAAGATAGAAAAGGGCTGCCAGAATGGTCATCCGCTGCACGATATAGGCGACGGCCTGACTCTGGATGGGATGGACCAGCCAGATCGAAACCGCGACAAGCGAGACAATGGCCGCCGATCTTGCCTCTCTCGATCCGTCAAAAATTTGCAGGGTAATCCGGAAAAACAGAAAGAGGATAAAACCGGTCAAGCCGTGGAGCAGGATGTTGACCAGATGGTAGCCCGCGACCTCGTAACCGCCGGCAAGATAGTTCAGGGCAAAAGAGAGGTAGGCGACCGGCCGGCTGGACATCAACCCCCCGAAAGCCGCTTTTTCGAGGGCGGGGAGAGTAAATTCGCTCATCCGTACCGACTGATTGTGCAGAATATTGGGCTCGTCGTCAAAGACGAACGGGCCCGTCAAGGCGGGATAATAAAGGGCAAACGAGGTACCGAGCATGACAAGAAGGATCAGGCCGTTAATGAAATATCCGCCCGAGCGAAACCTGGAAATACTTTTTATGTCCTCGCCGGTTTTCATCGATCTTCTTACCGGGTTCCTCTCATAAGACTTTTTACGAGTTTGTCATACCTGGAAATACGCTGAAATATACCTTTTTCTTCCGCCGAGGAAAAGGACTTCCTGGAAACGCTGGAAACGCCATCCCGTTTTATTTCGCGGCTAAAGCCGATCCTACCCGATCTCCGATAAACCCCGGCCCCTTGGGTCGGGGTGGAACTCGATAAAAAAAAGCCCCCGTTCGAGTCGGACTCAACCGGGGGCTTGTGGATTTTATTATAACCCTAGGTTCACTTGCCGCAAGGGAACTCCGTCTTATTGGTGGGCGGAGCCCACCCTACCTGGCTAAGCGCACCACATTGTGCCCGGCATGACAAATCGGGCAAGGAAACAATGGTGCGTGGAACGCAACCTACGCGCTGATTAAACAATTAAACGCCCCTTCCTTCCTTATATTTGGTCTCGGAACGGACGCTGGCGTCAGCAGCCTTGCACGGCAAGTTTGGAAATGCCTGTAA
>JARGFN010000132.1 GCA_029210665.1 Desulfobulbales bacterium
ACCCACAGGGCATAAGTTTCGTACGAGCAGACAAGCTGCTCAACTCAGCTTTATAGTAGCAATGCTGAAGACATGCGACTAACATTAACAAAAAAAATAACTATTTAACAACTTTTTATTGCAATATCAGGCCCCTTTTATCTTTTTTCATAGGAGAGAGACGATGAAAAGCTACCGGAAAGAACTGTGGTTCGATATTCCTACCCGCCGAGCCTTTGTCAATATTACCGGGGAGGTGGAGTCCTGTCTGCGGGAAAGCGGGATCACCGAAGGGCTGGTGCTGGTCAACGCCATGCATATAACCGCTTCGGTTTTCATCAACGACGACGAGCCCGGTCTGCACCACGACTATGAGGTCTGGCTTGAAAAACTGGCCCCGCACGAGCCGGTTTCGCAGTATCGTCATAACGGCTATGAGGACAATGCCGATGCCCATCTGAAGCGGCAGGTCATGGGCCGTGAAGTGGTGGTGGCGATAACCGGCGGCCAACTCGATTTCGGGACCTGGGAGAGGATCTTCTACGGAGAATTCGACGGGCGGCGCAAAAAGAGGGTGCTGGTCAAAATCATCGGCGCATAGTCACTCATGGTTTGCGGCGGCGAGGATCTTTTTGATTTCCGGCCATTTTGCCGCGAGCCGGCGCCGGTCGGCGAATTCGATGGACAGTTTCAGGGAATCCTTCTCGAAAGAAGGGGCGTGTTCGACGTGGGCGCCCTTCGGCAGGGTTAAGTCGGCGACGAACCCGCGAAAGTCCTTTTCGGCCTCGGTAAGGTTGGGATAGCAGAGGGCGGTGAGCCGGTTCATCATCATCGCGGCTTTCTGGGGAGGGTTCGCCTCGGAATGATTGATGATTTCAAGGCATGCCGGTTCACCGAGGATCGCCGCTATCGAGCGGCCCCGGCGTTTTTCAAGTTCCCGGCAGCAGTCGACAATTTTTCGCTGGTTGGATGAACTTAGCCGCAGCCGCGTCATTGTCTCGAACAGGGGGTTGCGGTCGGGCGGGTCGATATCCAAAAGTTTAAGGCAGGCTTTCAGGTCGAGGCTGCCCTTGTGCAAGGCTTCCTGCATTGTCCGGTCGAGGGTCAGGAGTTTTTCGAGCCGCTCCGGGCCGAGTTGGCCTGATAACTCAAGCCGGGGGCCGAGTTCCCGTCCGGCGCGGTCACGTCCCAGCAGCTCGACGCCCTTCCGCCAGCAGATCGCTTTTTCCATCGGGGTGGCGGGCCGGCTGAGCAGGATTTCCTGGAGCGCCATCAACAATAGATCCCGGCCCGGGGTATCGACCGGCAGGACCAGACAGGCGCAGTAATCTTCAGCGGGGAGGCGTCGGACGGCGACGATCTGTCGGCGACCGGTAACTACGGTGAAGCGGGCATCCCCTCTCTCCCGCAGCACCGGCGGATGGATAATGGCCCATCTCCCGACGAAGTCCTGGGAGTGGTCGGGGACTTCCTCGTCCGCAGCCGGCGCCAGGAGGAAAGTCGGGTCGGCCGGGTCGATCCGGTTAAGGGGGATTTTCCGGTAAAGCGGTTTTATGTTCATCTGATTCACTGGTATGGGTTAATATACCGTTAATGATAACGGGCCTGGAGTCTTATTAAAATCTTTTTTGTTCCATCGGCTGAGATGACAGATGATCGGAGTCTTGACAGAAATTGGCTTGAGGAATACCCGCAGGCCATTCGCTCGGCTTTAAAAAAACTGGCCGGACAGTGCCGGGAAGTCTATGTCACCGGCGGCGCGGTGCGGGACTGGCTGAGCGGTAAGCGGGCGATCGATCTGGATCTGACCGTCACCGGTGACGGGCTTGCCGCGGCCCGCTTTCTCGCCGAAGAAACCGGCGGCGCCTTCGTGCCGCTCGATGAGCGCGAAAGGGTCGGCCGGGTGGTGGCCGGCGGTCTCACCATCGATATCTCTTCCTTCCGGGAAGGGACTTCCGAGATATCCGCCGATCTCTCCCTTCGTGATTTTTCGATCAACGCCATGGGGGTGGCCCTGGATCCGGCAAGCGGCACCCTGCTTGAGCCTCTCTCCCTGATCGATCCGCTGGGCGGCGCGGCCGATCTCGCCAAAAGGTTGGTCAGGGCGCCTTCCGCCGATGTTTTCGGGAATGATCCCCTGCGTCTCCTGCGGGCCTATCGTTTCGCCGCCTGCCTTTCCTTTACGATCGAACCGCGCACCGAGGGGTGGATAACTCCACGGGCGGAGCTGATTTCCCGACCGGCCCCGGAGAGAATCAACCATGAACTTACGATGATCATGGCCGGCGACCGGAGTGCCGCCACCGTCTTGAAAATGCACGAGTCCGGAATACTCGGGGTGATATTCCCGGAGCTTCTGCCCGGCAAAGGGCTTTTGCAGCCGGCCAGTCATCATCTCGATGTCCTGGATCACAACCTGGCCGCCCTGGCCGCCATCGAGAAAATCATTGGCGACCCGGCCGCTTTTTTCCCGGAGCATCCCGATCATTTCCGCGACTATCTGGCCGTCCCGCCCCATCCCGCCTTACTGAAATGGGCCGCCCTGTTCCATGATCTCGGCAAGCCGAAGACCTGCGAAATCAGGGAGGACGGCCGCACCACCTTTTATAATCACGATCGGGCCGGGGCCGAAATTTTTACCGGGATCGGCCGCCGCCTGCGCTGGAGCCGGGGCCACCTCCGGACCGTTGCCGGACTTATCGAACTGCATATGTACCCGTTTCATCTGAGTAACGCCATCCGCGAATCCGGTATCACCCCCCGGGCCTGTCTGCGGCTGGTAAAGGCGGTCGGCGAAGATCTGCCGGGCCTGTTCATGCTGGCCATGGCCGACAGCCTGGCCTCCCGGGGGCCTCTGCGGCCCATTGCCATGGAAGATGACCTGGCCGGCCTGTATGGCATGATCGACAAGGTCTATCGCGAGTCGATCCGGCCGGTGCTGAGCGGACCGCCTCTTCTGGACGGCCACGATCTCAAGAGAATGGGCCTTGCACCGGGCCCCTTGTTCGGGCGGATTCTGGCGGGGCTCGAACAGGCCCGGGTCGCCGGTGAGATCGGGGGAAGGGGGGCGGCTGAAGATTGGGTCCGTGATTTCCTGGCGGCCGATTCGGAGAAATAGCCCCCGGTTTGCCCGTTACAATAATTCCTATTGGTTGTCCGGGCTTTTTTCGGTAGATTGAGCAACCGATAATCGATACCTGAATCCGTTACGGCTTCTAGTGTCGTGTCAACTCTGAACTGTCGTAATCTCGCTTGCCCTTTTTCATGCCTGCCACGTTGCGGCTTCAGTCACATAGCGCTGCTATGCTCCTGAAGCCACGCCTTGCATGCATGAAAAATTGCGGCGCGATATTTAACATTTTATCCTTGACACAACACTAGGGTGATTTTCTTTATCGGTTTGTTGTTACGTAAAATAATCGTTTTTTTCACTGTTCGCCTTGATTCACCCGCCGCCCTGCGGGTCGTCCGATAACGGATTCAGGTGATAGTTAAATTAACCCGGAAAGTCGAGATCCATGTCTGAAATCCCTTTGAAACCGTCGGGGCCGGTCTGTTTCTGTTCCGCCAGCGGCGAGATGGCCGTCGAGGATCTGCAGAAGACCCTGAACCATCATCTTCTCAGTTTTCTGGGCCGTGATCCTAGCCGGGCCGATAATGCCGATCTCTGCAAGGCCATATCCTACCTGCTGCGGGACAATCTTATCGAGAGGTGGATCAACACCCAGAAAAGTTACTACGAGCATCACAAGAAGAGGGTCTATTACCTGTCGCTGGAGTTTCTGGTCGGCCGTTCTCTCGGCAACAGCATGATCAATCTCGGTCTGCAGGGAGCGCTCGGCGAAGCGGTGGAGCGGCTTGGTCACGATCTTGAAGAGATTCGGGAACAGGAGGAGGACGCCGCCCTCGGCAACGGCGGCTTGGGCCGTCTGGCGGCCTGCTTCCTCGATTCAATGGCGACTCTCGGCGTACCGGGCTATGGGTACGGGATCCGCTATGAGTACGGCCTTTTCTACCAGCATCTGCTCGACGGCTATCAAATCGAATCGCCGGACAACTGGATGCGTTACGGCAATCCCTGGGAGTTCGAGCGTCCCCGCCATCTGCATCCGATCAGTTTCTACGGCCGGGTCAAAACCGCCGTTGATGAAAACGGCCGGAACTATCGGGAATGGGTCGATGCCGAAATCATCATGGCGATGGCCTGCGATATGCTGGTCCCCGGTTTCAGGAACGATCAGGTGGTCAACATGCGGCTCTGGACCGCCAAGGCCTCCCGCGAGTTAAATCTGAGCTATTTCACCAAGGGCAACTATATTGAGGCGGTCAAGGAAAAGGTCCGCTCGGAGACGGTTTCCAAGGTCCTCTATCCCGCCGATCAGGTTGTGGAGGGCAAGGAACTGCGCCTCAAGCAGCAATATTTTTTCGTGGCCGCGACTTTCCAGGATATCATGCGGCGCTATACGAAAAAAAACGGCGACTTCAACAAGTTCAGCGACCGGATCGCGGTCCAGCTCAACGACACCCACCCGGCTATCGCCATCCCGGAGCTGATGCGCCTGCTGGTCGATATCGAGGGGCTCGACTGGGACCGGGCCTGGCGGATCTGCGTGGCCACCTTCGCCTACACCAACCACACCCTGATGCCGGAAGCGCTTGAGGTCTGGCCGGTCGGGCTTCTGGAGAAAATGCTGCCCCGCCACATGGAGATCATTTACCGGATCAACCACTTTTTCCTTGAGGAGGTCGCGGCGCGTTATCCGGGTGATCCCGACAGGTTGCGCGACATGTCGATCATCGGGGAGAACCCGGTGAAGACGGTGCGGATGGCCCACCTGGCCATCGTCGGCAGTCATTCGGTCAACGGGGTTGCCGAAATCCATACCGAATTGATGAAGGCAAGGATCTTCCATCTTTTTCACGAATTTTACCCCGGCCGTTTTAACTGCAAGACCAACGGCGTCACCCAGCGCCGCTGGCTGTTAAAGTGCAATCCGGGCCTGGCCGGGCTGATCAGCGAGAAGATCGGCCAGGGGTGGATTGTCGATCTGGACCAGCTCCGCCAACTGGAGCCGCTGGCCGACGATCCGGCCTTTGTCGATAAGTGGCTCGCGGTCAAACGGGGCAACAAGGCGCGGCTGGCCGAATATATCGGCGCAGTCTGCGATATTCAAGTGTCGCCGGACGCCATGTTCGATGTCCAGATCAAGCGCATCCACGAATATAAGCGGCAGCTGCTCAATATTCTCCATGTCATTCATCTCTATCATCGGCTGCGATCCGATCCGGCGCTTGCGGCCGTGCCCCGGACCGTGATTTTCGCCGGCAAGGCTCCGCCCTCCTACGTCATGGCCAAGCTGATTATCAAACTGATCACCTCGGTGGCGGAAGTGATCAACCGCGACGCCGGCATGGCCGACCGGCTCAAGCTGGTTTTTATCCCCAACTACGGGGTTTCCCTGGCCGAGAGGATCTTCCCGGCCGCCGATCTCTCCGAACAGATCTCCATGGCCGGCACCGAGGCCTCCGGGACCGGCAACATGAAATTCGCCCTGAACGGGGCGCTGACCATCGGCACCCTGGACGGCGCCAATATCGAGATCAGGGACGAGGTCGGCCCGGACAATATCTTCATCTTCGGAATGACCGCCGACGAGGTGGCCGCCGAGAAACAGGCGCCGAAACGCTCGCCCCGGGAAATCCATCTCGCCGATCCGGCCATTGCCGGGGCGGTCGACAGTCTGACCAGCGGCGAATTCAGCAACGGCGACCGGAAACTGTTCAAGCCGATCGTCGACAGCCTGCTTGATCCCAACGACCCCTATCTGGTGTTGAAAGACCTCGACTCATATCTGGCCTGTCAGAACGCGGTGGAAGAGGTTTACCGGGACCGGCGGGAATGGGGCCGGCGGGCGGTTCTCAATGTCGCCCGGATGGGTAAATTCTCCAGCGACCGGGCCGTGCGCGAATACGCCCGGGACATCTGGGGGATCAAGGTAGATTAGCCCGTTTTTCCCCGATTTTAGCTGCTCAACTCGAAATCAAGGTCCGTGCCCATTTTGAGCTCAAAAATCCGGTCGATAAAACCGATCTGTACCGGTCCGTCGGCACAAGCCAGGGCCCGGATCCGCAGTTTTTCCCCGGTTATATCGACTTCCAGCGAGTGGCCGCGAAAGCGGATGTGGATATGCAGCCTGCCGACTTCCTCCGGCAGAACGGGGTTAAACCACAGCACATTGTTACGGACCGTCAGGCCCGTATAGGCGCGGTCAAGGATGTCCACCGCGCCAGCCATCGCCCCGAGATGGATGCCTTCTGGCGTGGTTCCCCCCTGAATGTCGACCACGTAGCTTTCCAGGGCCTCCAGGAAAGGCAATGGGGGTCAATTCTTTATTCTTGACATAGCCGTGAGCGTAGGGCCAGGGATAAAAGCACCAGAGAATTAATAGAGAAAATTTAACACAAACTGTCACAAATAAAGAATTGACCCCTTGTCACCAAGAGTTGTTCGGAAACGACGCCGTCGATCCGCACATCGAACAACTCTTCGATGCCGGCGGCGTTAAGCACGCTCCGGCAATTTTTGCTGGAAGAGACAACCCCGGTCTTGAAGC
>JARGFN010000133.1 GCA_029210665.1 Desulfobulbales bacterium
TGATCTTCCTGGTGCTGGCCATAGGCATCCTGACCGGCTGGCTGCTGCACAGCTATCTTTACCACCATACCGGCCGGGGCAAGGGCGGGGAGCCCGAGAGGGGGACAACACCCGAGCGCCCCGCCCGATAAACCCGGTTTATAGTTGACAGGTTCGCAAAAGTCGAAAAACCCTTCGCCAGGCTCAGGGTGAGCGGAAACAACCTGTTTATTTAACGCTCGTGCTGAGCTTGTCGAAATGCGCTCCTTTAATCCTTGGCGACTTTTCGCGACGCCATCACAGTCGTTCGACCATCCGGGCAATCTGGAAATGGGTGGCAAAGCCCTCGCTGAGGGCGGCAACATAATTGGACTTGGCCCGGGACAGATTGGCGATGGCGTCGAGCAGTTCGGATTCCGCCGCCGCCCCTTCTTCGTAAGCCACCCGGTTGACCCGCAGGTTTTCCTCGGCCTGGGCGATGCCGCTTTCGGCGACGACCACATTGTCGACGCTTACCTGGTAATCGAGAAAAAGATTCCCGAGCCGGATCAGGAAGTCCTGCCTGGTCTCGGCCAGGTCATGGCGCAAACCCTCCACCTCCAGCCGGGCCGCGACGACCCGCGTTTTTTTGCCGAAGCCGTCGAAAAGGTTCATCGACAGGGTCAGCTGGGTGCGGATCTCGTCGTCGTCGGTGGTAAAGCTGTTGGGCGGATCGTCGTACTTGTTGTAGACGCCGGCCACGTCGACGCTCGGATAGTAGCGGGCCCGCTCGGCCTTGACCTGCATGGCCGCCGCCCCGATCAGCTCTTCGAGAAAGGCTATTTCGCTGCGCCGGGCGAGCATCTCCTCCTCGTAAACCTCCCGGTCCCCGGCGGCGGGCAGTTCGGCGAATTCCGCGAACGACAGCCGGCCGGCATCGACTTCGGCCCCGACTTCCCTTGCCAGAAAGGCGACGCTCTTGGCCAGTTCGGCCCGGGCCTTCTTCTCGGCGATCACCGCGTTATCGAGATCGACCTTGAATTTGAGCATCTCGCTTTTCCTGATCAAACCGACCCCGAAACGGTTGACCGCGTCTTCATGCAATTTTGCAAGGGTGGAGGTGGAATCCTCGGCCACCTTCAGGTTGGCTCTTCCCTGATAGATCGCCAGGTAGCGAAGAGCGACCGCCAGTTTGATATCCTGTTTGACTCCCTGCAGCTGATGGTATTCCGCCTGGCGCCGCAGCCTGGCCGACCCGATCCGGTACCTGTCGCGAAAACCGGCGAAAATATTCCAGCTGATCCGCCCCGAGGCCACCCGGTTCTCCCGGTCCTCAACTGCGGTGGCTTCGTCGAGCCAGCTTGCCGTATAGGCGACATCCAGGGAGGGGTAGAGACCGCTCCTGGCCAGGGTCACCTCTTTCCGGCTCCTTTCCAGCTCGGCGATGTAGCCCCGGATCACCTCGCGATTGGCCAGGGCCGTCTCCTGCAGTTCGGCCAGATCGGCCGCCCCGGCGGTCCCGGCGATCAGGAGAAACGTTAAAACCAGACAATACCGCAAGGGCATAAGTTTCGTTTGAGCAGGCGAGCTGCTCAACTCAGCTTTAACTGTTTTCATCAACCCTGCTCCCTTCAAAACCGATAAAAAAGGCCAGCAGCGCCGGAATCACAAACAGGGTGAAAACCGTGGACACGGCCAGCCCCCCGAGGATAATGCCGCCGAGGCCGCGATAGAGTTCGCTGCCCGGCCCGGTCGATAAAACCAGGGGGCTCAAGGCCAGGACGCTGGTGGTGGCGCTCATGAAGATCGGCCGGATCCTGGTCCGGACCGCGTCGGAAATCGCCGGGATGCCGATCATCCCGTTGTACCTGACGTTGTTCAGGGACTGGTGGACGATCAGGATCGCGTTATTGACCACGGTGCCGATCAGGATAATAAAACCGAGCATGGCCAGGACATCAAAACCCTGGGGGGCGATAAAGGCATTGACCGCCCGCAGCCCTATAAAACCGCCGGCTGCCGCCAGCGGCACGCTGAACAGGATAATCAGGGGATAGAGGAAGTTCTCGAAGAGGGCCGCCATCAGGAGATAGGTGATCGCCAGGGCCAGGAGGAAATTCCATTGCAGGGCCCGGCGGGTCTCGACCAGTTTGTCGGCATTGCCGCCGACCTCGACCTTGAGCCCTTCCAGTTTGCCTTGGGCCGCCAACGGTCCGATGACCTCGGTCTCGATGATATCCATGGCCTCCTGGAGGGGCAGATCTTTCGGCGGGGTCACCTGCAGGGTTATATTCCGGTCCCGTTCGAGGTGGTTGATCTGGGGCAGCCCCTGCCCGTAGGCCAGGGTGGCGACGTCGCCGAGCCGGATCAGATCGCCGTAGCTGTTGACGATGGTGCTGTTCAGGATATCCTCCGGCGTTTCGTAGACGGCGTCCCCGCCCTTGACGACCAGATCGATCTGCTTGATCCCCTCCGGCCGGAACTCCTCGATCTTGCGCCCGTCCATGAGAATATCGACGTAGATCCCCAGATCGTTTTCACTCAAGCCGTTGGCGGCGAGCTTTTCCTTGTCGGGTACGATCGTCGCCTCTGGATAACTGGTCTCCAGCGAGGGAACGGGGCGGATCTGGGCGGTCGGAATATGGGCCGGAATCAGGCCGAACATCATGGCCTGGGCGACCCCGACGATCCGCTCGACATCCTGACCCGAAATGTTGACATCGATATTGCGCCCCTCGCCCAGGCCGGTCTCAAAAATCCCGGCCTGAATACTGACTCCGAAGACGCCGGGAATCGATTGGATGATCCGGGTGAAAAGGGGAATCAGTTCGGCGGCGCGGGTCTCATGGGCGCTGATCCCCCCGAACAGGGTGATGCGGTCGGCGCCGACGTAGAACATCTGCCTGATCCGGGGAATCCCGTCCTTGCCGTCCTCCTTGAAATAGGGTTCCGCCTCCTCGTAAATATAGCGGCCGATTTCCTTAAGCTTATCGACCGAATAGCCGGGCGGCGGAAGCAGGATGTTCAGGATCAGATTGCGGTTGCCCTGGGGCAGATATTCGGCGCTCGGAACCAGGCTGAAGATTGTCGCCAAGGCAACGCCCGTGAAGAGGATCACCGACAACAGGCGGGTGGTCGTGGTTTTCAGGCAGAGATTGGAAAAATTCATTACGGCGGCGGCCAGCCAGGGTCCCACCACGCTGCGCTGCAATCTGCCGGGCTGCCGCTGCCGCTTTTTCCTTTTGTAAAACTGGTAACTCAAGGCCGGAATAACCGAAATCGAGACAAACAGGCTGAGGATGATCGCGAAGGTGATGGCGATGGCGATATCCCGAAAAAGCTGACCGGCCTCCTCCTGGATAAAGATCACCGGCAGAAAGACCGCGACCGTGGTGGCGGTGGAGGCGACCACCGCCCCCCAGACCTCCTTGGTCCCACCATAAGCGGCCTCAAAGGCCTTTTTGCCCATCTTGCGGTGCCGGTCGATATTCTCCAGGACCACGATGGAGTTGTCGACCAGCATCCCCACCGCAAAAGAGATCCCGGCCAGACTGACCACATTGAGATTGCGCCCCAGCAGCCAGAGAAAGATAAAGGTGCCGATCGCCGAGATCGGGATCGCCACCGCCGTGGTGACCGTCGAGGTAACACTCCTTAAAAAGGAGAGCAGCACAAAGATCGCCAGAATGCCGCCGATCAGGACATTCATCTTGACCAGATCGATGGCGTTATTGATGTAGGGCCGCTGGTCATATGCCCAGTCAATGTACAGATCGTTCCGGGCCAGGAGCCCTTCGTTCAGGCGGTTGACCTCCTGTTCGAGCCGGTCGCTCAGCTCCAGGACATTGGCGCCCTGCTCCTTGCGGACCCCGACCACGATACCCTGCACCCCGTTGCTGATCACCGCGCCGCCCTCCACGGCATAGCCCCGTTCAACCGTGGCCACGTCCCGCAGATAGACCCGGTTGATGCCGTCGTCATAAATCACTACCTCAAGGGCATCGGCCGGCTCCTGGAACTGGCTGACCGTCCTGATCCGGTAGTTCTTTTTGCCGATCGCCAGGACCCCGGCCGAGATATTGCGGTTGGCCTGGCGCAGCGCTCCGGTGACCTGATTGATCGTCACCCGGTGGCGCGCCATTTTGCCGCCGTCGACAATGACATGCAGTTCGTCTTCGGTGCCCCCGAAGACCATCAGGGAGCCGACCCCGTTGACCCGCTCCAGGTGCTGGCGGATATTGTCCTCGAAAAAGGTCCTGAAATGATTGATCGGAGCATCGTTGTCCGCTTCGGTCTTCAACATCATCCAGATTACCGGCGAACTCTGGGCCCCGGCCGCCTCGATCTTGGGCCGGGTGACATTATCGGGGTAATCCGCCACTTCGTTCAACTTGTTGGAAACCCGGAGCAGGGCGTCGTCGAGATCGGTTTCCAGCTCGAAGGAAAGGGTAATCTCCCCGTAGCTGTTGAAACTGGAGCTCTCCATCTTGGTCAGCCCCCGCAAGCCCTTCAGGACCTCCTCCTGCTTCTCGATGACCTCCTTTTCGACCTCGTAGGGAGTGGCGCCGCCCCAAACCGTGCTGACCGTGATCTGGGGAGTCTCCACGTCGGGGGTCAGCTGGACCGGCAGCTGGTTCAAACCGATCAGGCCGAACATCACCACCAGAATGACGGCGACCGAGACCCCTACCGGTTTATCAATCGCGGTTTTGACTATATCCATTAGCGGCCACCGCTGACGACCACCGGCTGCTCGAAACGCAGCCGTTCGTTGCCCTCGACCACCACCTCCATGCCCTCGCGGAAATGGGGGTTGTCGGCCCCAACCGCATCACCCAGGAAGGAGACGATATTGACCGGCAGGATGGCCGCCTTGCCCTCCTTGATCGTGTAGACGAAATCATTGCCGCCCATGCTGACCAGGGCGTCGCGGGGGATGATGCTCAAGCGCTTCCTGGCCCCGACCGGCAGATAAACCCTGGCCGACAGGTTCTCGGCGATATTCTTCTGGGCGGGGATCCGTACCTTGACGAAGACATTCTTGGTCTTGGGGTCGGCGACCGGGTCAATTCCCTCCACCGTGCCTTGCAGTTCCTGGCCGGATGCCTCGATCCCGACCACCACCCGGCTGCCGGTTTCGACAAACTGGAGGAGCTTCTCGCCGATCGGCACCTTGACGAACAGGTCGTTTACCGAACCGAGCCGGAGCAGAGGCTTGCCGGGCTGGACCCAGTCGCCGGAGTCGACGTTTTTGGCCATGACCATCCCCTCGTAAGGCGCCTTGACCACGCCTTTCTCAAGGTCGAGCAGGAGCTTTTTCAGTTCCAGTTCGGCGACCTGCTTCTCCCTCCGTCCGTCTTCATAGGCATAAAGGGCGTCTTCGTATGCCTTCTCGCTGATCCCCTCTTTTTCGTAAAGACTCTCCAACCGGCGGTACTGCTTCTCGGCATGGCCGATCCGCAGATCGATCTGTTCAATCTCGGCGAGCTTGATATCGATCTCCCGGTCCAGCAGCTCGGTATTAAGCCGCAGCAGCGGGGCATCTTTTTTAACCAGATCTCCCTCCCGAACCGCGACAATCTCGACCAGGCCGGAAACCTCCGCGGAAATCTGGCTGGCGGTATCGTAATAAAGCCTGCCGATAAAGGGGCGGTTCTCGGCGACCTCCTGCTGGGTGATGGCGGCCACCACGACTTTGGCGGGCGGCGGCTCCTGGGCAAAACCCATGGCGCAGCCCAGTAAAACGATGATCAATTGCATAGAAAAGACCCGCACAGTCCACCTCATCTCTTGATATTTTCCGCCGTTTTTTCGGCCATTTTATTGAGATTATCGCCCATTTTCACCAAAACCTCGCGGGCCAGGCGCTGGTCGGCCGCGGCAATTCCCGAGACTACCCGGGCCGAGTAGGAATTGAATACGCCGAACACCTCTTCGACCAGGACCGCGCCTTTGTCGGTCAGAAAAACCAGCGAAGAGCGGCGGTCACCAGGGTCCTCCCTTCTGACCGCCAGCCCCTTGGCCTCGATCCGGTCGAGGATTCTGGTCATATTGGCCGGCGACTTATCGGCCGCCTCGCCAAGTTGCCTCTGACTGATCCCGGAGTTATCGGCCAGTTTATTGAGAAGATGAAACTGCTCCATGGTCAAGCAGAATGGCTTGAGAAGCTTCTCGGCGAAATTACGCATATCCCGGGCGGTCAAATAAATCTGCCTGGCCAGGGACTCTTCATTGCACACCGTCATAATAAATCACGAACTCCTTGGATATCGAAGTTTTTGCTTAGCCATCCCGCAACTTTTTGCGAACTTGATCGTTGTTCAACGAATGATATTTAATCGGGCAAATATATACCAGGCAACTGGTTTGTCAATTTCATTCAAACAATCCGGGCATAAAAAAATAATCGGTCGTATTATTCATAATAAATTCGACTTCACCCGGTCACCCGTGATAACCTTTACATGGTATCTTTATCCGCTATGGGTGTCCGGCTCGTGGCTCGACGCCCCTCTAACCGGAATGAACGCGAACCAAAACGGTAACTACGGTAAATAATGAAGCTTCGAATAATCATCCTGCTCCTTTCCATCCTGATCTT
>JARGFN010000134.1 GCA_029210665.1 Desulfobulbales bacterium
GCCGGCGTTCAGCCGGGCGCTTCATCCCCTTCGGCATCCCCCTGTTCGCATCCCGATTTTTCAGCCTGTATTTCTCCCGACGCATTCGCGTACAAGGCCGGGAAACTTCATGTCTGCTTTGTTGCCGCCCCCGAACATCCTCGGCATTGCCGGCGCGGCCTGTTGCGCGTATTTTGGGGCCTGGCACTTCTATCCCCGCCGCATTGCGGCTTTTCGTGTCGCTCCAGGGGGAAACGCGGGGAAAATGATCGTTCTAATTCTTCGCCATTTCTGATAGAATAGTTTGTTTGCAACCGAAAGATTTCCGGTTTTATCGCTATTTTGTCGTGGATTGACATGGACAGGAATTTATATAACCGCAGGGCGCTGGTTCGAAATAATCCTCAGATTTTCGCGCTGGCCAGGGAGTGTCGCCGAAAATCGGAGCTCCGCGCCAGGCTGACCGAGCTGTTCAGCCGGATGGAGCTTGCGGCCGCCCGGCAGGTGGAAGGGTTGTCGATTAGCTATATGGCCCGCAGCAGGGATTGCGGCCAGGTCTTGCGCAATATGCTCAAAAAAAGGTCAGACGAGCTGGCCGGTTTCAGCTTCGCCCAGGTCATCCTCGATATTGCGCACGGACTGGCGCGGCCCGATCTGGGCCCGGCCTTTTATGCCGATATCTACAATATCCTTAACGGCATGCAGGGCAAGGGTTCCAGTAATGCCCTGGAGGATATTTATCTGTCGCCGACCAGGGATCTTGCGGGGCGGGAGGCGGCCGTGGCCCGTTCCGCCCAACTTGATGACCTGGTGGCCGAGGTTGACCGGCGCATGGCGGCATATGGTAACGGTCTGCGACTCGATGCCGTCGAGCGGCGGCGCCGGAGAACCGGTTATATCCGCGGCATTTTGGGAGCCTCGGAGAAGGAATGGTACGACTGGCGCTGGCAGGTGGCGAATATCGTGCGCGACTTGCCGATGCTGGAGCGTCTGGTCAATCTGACCGGCGAAGAGCGGGAGGCGGTATCCGCCGCCTGCGAAAACTCACTGCCCTTCGGGATTACCCCCTACTACCTTGCCCTGATCGATGACGGCAATGAGAGTTGTGACAGCGCGATCCGGGCCCAGGTCCTGCCGCCCCTGGATTACGTCGAACAGGTCATTAATACCCCCGACGCCTCCAGCCTCGATTTCATGGGGGAGGCGGACACCTCGCCTTACGACCTGATTACCCGTCGCTACCCGGCGATCTGTATCCTGAAGCCGTTCAACACCTGCCCCCAGATCTGTGTCTATTGTCAGCGTAACTGGGAGATCGACGACACCATGGCCAAGGGAGCCTTTGCCGGCATGGACCGGATCGACGCGGCGGTGGAATGGATCCGCGCCCATCCCGGGATCCGCGAGGTGCTGGTCACCGGCGGCGATCCGCTGGCCATGGCGGATGGCGCCATTGAGGATATTTTAAGCCGGCTTGCCACTGTTCCCACCATCGAACGGCTTAGAATCGGGACCCGGACCTTGGTCACCATGCCGATGCGGATGACCGACAAGCTTGCCGATATCATGGGCAGGTTCCGGGTGCCGGGCCGGAGGACCGTGGCGCTGGTCACCCATGTCCAGCATTCTTACGAAATAACGCCCCAGGTGGTCGAGGCGGTAGACAAATTGAGATCCCGCGGCATTTCGGTCTATAACCAGCTGGTCTATACCTTTTTCGCCTCCCGGCGCTTTGAGGCGGCGGCCCTGCGGCGCCAGTTGCAGCTGGTGGGAATCGACCCTTATTATACCTTCAATACCAAAGGCAAGGACGAAACCAGAACCTATCGGGTGCCGATTGCCCGTCTGCTCCAGGAACAGCAGGAGGAGGCCAGACTCCTGCCGGGGCTGGAGCGGACCGATGAGGCGGTTTTTAACGTGCCGCGGCTGGGGAAGAACTATCTTAAATCAGGAGGTCATCGCGACCTGCTCTCTATTCTGCCGGATGGTTCCAGGGTTTATGAGTTTTTCCCCTGGGAGAAGAATATTTCCAGCGCCATCAAGACCTATTGTACCCCGGATGTGCCGATTCTCGATTATCTGGAACGTCTTGAACAGATCGGAGAGAATGTAAAAGACTACGATACAATCTGGTATTATTTCTAACCGGTAGGGGTTGGTTATTAGGATGACGACCAACCGGTCGGCATGGTCTCGATCCAGAAACTAGGAGAAAATAGGGTCACTCCCCGTATTTCCTAATAAATTCGGGGAGTGTTCCTGCAATCCTCGGAATATATCCATGCATATCGTAAAACCATGTTTATGTTTCGGAGAAGCCCGGCACAAAAGCAGCAGTCACAGAATTTATAAAACTCCCTGGCGGGGTGATCCGAGGGTGAATATTCAGAATCATCAAGGAAAAGCAAAAGGATACCAGGTCAGGCAGGTATTGATAGCTATTGAAAGATTGGAGGTGGAGCATGCCCATAAGAAATGATCATTATACCTATCATGTTACCTGGTCCGAAGAGGATCATGAGTATGTTGGCCTTTGTGCTGAGTTTCCAAGCCTGAGTTGGCTAGCCAAAACTCCGGAGGCGGCTCTTAAAGGTATCCGCAATGTTGTTGCCGACGTTGTAAAAGACTTGAAAGAGAATAAAGAAGAAATACCCGAGCCAATAGCCAATAAAAATTACAGCGGCAAGTTTATGGTTCGAGTCCCTCCGGAAGTCCATCGCAATTTGGCAATTCATGCAGCGGAAGCAGGCGTAAGCATAAACCGTTTGGTAAGTGCGCGACTGAGCCGTTAAAAAGGGAAAATCGCATAGGCGCTGCGTTTGGTTGTTTGAACGGGTTCCGTGACATCATATTCTCAACTAATTGCTTTTTCGTCTTCGGCCAACTCCTTACCACCCCACCTGGGAAAAATAGCGTCCTATTGTAAAAATTTCTGCCAGATGGTGACATCCCACCCCCTGAAATAATTTTGTCGGGTTGACAGACTGTATCAGCCTTTGCGAATAAATCATCTGAAATCGCGTTGAATGTTGTCGGTGGATGAAGATCGGCATCCTGGGCGCTGCCCGAATATCCGGGTGGAGTCGGCCCGGGGAGGGGAGGCCGGATCCGTTTGATGAGGCGGGTTTTCCGACCGGGAAGGCAAGGGCGGCGCGTTTTTTGCTATCCCGGCGTGCCGGGGACGGCACGGGTTGCGGGAGGAGCCGGTGGAAGAAAAATCGCAACAGGGCTTGATGAGCCGGTGCTTTTCTTATTAGACTGTGCCTTTCCGCAAGTACGCGAGACGACCGGACGGGGCGCCGTCACGGATTCAGGAAACCGTTCAACCAAGGAACCCATGACTGAAACCTTTATTAGTTCGAGCCTGCTGCTCTTCACCCTGCTAAACCCGTTTCTGGTCATCGTCTACCTGGTCGACGTGGTCCAGAAGCTTGAAAAGCACCAGTTCCGCCGCGTCCTGCTGCGGGCCGGGCTGATCGCCACCGCGGTTTTCTGTATTTTCGCGATTCTAGGCGATGCCGTTTTTGTCAGACTGATGCAGGTGGAATTCGCCTCTTTCAAGATCTTCGGCGGGATCATCTTCATGCTGATCGGCATCCAGTTTGTCTTTAAGGGCCCGACCGCCATCGAGATGCTGCGGGGGGAGTCGGAACATGTCGCCGGCGCGATCGCCATGCCGGTCCTGATCGGGCCGGGCACGATCAGCGCCAGCGTGGTGATCGGCCAGAATCATTCGCCGCTGGTGGCCTGCGGCGCCGTGATCGTGGCCGTGACGGCCTGTCTTGCCACCATCGTCCTGCTCAAATCGATCCATGATCGGGTCAGGCCCCGTCGGGAAGCCCTGATCCAGCGCTATATCGAGATCGCCGGCCGGATTACCGCCCTTTATGTCGGCACCGTGGCGATTGAGATGATTATGCAGGGCCTGGACAGTTGGCTGGACAAGTTCTGATGGCGTCGCAAAAACTCCGATCTCCGGCGTCGCGGCGCACCCCAAGGGCACTTCCTTCGGGGCGTATTTTTGCTCCTTCGGCATACCATGTGTATGGCCTCAGTCACAAAAATGCGCCGCTCCTTGGATATCGAAGTTTTTGCTCAGCCATCCCGGGATTTCGGGCGAGTTTTTCAGCTTAACTTTCCCAGTTGACTTAATCCTTCGATAAGAAAGAAAATAATAAGTCGTTGTAGATTGACTCCTTGCACCCACAGGGCATAAGCTTCGGACGAGCAGACAAGCTTCTCAACCCAGCTTTACGGTTGAAAGGACAGCGCCGGCAATCCCAACTCCTCTCTTCAGGGGTATGTCTTACCGATGCAGGATATAACTTTCATCTTGGCGATTCTTCTGATCGCGGGTTTTTTCATGGCCAAGCTCGCCCAGCTGGTCCGCCTGCCTTCGGTAACCGGCTATATCTGCGCCGGTTTTCTGCTCGGCCCGGCCGGTTTTAATCTGATCGGCAAGGAGATCATGGCCGCGCAGCTCGATCACTTTACCCAGATCGCCCTGATGCTGATCGCCCTCGGCATCGGCGAACATCTTGAAATCAAGCGGATGCGGAAAAACGCCCGATCCCTGATCGCCTTCAGCCTGGGCGAAATCATCGGCACCATGTTCTTCGTGACCTGCGGGTTGCTTCTCCTCGATCATTATTTCAGTCTCGCCAACCTTGATCTGCCGGGCAACGCCGCGTTCGTTCTCATTCTGATGCTCGGCACGATCTCCATTGCCACGGCGCCCGCCACGATCCTGCATGTCCTGCGGGAAACCCGGGCGGTCGGCCCTCTTACCACGACCATTCTTCAGGTCGTCGCGATCAACAACGGGGTGGCCATAATCATGTTCGGTTTCGTACGGGCCACCGCCCGCGGTCTTGCCGGAGCCCCGGCCGGCTCCTTCGCCGCCGCCGCCGCCCACAGCCTGCTGGTTATTTTCCTGTCGCTGGCGATCGGCATCATCACCGGGCTGCTGATCGACGCCTTCATGCATCGGCTGCGCAAGCCCTCAGAGATGTTGATCAGCGGTCTGGCCCTGTTGCTTTTCGGCGTGGAGACGGCCAGGGTTATTGATCTTTCTCCGCTGCTGGTCGGGATGGCGGTGGGCTTCACCATCGTCAACCGCGACCGCCGCGATGTCCGGCTGTTCAGGATATTCAACTCCATCGAGCCGCCCCTCTATGTCCTGTTTTTTACCCTGGCCGGGGCTCACCTTGATCTGGATTCCCTGGTCGTTGCCGGCTGGCTGGGTCTAATCTATTTCGTTCTGCGGGTTTCCGGCAAGATCGGCGGCGCCGCCCTGGGCGGCATGATTGTCCGGGCGCCGCGTCCGGTCCGCTTCAACCTTGGTCCGGCCCTGGTGCCGCAGGCCGGGGTTGCCATCGGTCTGGTCTTCCTGGTCAACAGCGATCCGACCATTAGCGTTTATGGCGGAGTCCTGACTCCGATCGTGCTGGCCGGGGTTTTTCTGGCCGAACTGGCGGGGCCGCCCGCCGCTAAATGCGCCCTGCAACGGGCGGGCGAAACCTCGGAAGACGAGTTTGACGAAAAGGGTGGCGACAGCGAGGACAACTTTACCGAGGCGCAACTGGTACCCTGGACCTGGGAGAAACTGCAACCGACCATGCCTCCCGCCGGATCGGTAATCTTCGGAGCTTCGCACTATAAAACGGTAGCCGGCCTGGCCCGGCTCGCCACCTTGCTGGCCCATTACCATCAAGCCGCCCCCCTGGCGGTAAACGTCGTGCCGCCCGGCCTGCGCCCGCCAGCCGATAAAGCTGAGTTGAGCAGCTTGTCTGCTCGTACGAAACTTATGCCCCGTGGGTATAAGGATTCGATCGCCATCAATCCGCTGTTCGATGC
This sequence comes from Desulfobulbales bacterium, assembly GCA_029210665.1. GTDB lineage: Bacteria > Desulfobacterota > Desulfobulbia > Desulfobulbales > JAGXFP01 > JAGXFP01. Next base: position 5,836 of record JARGFN010000134.1, read on the forward strand.
CGCCGGCAAGGAGGTCGCTGACCTGGGCTATCAGCTGCAGGCCGTCACCATCGAATCCGCCGAGGTGGCCGAGGGTCTGGTCGAATGCGCGCGCAGCCATGCGGGCATGGCCCTGATCCTCGGTTACCCTCAACAGCACACCCCCCAGGAGTTTAAAAAGGTGCTTGAGGAGGTGGTGAATCGGGCGCCCTGTCCGGTAATTCTGGTCCGGCTGATCGGCATCATCCATACCGAGAGGATTCTGGCGCCGGTTATTCATTCCCGCCATCTGGAGACCCTAAAGGCGCCGCTTCGGGCTCTGGCCCAAGTGGGGCGGCACCGGATTACTCTGTTGCGCCTGCTACGGCCCGACGTTTCGGAAGCGGAGATGGAGGAACAGAGAAAAAGGCTGCATGCCTGGGCAATCGCCAACCACTTGCCATTCGTCCGATGTCTGGCCGTGGCCACGGAAACCAGACTGGAAACCATCCTCGAAGAAGCGGCCCAGCATGATCTCCTTCTGATGGCCGGGGCCGAGGGCTACACCCTGCCCAAAAAGCTGTTCGGCTCCCTGGCCGACGATGTCGCCGAGAGGAGTGTGCGGCCGATGCTCATTGTTTATGGCTCGGCGGTGAGTAATAAACCTGAATCCGTGACGGCTTAGTGTGTTGATTCATGATATATGATTGTTTTTTCGTCAAATGCAGACAGTGATCCGTGGTGGCTGGATTTCACCTGCCGCCCT
>JARGFN010000135.1 GCA_029210665.1 Desulfobulbales bacterium
TCAATCTTGGTTCTAAATAAAAAATACGAAGCGGAAACCCCATCCCGCCCGAAAACAAACCGGTTTATAATCCAGCGGCGTTGATTGTCTTTTCGGCCCTGGCCATCGCCTTGACAAAAACCTCGCAACATTCACACTGGCCGGGCTCCCTGGCGCACACCAACTTGGCCTGCTGCCAGCAGGGAGTAGACCGGTCGACGAAGGCCGTACAGTTTTCGCGGACATCTCCCGGGCAGTGCATAATCTGCCAGCAGGGCGTCAACTCCAGAAGCTTCTTGATCCCCGGAATACTGATTCCTTCCTCGTGAATGAGCTTGCGCAAACAACGGACCCATTCGATATCATCATTTGAAAAGAACCGTTTATTACCCTGCCGGGCCGGTTTCAACAGACCTTCCTCCTCATAAATCCTCAGGGTGCGCGGATGGACGTCCAGGAGCTTTGCCGCCACACTAATGGGAAAAATAGGTTTTTTATTATCGACCGACATTGTCTTTTCACCCCTCACACTGGTTACCAGGCGACCGCCGGCTCCAATTTACCCGCAATCGGGGCCGATAATATAGCATGATAAATCATTTTTTAAACAAATAATTACATTAGATAGATCGCCCTCCGGCGATCGCTTCCCTTTTATTCCACCGACCCATGACGACCGAACCGGTCATGGCCGCCAGACCGTACGACAGGACGCTTAGCACCAAGGGAATGCCACCGGCGGTAAACAGATCGGCCAGGAAAACCTTCAGGCAGCCGACTATCGCCAGAAACACGGCAACCCAGACCAACTCGAGATCGTGGCGGCGGCCGGCCAGGATCAACAGGAAAATGACGCCGATGTTAATAACGATCGATCGTCCGCATTGCATGACATTGCCGGGATCGACCGGCAGCAGGGGAGCAGCCGAATCGATAAGCATGCCGAGCAGCAGGTACGAACCGGCCAGTCCGACCAGCAAAAGCAACCCGGCCAGACGATCGCGGCCATCGAAGTCGGCCAAAAGAGACGGGCGCGGCGGCGGGTGGCGCCGACACCAGTCATACTGCAGCAAGCCGACCAAGGCCAGGGAAGCGGCGGCGGCTAACGAGGCCGGGAGCGAGATTGTCCGCTCAAGCCGATAAATATCAAAAACCACGCCGGTCAGCAGGGCTAAAACCGGATAAAGATAAGACAATAACCGGATAAATCCGTGGCCGCTCCGCCCGGAAAGCCACGCCAACCCAAATGCCATCAGCGCCCAGACCGGAATCGCCCAGGCGACGTTGCCGACCAACACCGGCACCGCGACGATTATCCCGACAGTGCCGGCGACAAAGACACCGCCCATCCCCACAGAATTACCAGGCGTCCTGGTCAACAATCGCCAGCCCAGGGCCAAATGGCCAAGAGCCATGGCCAGGGAGATCAATCCGAGCAAGAATGGTTGCTGCCAGTAGTCCCTTATCGCGACGCCGCCGGCCCCGAAAAACAGCAGGACATTAAAAGAGGGAAGCACCACATCATAGACGGTCGGAGTCACCTTTTTAAAATACCGTCCGGTGTAAAAGACCAGATAGAGCCCCACGAAAGCAACCAGGAAAGGCGCCAGCCAGTCAAGATAAACATGGTCCGCAACCGGCTCCCTCCGGCCGAGGGGCACCGCGGCCTTAAAAGCCCAAAGAGCCATAAACAACATGGTCAACAGGGTGACCGGCCACTTCAGTTTCCCGCTCACCGAATGTTCCGAGGCAAGAAATGCCACGACGTTGGCGGTCAACAGAAGTAACCCGCTCAGGGGGAAAATTATCCGGGGGAAATCGACCGCCATCCCGGTAACCGCGACCCCGATCACGCTGACCGCCAACAATCCGGCGACCCGGTACTTGATGCCGACAAAAGCCGCGGTTACCAGGGCCGTCATCAGGATGGCATGGGCGATCCCGGTCGATATCGTCCCGAACCGTTCGTGCCCTTCAATAACGATCGTGAAAAGCAGGAGAAAACCGGAGATGGAAAAGACATTGGCCATCCGGCGGCCGGTCCCGTAAAAAACGCAGCCGATCCCGGCCAGGATGCTGACATAGGCCAGCCCCAGAAAAGAACCCGCCGCCACATTGATATACCCGTAATCGGTGACGGTTCTGAGCAGCAGGGCAAAGACCAGAATAAAACAGACTGCCGCCGTCTTCTGGAGCAGCGCCCCTTCCCGGAGCCACTTCCCGAAATCTTCGCCGGGTTCGAGGAGGGCGACATCACCCCTCACATTTTCGGGTTCTCTGGCAATCCCGGCGGCGCTTCCGTTTTCCAGGCGGCAAACTTTATCGCTCAATTCGGCAACTCTTGTCTCCAAAAAATGGATTCTTTCCGAAATCGCCGCGAAATCCGTGATAACATCAATATTGTTCGCGCCCATCCGAAAACCTTTCTGAATATCGGAGAGTTAGCCGAAATATCGAAAAAGGGGGAATCCGCCCCGCTGAATTATGAGATTGCCCTCCATACCACATTGTGGTATGGATATTAGCAACATGAAAAAACCCTGTCAACAACAAATCCGGGTGGCGGCATGATTGCGAATAACCCTGCTGTTTTTAATTTAAAGCGAAAGGAGGCGTTCTTATGAAAAATCATTTGTTGCGGCCGCTGTGGTGTATTCTGGCGGCCATAGCCCTGATTCTGATCGCCAGGCATTTCATGGTTCCCGACGACTTCGGAGTCCATGGCAAGGGTTTCACCTACGGTTTCCATCGCTTGAGCAATGTCAAGGAGTGGCAAGACTTCAAGGTCAAATATCGGGGCCGCGAATACTGCCGGGAATGTCACGAGGAAAAGGTCGAAAAATCGAATAGTTCCAGGCACCGGGCGATCCAATGCGAAAACTGTCACGGGCCGGCCGTCGATCACCCCGACGATCCGGAGACGCTCGCCATCGATACCGGCAGGGGATTATGCCTGCGCTGTCACGCCGCCCTGCCCTATCCGGACAATCCCCGTTCCCAAATAATATCCATCGACAACGCCGAACATAATCCCGACACGGATTGTAGCGAGTGTCACGATCCCCACAACCCGGACCGGGAGGAAGGTTAATGAGCTGCTCGCGAAGAAAACTGCTCAAATCGGCGATGACCGTTACCCTGGCCGCCTCCCTGCCCGCCTCGGCCTTCAGGTTCCTCAGCCCGGCGGAATGCAGGGCCGCCACCGGCACGGAAGGGACCAGGTGGGGCTTCCTGATCGACACCAATAAATGCGTCGGCTGCGGCTTCTGCGTCAAGGCCTGCAAGAAGGAGAATGAAATCCCCTACGACGCGCCGGTCACCAGAACCTGGGTCGAACGGTACGTGATCACCAGGGACGGCAAGACCCATATCGACTCGCCCCTGGGGGGCCGCGACGGTTTCACCGACCAGAAAATCAGGGGCGAGGAGCTGGTAAAACCGGAAGATATCGCCAAAACCTTTTTTGTCCCCAAGCTCTGCAATCAGTGCGAAAATCCGCCCTGCGTTCAGGTATGTCCGGTCGGCGCCACCTTTCAGACCGGCGACGGGGTGACCCTGGTCGACCGGGACTGGTGCATCGGCTGCGGTTACTGCATCATGGCCTGTCCTTACGGGGTCCGGTTTTTCCACCCGGTCCACCGGGTCGCCGATAAATGCAACTTTTGCTACCACCGGATCAGCCAGGGACGGCAGACCGCCTGCGTCGACGCCTGCCCCTTCGGAGCGCGGCGGATCGGCAACCTCCTCGACCAAAACGATCCGCTCACCAGAATTATCATGACGGAGCCGATCGCCGTCCTTAAAGATGAATACGGCACCAAGCCGCAGGCCTTCTATCTCGGCCTGGACAGGAACGTAAGGTGATCGCCATGAACCGGGAACTCATTGTCCACGGCGCCGAATGGACCGAAAAACTGTTGTTCGTCTATCCGAACGAATACATCTACTGGAGCATCCAGATCGTCATGTATCCCTACATGACCGGCCTGGTGGCCGGCGCCTTCGTGCTTTCTTCCCTCTACCATGTTTTCGGGCAGAAGGACCTGAAGGAGATGGCCCGCTTTTCCCTGGTCTTTTCCCTCGCCCTGCTGCCGGTGGCGATGCTGCCGCTCTTGATGCATCTTCAGCAGCCGCTGCAGGGAATAAACGTGATGTTCACCCCCCACTTCACCTCGGCGATTGCCGCCTTCGGCATCGTCTTTTCGACCTATGCCGCCATCGTCCTGACCGAGATCTGGTTCGTCTACCGCGAGTATTTCGTTCAGCAGACCATCGCCCTGCAAGGCATAGAGGGTTGGGCTAACCGCCTCAAACGGGTGCTCTACCATATCCTGACCCTCGGGGCCTACAGCACCGATCCGGCCGCGCTCGCCAAGGACAGGAAGGCGATCAGGATCATGGCGGCAATCGGCATCCCGGTCGCCGGTTTTCTGCACGGCTACGCCGGCTTCATCTTCGGTTCGGTGAAGGCCAACGCCCTGTGGATGTCGCCGTTGATGCCGGTAATTTTCATCATGTCGGCGGTGGTCTCCGGGATCGCGCTTTGCATGCTGACCTACATCATCATCATGGAATGGAAGAAGCTCAAAGCCACCCTGGCCAAGGGCCGCGGCGACGAAAGCGTCACCGTGATCCGCGGCGCCGAAATGGAGGTAATCAGCAAGACCGCCCGCTATCTGATGATGTTCCTGGTGGCGGCCATTTCCCTGGAGATTCTCGATCTGATCTTCCGGGGTTATACGGCGATGAAGTCGTGGGACATCCTCCGCTCGGTGATGTTCGACGCCGACTTCGCCAAAATCTTCGTCCTGCAGTACGGACTGGGCAACGCCCTGCCCTTTATCATGCTGTTGCTGCCCGGCCTCACCATCCGCCGGACCGCGGCCGCCCTGCTCCTCGTTTTGTTCGGGGTCTTCATGATGCGCTGGAATGTCGTGATCGGCGGCCAGGCCTTCTCCCTTTCCTTCGAGGGATTCATGCACTATCATCTGCCGATCATTCCCCACGACATGGAAACCTTCAAGGAAGGTCTGTTCGGCGCCCTGACGGTCGCCGCCACCCCCTTTATCCTTTTCTGGGGCCTAAACAAAATCCTGCCGACCCTGACCCTGGAAGACCGCTGAGGGTTAAAGAAGCCGACCGATCCCGCGGATCGGCCGGCTTGACGAGCGGTTCCGGGCAATCGGAGTCTTTGGGCCTGCCATAGTCCGGACAAATCGGCATTACAAGACTCCGATACCGCCCCTGATTCCGGTATCCGGATGATCCCCCCGATCGCTGTTTTTTCGGCCTGCCGACTCTCGTTTTTCCGGATTAGGGCATCAATCGCTCAGACTCTTCTTCAATGAAACCGAGATGCGTCTGCTCTTCGTCGACCAACCGCAAAAAAAGATCCCGACTCGCCTCTTCTTCGGCGCGTCGCGCCAGCCGGCTGTAGAGATACATGGCCTGGTTTTCAAACATCATGGCCAGCTCGAGAATATTCTCAATTGAGAGAAATTCCGGCCGAATCGGGGCCATAAACTGCTTAACCGATCTTCCCCCTTCCATAAGCGGATCATCCGGCCGGGGCAAAGGCGGCACAATATCCCGGTGGATCAGCCGGGATTACTCTCCGGCCAGCCAGGCCTTATGCTTATCCTCGAAGCCCGCCAGTCGGGTCAGCAATTTCTTCTGCTCGTCATTATCGACCTTCTAAGCCAAACCGGCATAGAATTTCTGCAAACCGTCCTCAAGGCTATAAGAAAGGGTCAGACCGTTTTCGTAGTCAACCTCGGGGTCAATCAGTTCAAGGCCGGCCTTTTCCGGGCCAACCGCCTTGCGGCCTTGCCATTTTTTGATCCCACCGCTGATATTGTAACCCTCTGCAAAACCCTGACCTGCCAGAAACTGGGCAGCCACCCTGCTCCGTCCCCCGGAGGCGCAATAAACCAACAGTGGTTTTTGGCGGTCAAGATCATTTTGTTTTTCCGGCAATTGCTTGAGCGGGATTAAACGGGCACCGGGCAAATACTCATTTTCATACTCGCGGGGCTGCCTGACATCCAGAACCTGATAGTCGGCTGCCGAACGGTCGGCGATAAATTTCCTAGCAGCCTCGCCATTAAGGCTTTCAACCCTGTTGAACAAGGGTTTCGACTTCATAACTCCCCTTATTCTCAAATGGTTGATGGATTCGCAAAAAATCACGGGATGACCGGTACCAAGCCCTAAGCGCCACTAAAGATATCAATCACTGCAAACCTAGACCCCGCCCGTTCATTCCGGTAATTCGCATTGTGCCTTCAGGGGGCAACTCCCGCATTGCTTGCCTTTCCTGACATATTTTTCACAGCACCTGTTCTTATCTTTCTTTTTGTCCTTTGCAATATTTCTCTTTTTATGCTCTCCCATGCTGTCTCCAAATGCTTTTACAATTAACTTCCGATAATCATTATTGATAATAACCGGCTTAATCCGGCTATGCCAATAAAATCGGCTAAACTCACCATCAGACCTCCTGATCTCGGAAGATTCTAAATTGACCCCAAATTCAAAAACGGTCT
>JARGFN010000136.1 GCA_029210665.1 Desulfobulbales bacterium
ACATCGTTGCCGCCTTGCATCTGCACCGTTCTCGAACGCTCACGGATTCAGGTTTTTGCGACGCCATCGGCTTTGCTTCTTTTCGGCGACTGGCTATTATGTTAGTTTGTCGGCTTAAACAAGCGGCGATCCGAGCGTTTGGCCGTTCGGAGATCTTGGAAAATTTTTTATAGAGGTCTGTTAAATGTCCAAGGAAGTCCATTTTTTGCCGGACGATGTCAAAATAACCGTCGAGGACAACGAAAACCTGCTGGCCGCCGCCGCTACCGCCGGGGTTTACATTCATGCCTATTGCGGCGGCGACGGGGTCTGCGGCAAATGCAAGTGCCGGATCGAGGAGGGCGAGGCCGGCGCTTCGGGTCCCCCGGCCGACAAGGACGGTTTCCGCCTGGCCTGTCAGACCACGGTGAAAGGCGATCTGGTCGTCTCGGTCCCGGAGATAGTCAGCAAGGATGGCCGGGCACTGAAGAGAAAACCGAAGACCACCCGGGCGATTTCGGCCCGTTCGATGTCGGAACTGGTCGGCAGTTGGCGGCTTGATCCGCCGGTGGAAAAGAGATTCGTCAAGCTGACTTCGCCATCAATCGACGATAACCGGCCCGATCTGCAGCGGCTGCTGGGGGCGATTCGCAAAGGCTGCCACGACTGTGCCGAACCGACCTACGATCATCCCCGCCTGCTCCAGGAACTGCCGATGACCCTGCGCGAAGCCGATTGGGAAGTGACGGTGATCATGCTGCGCGGCAAAAGGGCCGAGGAGCCCGACCGGATTATCGGGGTTGAGCCCGGCGACACCACCGACCGCCTTTACGGTCTGGCCGTCGATATCGGCACCACCACGATCAGCGGCCTGCTTCTCGATCTGAATAGCGGCAAGGTGCTGGCCGAGGCCTCCGGTTATAACGAACAGATCAGATTCGGCGAGGACGTCATTTCGCGGATCATCTATTCCCAAAAGCCGGGCGGCCTCGAAGATCTTCAGGAGCAGGTGGTCCGCACCATCAACAAGGTGATCGAAAACGTCTGCCGAGAGGTGATCATCAGCCCCAGCGATATCAGCTATATCATGGCGGCGGGTAACACCGTGATGAGTCAGCTGCTGCTGGCGATAAATCCCAAATACCTGCGTGAAGCCCCTTACGTACCGACCTGCAGCCAGATGCCCCTGACCCGGGCCGCCGCTATCGGTGTCTATGCCCATCCCTCCGTGCGCCTCTTCCTCTATCCTTCGGTTGCCAGCTATATCGGCGGCGATATCGTCTCCGGAGTCCACGCCTGCCAGATGCACAAGAGTCCGGCCCTGACCCTGTTCATTGATATCGGCACCAACGGCGAGATCGTCATCGGCAACCGGGATTGGATGGCCTGCGCGGCCTGCTCGGCCGGACCGGCCTTCGAGGGCGGCGGCATCCGGCACGGTATGCGGGCCAACACCGGCGCCATCGAAAACTTCCATATCCATCCGGAAACCCTCGATCCGATGATCGTCACCATCGACCGGACCAAGCCCGCCGGGATCTGCGGCTCCGGCTTGATCAGCATTGTCTCCGAACTTCTTGAGGCCGGGGTCGTCGATCAGCAGGGCAAATTCAATCGCGGGCTCGACCATCCCCGGATTCGGGAGGGCCATGACGGCTACGAGTATGTGCTGGCCTGGGCAGGCGACTCGCTGACCGGCGAGGATATCGTCATCACCGAAGTCGATCTCGACAACCTGACCAGGGCCAAGGGCGCCATGTACGCCGGCTACCAGACCCTGCTCGAATCGGTCGGCATGACCTTCAACGATCTGGAGCGGGTGATTCTGGCCGGTAACTTCGGGGCCTATATCGATCTTGAACGGGCGATCTGCATCGGCTTGCTGCCGGATATCGACCGGGAAAAATTCTACTATCTCGGTAACGCTTCCCTTACCGGCTGCCAGATCAGCCTCATCGATACCAACCGGTTCCGTGAACGGACCGAAGTCCGCAATTTAATGACCAATATGGAATTGAGCGAAAATCCCCAGTTCATGAATCACTACATGGCTGCGCTTTTCCTGCCCCATACCGACATGGACCTGTTTCCGACCGTGCGTGAAAAACTGCCGTCATGACCGCACCGGGCAACATCATTATTGACAACCTGCTGTATTGACGCTAATTTCAGGGTTTGTCCGTCGTCCGGGACAGGTTCCGTCGCACGTCAAACCGGTTCACTGGGAATCTTTATACCCACAGGGCATAAGTTTCGTTTGCACCCTAAAGGGCATAAAAGCAGACGAGCTGCTTGACTCAGCTTTAAAATATTAAAGTCTTAAAGGAGAAGAAAATGTCGAACCTCGTACTAGGGATTGCCGAAAGCATCAACATCATGGGGACCAGAAGCGGAACCGCCATGAAGGAGAGGAACCCCGGCCCCATCCAGGAGATGGCCCGGGAAGAGACCGCCGCCGGCGCCTCCTTTCTCGATCTGAACATCGGGCCGGCCCGCAAGGACGGCACCGAACTGATGCCCTGGGTGGTTGAGACCGTCGAGGCGGCCACCCCGCTGCCGTTGTGCCTGGATACCACCAATGCCGATGCGATGGCCGCCGGTTTCAAGACCATTAAAAACAAGAAAAACGCCATCATGAACTCCATTTCCGCCCAGCCGGAAAGAATGGAGAAGCTGATCCCGGTCGCCGCCGAGGCGGGCTGCAACGTGATCGCTCTGCTCTGGGGACCGGACGGCATGCCCCGTGACTCGAACGAACGGGCCGCCATGGCGGTCGATCTGATGATGGCCTTGAACGAGGCCGGCATCTCCAACGAGAAGATGATTTTCGATCCGATCGCCACCCCGATTACCCTGGGCGCCGATCAGCTCATGTCCGGTCTGGAGTTTTTGAGCATGCTGCCGGAGATCGCCCCCGGCTCCCGGACCACCGTCGGGCTGTCCAACGTCTCGAACGGCGTGGACGAGAAACTGCGGGGCTATCTGGACCGGACCTACCTGATCATGCTGATGAAATACGGTCTGACCACCGCGATCGTCAACTCCTACGATCCCGAACTGATCGCGATCTGCAAGGGCGAGCGCCAGGTCCTGGTCGATATGGTCCACGGGATGATGGACGGCAACGATCCCGATCCGAGCAGCCTCGACCAGCGCTCCCTGGAGCATTACAAGACCTACAAGGTCCTCTCCGGCCAGATCGTCTTTTCCGAGTCCTGGCTGAACCTCTAGGATAACCCTCGGCAAAACCGTAAGTTAAGGGGGCTGCCGGGCGGCTCCCTTTTGGGTTTTGCGGTTCAGTAAGGCCATGGCCGATATCAAATCGCACCATATGATCCACGGCGCCCTTACCGATTTTGTAACCGGTAAGAAAATTGTCGATACCGATGACGAAAGGTACCGCCAGAAGCTCAGCCGCTTTCTGGTCGAGGCAAAGGGCTACTCGAAAACCGATCTTGAGGTCGGCGGCAAGATCGAGACCATGTTCAGCGGCCGGTTCGTCGTATCACGGATCGACATCGTGGTTGCAATCGAGGCCCGGCGCCTGATGCTGATCAGGTACGGTCCCGGTTCGCTGGTTACCCGGGAGAGACCGGCCCTGGCCGCGGCCCGGCTCTTCGCGCCCGGCTATATTATTCCGGTTACCGTGGTCACCAACGGCGAGGAGGCCGAGATTCTCGAGACCCGGACCGGCAAGGTAAGCGGCCTGGGCCTGGATGGGATTCCGAACCGCTCCCGGCTGCTTGCCCTGGCTGAAGCGCCGTTGGTCCCCGGCCCGGAAGGTGATCGGCGGGAGAGGGAGTTGCGGATTTTAAACGCCTTTGACCTTGAGGTCTGCTGTGCCGGGGACCCCTGTGTCTTGCCGAATGCCCCGGAAGGGTGATGAAGTCGCAAAAAGCACCCTCAAGGGCATAAATCGCCAGCTCCCGCGAGGGGTATAAATGCTTAGCCATCCCGATTTTTGATTTTTTACGAACTTATCAATTATTTTTGCGATACCATCTCGCAAATTGCAGATGGTTACATGACCGGTCATTAGCGCTGTCTGTAACCGCTATGGATTTTGGAATGCCGGGGAGTAGACTTTTTGCGAATTCAGCAGAATTTGGTTTATAAAATCAATAGAATCTACGAATATGGATGTTAAGCGGGTAATTAAGGATTGATTGGAGTTTTAGGAAAATGAGCGACTCGAACTGGAACAAATCAAGCTGGCAAAACTTTACGGCCCTGCAGCAGCCCAATTGGCCCGATCCCAATGAGTACCGGAGGGTTCTGGCGGAGATCTCCTCCCTGCCGCCCCTGGTCTTTGCCGGCGAGATCCGCACCTTGAAAAAACAGCTGGCGATGGTCGCCGAAGGGGAGGCGTTTCTCCTTCAGGGCGGTGACTGTGCCGAAGAGTTCGCCATGTGCAATGCCCCCACCATTCGCGAGATGCTGAAGGTTATTCTGCAGATGGCGGTGATCATCAGCTACGGCGGCGGCAAACCGGTGGTCAAGGTCGGGAGGATCGCCGGTCAGTACGCCAAGCCCCGCTCCTCCGATACCGAGATGGTTAACGGCGTGGAGATGCCCAGCTACCGGGGTGATATGGTCAACAGGATCGAGTCCAGCCCGGAGGCGCGGCGGCCCGATCCCAAGCGGATGCTGGAGGGCTACTTCCGGGCCTGTTCGACGATGAATATCGTCCGGGCTTTTACCCGGGGCGGCTTCGCCTCCCTGGATCGGGTCCACGCCTGGAATAACGAGTTTGTCAAAAAATCGCCCCAGGGCCAGTCCTATGAAAAACTGGCCGGGAATATCGACCAGGCCCTGAAGTTCATGGCGCTGATCGGCATCGATACGGAGATCCCCCAGATCAAGCAGGCCGCCTTTTTTACCTCGCACGAGGCACTGCTGCTCGGCTACGAGGAAGCCCTGACCCGGGAGGATTCGACCTCCGGCGGGGACTGGTACGATTGCAGCGGGCATATGCTGTGGATCGGCGACCGGACCCGCCAGCCGGACGGCGCCCATATCGAATTTCTGCGCGGGGTCAAAAACCCGATCGGCATGAAGGTCGGCCCCAAACACGATATCGACGAACTGAAGAAGATCATCAACATGCTCAATCCTGAAAACGAGGCGGGCCGGCTTACCCTGATCACCCGCTTCGGGGCCGATAAGATCGAGAATCACCTGCCCGGACTCTGCCGGGAGATGAAGAAAGAGGGCTTCAAGCTGGTCTGGAGCTGCGACCCGATGCACGGCAATACCTACACCACCGCCAGCGGTTACAAGACCAGGAATTTCGACAACATCCTTAAGGAAATCCAGGCCTTTTTCCAGATCCACTGGGATGTCGGCACGGTGCCGGGCGGGGTTCATTTCGAGCTTACCGGCGAAAACGTCACCGAGTGCACCGGCGGCGGCCGCGATATCAAGGACGATCAGCTGGTCAAAAACTATCTGACCAACTGCGATCCGCGCCTGAACGCCGAGCAGAGTCTGGAACTGGCCTTCCAGATCGCCGAAATGGTGCGCTGACAATCCCCTGAATCCGTTATCGGGCGCCCCGCAGGGCGGCGGGGTGAATCGAGGCGACTCAGTGAAAAGACCATTATTTTACGTAACAACAAACGGAGAAAGCAAAACCCCCCGCTAAGCCGTCACGGATTCAGGAACCCATCAAGATGGAATATTATCTGCCGATTCTGGTTATTTTCTTCTGCGGCGCCTTCACCCAAGGCCTGACCGGCTTCGGTTTTGCCCTGGTTTCCATACCGCTGCTGGTCCTGTTCATTGATATCAAAACGGCGGTGCCGCTCTGCATGTTGAGCGGTCTGGCGATCACCGCTTTTCTCTCCCTGCAGTTAAGGGCCCACCTCGAATGGCGCAAGATCAGGCCCTTGCTGTTTGGCTGCCTGCCCGGCATTCTGGTCGGGACCTTATTTCTGGTCAGAGTCAACGAGCCGATATTCAAGTTTTCCCTGGGCGCGATGCTGATCGCTTACGCCCTTTATCGGTTGTTTCTGGTACCCGGACCGAGAGCGGTCGGCAAGGTTTGGGGCTGGGCGGCGGGATTTGCCACCGGGGCGATCAGCGCCGCCTTCAGCGCCGGCGGGCCGCCGACCATCATCTATGCCACCCTGACCGGCTGGAAGAAGGATGAGATCAAGTCCACCCTGTCGAGCTTCTTTTTCCTTGGCGGAGTGGCCACCGCCGCCGCCCATGCCGTAAGCGGCCTTACTACCGCGGAAGTCGTCGGTTTATCGGCCGCGACCCTGCCCGGCGTGCTGGCCGGGGTCTGGGCGGGATCGCTGTTGTACGGCCGGTTCAAAACCGAAGGATATATCAAGCTGGTGCTGGTCGGACTGATCCTGATGGGTTTGCTGATGTTTAAATCGGCGCTCGGCTGAATGTTGCCGATTGAACAACCTCATATATCCACGGGGCATAAGTTTCGTTTGCACCCTAAAGGGCATAAAAGCAGAAGGGCTGCTCAACTCAGCTATAAAAAAGGCGGCGCGCCCGAGATCCGGACGTGCCGCC
>JARGFN010000137.1 GCA_029210665.1 Desulfobulbales bacterium
ACGAAACTTATGCCCTTGCGGTATAAGTTGCAGTTTTCCCCTCGAAGAGTTTAGGATAAATATTGATGAAAACGGAAAGATTGCCTTTGGTGGCTTTGGTCGGACGTCCGAATGTCGGAAAATCGTCGCTGTTCAACCGGCTGACCAGAAAGAGAAACGCGATAGTCGATTCGACTCCCGGGGTGACCAGGGATCGGCATTATGCCAAGGTCCAGTGGCAGGAGCGGACTTTCGTTCTGATCGATACCGGTGGTATTGAGCCCCTGCCTGCCCAGAAGGGCGAGGGCGGCAAGGCTTTTCCCAAGGAGGCGGGGGTCGATGACCGGGCCAGGATTGTCGGCGGCATCCAGGAGCAGACCTGGCAGGCGATCAAAGAGGCCGACGTGATTCTTTGTCTGCTCGACGGCCGGGAGGGGGTGGCCGGCGAGGATTACCGGGTTGCCGATATCCTTCGCAAGTCCGGCAAGCCCGTGTTCTTCCTGATCAACAAGATCGACAGTCACCAGATGGAGGACCAGCTGGTCGGGCAATTTTATGAATTGGGCCTTGAGACGCTCTGGCCGATTTCCGCCGCCCACGGGTACGGGCTTAATACCTTCATGGATACCCTGGTCGAGCACCTGGTTTTCCCCGAGGAAGCGGTTGATCTTCCGGAGGGGACGGTGGCGGTAGCCTGCATCGGCAGGCCGAATGTCGGCAAATCGTCCCTGGTCAACAAACTCCTGGGCGAGACCAGAATGATTGTGTCGGATGTCCCCGGCACCACCAGGGATTCGGTCGATTCCCTGCTGGAGAAAGATGGGCGCTCCTATCTGCTGATCGATACCGCCGGTCTCAGAAGGCGCGGCAAAATCCAGGAGAACCTCGAAAAATTCAGCGTGATGCGGGCGATCAGCTCTCTGGAACGCTGCGATGTGGCTCTTTTTCTGGTCGATGCCGGCGAGGGGATAACCGAGCAGGATACCAAAATTATCGGCTACGCCATCGAACGAGGGCGCGCCTGTCTGATTTTGATCAACAAATGGGATCTGGTCAAGGGCGATAAGAAAAAACAGCAGTGGATAATGGATGGAGTGGCAATGGCCACCAATTTTATCGGCTATGCCCCGACCATGCCGATCTCCGCCCTGACCGGGGCGGGGACCGGTAAGCTTTTTCCGGTAATCGATGAGGTCTACCGCCAGTTTTCCCTGCAGTTCACCACCAACCGGATAAATCGCGTCCTGCGGAAAGCCGTTGAGAACCATACTCCGGCGCTGCACCGCGGCCACCGCTTGAAATTTTATTACGCCACCCAAGTTTCCACCAAGCCGCCCACCTTTGTCGTCTTCGTCAATTATCCCAAGGGGGTCCATTTTTCCTATTACCGTTATCTGGTTAACAGTTTTCGGGAAGGGTTGGGGGTCGAGCAAACCCCCTTGCGGCTTGTCCTCAAGGAAAGGCTGAGAAAAAAATATGGTTGAGGCGCGATTCCACAGGGAATTGAGAGAGGTTGCCGAGCAGCAGTTGGCCCAGGTTCCCGGCGAGGCCTCCGCGCAGACGGACCAAGCGGGGACTGGGAATAACGCAATCGATCGCCAAATTATCGAAGCGGTTCTCGGGTTTTCCCTGGAAGATGCCTTGCGCGCGCTTGAAAGTGGCGAAAAAGATCAGGCGCGGGCCACCCGGAAGTGCGCCTGGCACGGGCAGCTTGCCGGTTTTGCCCTGGCCGAAAAGTTTCGCGGCAGAGGGGTTGGCCTGCAGGATTTTTTCAGCCATTACACCAGCGTTAAGTCGAACCTTCTGGACCGGCTTTATCGGCGGCAACCGGAATCCACCCGGTTCCGGTCGAGTTTTGTCGGCTTGGACGATTTTTTCAGCGGGTTGGCCGCCGGCTTTGTCCAGGAGTGGGTGCGGGCGGTCAAGACCGCTTTTCGCCGCCGCCAGCAGGAAGCGAAACTCCACATTCTCCGGGAGAAAAAGCGCTACGCCGCCGTTTTCCATCTGATGAGCGAGCCCGCCTTCGTGGTCGATCCCGAACTAAATCTCATCAACGTTAACCCCTCCTTTGAAAATTTTTTCGGGATCTCCGGGGCCGAGGCGATCGGCTTGAATTGCTGCGAGCTGATCGGCCGCAATATCTGTGACGTCTGTCCCCTGGAGGAAATTCTGGCCACCGGCGGTTCTTTTTCGAATATGGAGATTTCAACTTCCCTGTTGGCCGCGAAGGGCTCGTTGGCCGGCAGCGTCAAGGTCCTGTTGATGGCCGGTTCGGCCCTTGGCAGCCGCCGGGAAGGCAACGGCGGCGCCATTGTTGTTTTCCAGGACATCACCGACCGGAAAAGAACCGAGCGCGAACTCGAAAAATATCGGGACTGGCTTGAAGATCTGGTTGACGCACGGACCGCGGAACTTCTTGAAGCCAACGAAAAGTTGAAAAGGGAAATTGCTGAGCGACGTCATGTCGAAAAGGAGTTGATCGAGGTTACCGCCTCCCTCAAGCGTTCCAACACCGAACTGGAACATTTCGCCCATGTCGTTTCGCATGATCTGCAGGAGCCCTTGATGTTGATCGCTTCATTTGCCGAAAGGCTCTTGGCCCGGTACGGTTCTTCCCTGGATGAACGCGGCAGGAATTATCTGGACAGAATCAAGAAGGGAACCGGCAAGTTGCAGCGCCTGGTCGGCGCGCTTCTCCAGATGTCCAGAGTGGTGACCGCGACGGCCAGATTCGAGGTTCTGGATATGAACGAATTGGTGCGCGATGTGGTGGCGGATCTGGAAGAGATCATCAACCGCACCGGCGCGCGGATCGAGATCGATGCACTTTATGATGTAACAGGTGATGCGGTCCAGATCCGGCAGCTTTTCCAGAATCTGATTTCCAATGCGATAAAATATCATCGCAAGAACGTGACGCCGGCGGTATCGATCAGCAGCCGGATTGTCGGTGATTTCTGCGAGATATTCGTGGTCGACAACGGCATCGGGTTCGGTGAAGACGATCTGCAAAGAATCTTTGAGCCCTTTGTGCGGCTGCGCGGCGATGATAACCATGAAGGAACCGGCATGGGGCTGACCACCTGCAAAAAAATAGTCGCCCGCCACGACGGCGAGATCGTGGCCCGGAGCAAGCCGAGCAGCGGGGCCACCTTTATTGTCCGCCTTCCCCGCGATCATCGATCCGATCAGCACCGATCACCGGAGAGGGTGAAGACCTACCCTGCCTCCCGGCCGTAAGCGGCCCTTCCCGCCGCCCGGTCGGATCCGGAAAAACATCCGGCAAACAGATTTTCCGCTTGACGGGTACACCGTATATAGTGCATTAATGTTATTCGCTATACCATATATTGTTTTGTGTGACCTTTAACCCTCAGTCCCCCCCCCAGATCTTTTATAAAAATTTCAAGGAGTAATTTATGGAACTTCCGATTTCGTATGACGAGGCTCTCGAAGAGTGGGAGCGTTTCGAACAATACCTTGTCCAGGCCCGTTACGCGATCCGCGATCCCAAGACCGGCAAACCCGTTGAAGAGGATTTTGCCCAGGTGATGATCAGGGTCAGCGGCCAGTTTGAAAATCAGGAAGTTGCCAAGGCCCTTTCCCGTGGCCGGATTATTACCGCCACCCCCTTTCTGATGAACGGCGGCAATCCGCATACCTCAAGAAAAGGCTATTATTCCTGCTACCCCCTTGGCGATGTCGAGGACTCGACCGAGGCGATTTTTGAGATGGAACGCGACCTGGTCGCAATCTTCCAACATGCCGGCGGCGGCGGGATCGATGTCAGCAATCTGCGTCCCCGCGGCGCCATCGTCGATAACGGTCAGGGGACCGCATCCGGCCCGGTCTCTTTTGCCAAGGGTTTTTCACATCTCTCCGCCCGGATCAGTCAGGGGGGGAAAAGACGCGGTGCCCTGATGATCCAGGCCAACTGGGATATTTCCGACATCATCGATTTCGTCACCTTCAAGGGCGACAATCCGGGCAAGTATACCGGCTGTAACGTTTCGGTGAATGTTACCGATGAAAAATTCTGGGATAACGAGGAGCTGCTCCAGACCATTGCCAAATATATCTGGAAATCGGGCGATCCCGGCCTGCTGTTCACCAAAAAGAGCTTGGCGAATACGCCGGTACCGGCCAAGTATAACCCGGTCTTTTCCAATCCATGCGGCGAATACCTGTCCACCAAGGACACGGCCTGCAACCTGCTTACCGTAAGTCTGGCGAAATGTCTCGAAACGGATAAGGACAAATACCTGCTCAATGTCTTCGAATCGGCCCGACTGGCCGCCATAGCCGGCAATGAAATTCTTGACATGGGCGGCTTTCCGCCCGTGAAAAGAATTAAGGATAACACCCTGAAGTTCCGGCCGATCGGGATTGGTTTCACCGGGCTGCATCATGCCATGAACCATTTTGACGTATCATACGCCGATGAGCATGAAGCGCCGCTTTTTGCCAAATTGACCCAGCTCGCCCTGATGCTCGGTTCGATGCAGGGCAGTCTCGATTACGGCGAGATAAGCAGAAAGAAGGGGTGCGAGCTGAAGCCCCGGAAATGGAATAAATCCTATGTCGACAAAATCGAAACCGAGGCGATCTCTTTCGTAAAGGTTGCGCTTGCCGACCATAAAGGGTGGTTGAAAAAGATTGAAGATGTCTTTTCGCCACTGCGTCAACTTGGAGGTCTTTACAACTCCGTGACTACCTCACAGGCGCCCACCGGCTCGATCTCGCAGCTGCTGCGGGTGGCCTGTACCGGGGTTGAACCATATTTTTGCATGATTCAGACCCGCAAGGTCAAGGATATCGATGAATCGTGGAAGGATTTCACCCTGGTGCCGCTGGAATTCTATTCGTACAGCGCCGAGAAACTTGACTGGGTCGCACGGCAGACCGCCCACGAGATAGATCCCTATCAGCAGATCAGAATCCTTGAGGCCTGTCAGTCTTTTAACCATACCGCCGTTTCCAAGACCATTAATCTGCCGGCTTCCACCACCGTTGCCGATATTCGCGAGATTCTTGATTATGCCCGCAAGAGCAACCTGAAAGGGCTTACCATGTTCAGGGATTCCTCGATGGAGGGGGTGCTCTCCGATCAGACCGGCAAGGGGGTTAAGAGCCGCGATTTTACCGATATGGACGAACGCAGCGGCAGCACCTTCAAGTGGCGCGGCCCGGCCCCGCTCTATGTCACGGCCAACCGCGGTGACCAGGGCCACGTTCGGGAGATCTTCCTAAATACCACCAAATCGGGCTCGACCCTGCACGGCCTGGCCGAGGCCCTGGGCCGGGTGATTTCCGTGGCCCTGCAGCACGATTACCGCCTGGTCGGCAAGGTTGCCCGCACCCTGGAGGATATTTCTTCGGACGGGGTCTGGCATAACGGCGGCCTCGGGCGCTGTTATTCGATACCGGCCGCCCTGGCCCGGGTGCTTGACAGGTGTAGTGAGAACGAGGTGGACAATGAACCGGAGCCTTATCTTGAGCCGTCGACCTATTCTTCCTGCCCGACCTGCGGGAAAATATCGATGCGGCGCAGCGGCGGCTGTAACCAATGCGTAAGCTGCGGTTACTCTTCCTGCTGATTTGTTTCCCCAAAAAGTAACCGTTCAGCTGCACCACATCTTGCGGCGATCGGCCCGGCTCACGTACAAAAGTACGTTTCGCCGTCCCGCTTACCGCAACCTGCGGCACTGCTGAACGGTTACAGGCCGGCGATTGTGGGGCTTTGGCGGCTATACCGGTGAACGGTGACCCCAAAAAAGGCCGGCGGATAATGAAATCCGCCGGCCTTTTTTGGGGTAACTGGAATTACTGTTCAGGAGGTTATTTCCACCCGGTAGATAACTAACGGGTCCTTGCCGTTGGTCCAATCGAATTCAACCTTATATGTGCCTGGAGTGGTGACCTTTCGTGAGATATTCTCGGCGATCGGTTTCAGGTTGTAATATGAGAAAACCTCGGTGGACGGTTTGTCGAGATAGCTTTCCTTCCAGATTCCGACGATGACCCGGTGGCCTTCCGGAGTGATCAGCCAGACCTTGCCGTAAGAATCCAGGGAATTCCTGCCGGTCGCCCAGAAAGCCAGAGTGGTCGTTTCCCCCAGGCTGGGCAGCTCGAAGGTGTAGACGTTATTTTCGGTTGTCGCCGCATCGCCGGCCAGCCCTTTAATGCTGCTGACAAAGGTCTGCGGCGTATGCTTTTGCGGCGGCGCCGGCTTTGCGGCTGCCGGTTCCGGCCTGGTTGCGGGCGGCGGCGCGGGTTTGGTCACCGCCGGTTTCGGTTTCGGTTTCGGTTTCGCTACGGGGGGGGGCACTATCGGTTCCGGTTTGGGGGCGGGCGCCACCGCGACCTTGGCCTTCACCGGTTCCGGTTTGGTTTCAGGTTTCGCGGGCGCCGAACTGACAGCGGCTTTTGGCTGCGGTTTCGACTCCGGCTTGGGCTCCGGCTTGGGCTCCGGCTTGGGCTCCGGCTTGGGCTCCGGCTTGG
>JARGFN010000138.1 GCA_029210665.1 Desulfobulbales bacterium
CTGCGCCCCCGAGTTCGAGCCCGGCACCCTGGAGATCCTCGCCGCCCGGAAGAATCTCCGGGTGATCAGGATCGGTCGGATCGATCAGCTCGCCGTTTTCGAAAAGTTTCGATACGTCGATTTCAAGAGTTTGATCGACGGCGGCATCATCGTCCAGCAGTCGGCGGTTAACTCGATCCGTTCCGCCGCCGACCTGAAACCGGCGGTCACCACCTATAAGGATCGAGAGTACCGCTGCGAAAGGGAGCCCGATCAGCGCGAGATCGACGACATGCTCTTCGGCTGGGCGGTCGAGCACGGCGTGACCTCGAACTCGGTGATCTACGTCAAGGACGGTTGCACGGTCGGGATCGGCACCGGCGAGCAGGACCGGGTCGGAGTGGCGGAGATCGCGGTCCACAAGACCTACATCAAGTACGCCGATATCCTCTGTTTCGACACCTACGGCATTCCCTACGCCGATTTGACCCTTGAGATCGAGCAGGGCAAACGCGACCAGGGCGACCGGGAGGCCATCGACGAGCAGACCAGAAAGGACCGGGCCGGCCTGCCCGGTTCGGTGATGATTTCCGACGCCTTCTTCCCCTACCGGGACGGGGCCGATGTCGGGATCAGGCAGGGCGTCTCGGCGATCCTCCAGGCCGGCGGTTCGATGCGCGATTACGAAACCATTGAAGCCTGCAACGAGGCCGATCCTAAAGTTGCCATGAAGTTCACCGGCCAGCGCTCCTTCAAGCATTAACCGCAAAGCTTTCAATATCGATCAAAAACCGCGGGACCGGTACTCACCGGATCCCGCGGTCTTTTTTGATCGGCCACCACCGATCCCAGCCCTCTTCTCCGTCGAAAAGTTGTTTTTCCGGCCGGCTGCCCATCACCTACTGCCTTGTCAGCCATGGTCTGCTTGCCAAAACCTTCTTTGTAACTTTTTCGCTTATTTCGAAAAGCACAGAGGCGCCTATTATGATGCGTTGACCAAGGTGCGAGAGTCCCATGCCCTAGGCCATTGGGTGCGGTTTTTTCGGCAAGCTGCCCTTTAACCTTCCCGGAACAATTTGACAATAAACAGAAAAGCGCCATAGACTTAAGTGGGGGAGGATTGGGCCGGATCCCTATGGCTTTAGAAGTCATTTGACTTATTGACGCCGCCTAACAACCGGCATTAATGACCGATGCCTTCAAAGTCAAAAGATGCATTTTCGCGAATAAGGGAAGGTGCCGAGAGATGATTTCGTTAAACGACAAATCACCCTATCCCGCAATGTTTTCCGCTCCGGGGAGCAACCTTGAATACCTCCAACCGCAGCCACGGCATGACTGAATCTAAACGGGGCTGCCCTTCAAGAACAAAGCGGCCCGGGCGGGCTTCCGGCGATGCGATTATCGGCGATAGCCGGGGAATGAAATTCCTCAAAGCGAAACTCGACAAAATCGCCTTGGTAAACGCCCCGGTATTGATCGGAGGCGAGAGCGGCACCGGCAAGGAACTGGTCGCCATGGCCTTACACGGGCAATCCCCCCGGGCAGATAGGCCCTTCAAGGCGATAAACTGCGCAGCCCTGCCCTCGACCCTTATCCAGAGCGAACTGTTCGGTCATGAAAAAGGCGCCTTTACCGATGCCTGCAACCTGAAAAAAGGGCTTTTCGAGATCGCAGACGGCGGCACGATTTTCCTGGACGAAATCGGCGACCTCCCCTTGGAACTGCAGGTAATCCTTCTGCGGGTCCTGGAGGAAGAAAAAATTCGCCGAGTGGGCGGCACCGAGGACATAGAAATCGATGTGAGGATCGTCGCCGCCACCCATATTGATCTGGAAAGGGCCGTCGCCGAAGGCGGTTTCCGGGAAGATCTGTTCTATCGGCTTAACATCCTGGAGCTGATCCTGCCGCCGCTTCGTGAACGCGGCGAGGATATCGATCTTCTGGCCGATCATTTCCTTGCCGTCCATGCCGGGAAAAATGCCAACTCCGGCCTGAGGTACGGTATCCAGACCAGGCAGCTCATGCGCAATTACAGCTGGCCCGGAAACGTCCGGGAACTGATCAACCGCATTCAAAGAGCCGCGGTAATGGCCGAGGAGACCACCATCAAACCCGCCGACCTGGGCCTGGAAAGGCGCGAGTACAGACGAATGGCCAACACCCTCAAGGGTGCCCGGGAAGAGGCGGAAAGAATCGCGACGATTCAAGCCCTGCGGAGAGCCGGCAACCAGGTGGCCGCCGCCGCCCGGGAACTCGGGACCTCAAGGGTCACGGTATACCGGCTGATTGAAAAATACGGCATAGAAATATAAGAACGATCAGGAAGCCGAGACAAAAGCAAAAGGCGGCCCCCCGGTGGCGGGCCGCCTTTTCTCTGTTGACCGCGGTATTGATTTTTTCGAGGTTATTCTTCCCTGCCGGTCCCTTTCCCGAAACGGGCCAACAGGACGAACAGGGAGAAGATTAACAGGGCCGGCAGAACCGGGTCGCTCTGTTTGCCGTTACCGATCGCGCAGCCGCCTGAGCCGGAAACCTCATCCCTCTTGCCACGGGCCTTGCCGGCGCAGACTTCGGGGCTGGCGGGGTCGGTCCAGGCAAAGTGGGGATCGGCCGGCAGGGGCTCTATCCCTTCCGGCAGCGGCTCTTCATCGCCGCTGTTGTTGAATTCATCGGCAAGACGGCCTAATTCCAAAATAGCCTCGATATCGTCGCCTTCCATAACGGTCCGGGCGTCTTCCATCCATTCAGGCGCGGAAGTGCCGAGATAGGTGACGTTGCAGACCGCGGCCAGGAGTTGACGCCCGGCCTGCAGGCGGGCCTTGGTCAGCTCGTCGCGCTTGTCCCTGCAAAGGTCGTGGGCGATGTTGGTCTTGATAATGCCGATCGCATCCTCGACCGTAGTCAGCATGACGAAGCCCAGATCATCGATCAAGTCTTCATTGGCCGCGAGGCATTCTTTCATCATATCGGGGTGGTTGCCCCACCAGCCGATGGTTCGGGTGGCTCCGGTGCTGATCCGGGTGGTGGTATCGTCACAGTTGTCGGCCAGGTCGACATCCGGAGTCTCGACGTTGTCGGGATAGGCGCAGGCGGAGTTGTCGAAAGAGGCGTAACCGCTGTCCGGAGCCAGGGTGCCGTATACGTTGATGGTGACCCCATTGGCGACCCCGGTAACGATATCGCCGAGATCGCAGCTCAGATCATGCTCGATTCCGTCGTAGCCGCAACCCGAATCGTTGCCGGCATAGACGAACTGGACGGGCAGGACGTCGGTCAGCTTAACGTCAACCGCCGTGGTGGTGCCGTTGTTCCAGACCCGGATCGTATACTGGATGTACGACTCGCCCAGCTCGACATCGAGCTGCTCGGTGCCGCTCTTCTCGACGATCACGTCGGCATAGACCACGGTGACGATGGCGGTGTCGTTATCGCTTACCGGGGTACCGGTCAGGGCCCCTTCGCCCTCGACATGGGCGGTGTTGCTTACCTCGGAATTCCGGGCATAAGGTCCGTACGCGGTACCGGTCCAGCTATTGCCGGCGGCAAGATCGGGCACCGGAACATCGGCGAGGGCGAGGGTCGCATCGTCGAACTCGATGTTGGTAAGATTTTCATCGCCGTTGTTGGTTACCGTGAAGCAGTAATAAACGTCGGTGCCGGTGTATACTTCGGCGGATTCGGCGTCGTCGCCGTTGCCGCAGACATCATCAAGACTTACGCTCTTCTCAATGTCGATAGCCGGGTTGTAAACATCGGCGGCAACACCGGCCTGGCAGGTTTCAGGGTTCTCGAAGCCGTCCTGACCGCTTGCCTTGAGAATCCGCGCTACCGACTCGGCCCCAAGGCTCTCGGGGAAACTGACCGTGTCACAACTATCCGGCGCGATAACGACCGCTGCCGCCGTGACTTCCGGATCGAACGGATTGCCGGCGCCGTCCAGGAGATCGACATCAATTTCCAGGCTGGAGTTGGCGGTAGAGGGCCAGCAGATCTCGGCGCACCAGGTCACCCCGGTTCCGGCCACCACATCAATCGTATTGGTTGCGCCGGGACAGGTGGTCTCGGTGACGGTGGCGGTCAGGGTGCAGTCGGCCCGATCCACCACCTCGACCTCGGCGGTATCGCTGGCCGGATCGGCGTTATCCGCATCGGCTTCACCGGTATTGGTCACCGTCGTTCCGGTCGGCTCACCGATCGTTACCAGCGCCTCGCCGAAGCTCTGGCTGTCGATATCGAGATCGTTCAAAGAGCCGCCGCTGTCCAGGTTGGCAATGTCTCCGCCGGAGAGCGGCACGGGGAAGGAGATGGCAAGACCTCCGGCATCGTCGCGCAAGGTGACATTGTAAGCCGCGACGTCGCCGGTATTCTTGACCCGGTAGCAGTACTTGACGGTGTCGCCGGAAGCGATTTCCAGCAGCTCATCGGTGGAACCATTATCGAAATCAACCGTCCCGCATGATCCGGAAGCCTCGATAACCTTCTTCTCCACTACCAGGAGGGGCTCTCCGACGAAGAGATTATGAAAGGTGCATTTGACGACGGCGCCTTCGGCCATGGTAAGGCTGGCCCCCAACCCGGAATCGATCGAGGTGAAACCCTGATCGTTCGGTTCGGCGGTGTTCAGATCGTCGCAGACAATGCTCTCTAAGTCCCATAGCGCGCCGGGTTCGACCTCGGTTACCGATACCGTCGACTCCCCAACCTCCAGGCTTATGGTGCAATTCTCGCTCGACTGGACGCAGCTCTGCAACTGGAAGGTGTTGTCGGGAGCGGGCAAGCTGGTGGTGAAATCGAAATATGCCGAGGTATCCCGGTCGGTGCTTTTCTCGATGGTCAGGGAGATCGGGAAAAAGACCGCCGAAGCGGACAGCTGCAGGTCGCGGTTGCCGCTGGCGACTATATCGTCAGTGACATCGTCGACCACGGTCAAAAGCCGCATATGGTATGGAGAGCCTGAGATGTTAATGGCCGAATAGGCCTCTCCCCAATCCATCCGGGTCGAAATATGCCCGCCCCAGGCCAGCACTACTTGCGAAGCGGTGGCGGTAAAAGTTATCGGTACACTTATCTTGGTGGTAGAAAGATAATCGAAACCAGCCGGATCATAAACGTATGAGCCGACTCCCGTAATATCGCCGTTCCAGATCCGAAAGGAATGCGGGGTTTCCTGGTCGATATCGTCTGCCGTCCCCGCGGTCCGGTCCCGACCATTTTCGACATCCGGATCTACAGGGATCGGATAGGTGTCGTCAGGCCAATCCTTGTCGCATCCGGCCATGGCCAGATCTTGACAGGGATCCGCGTTCGCGACCGTCCGATTCACCGTGGTGAGGTAGTCGAGCGCGTTTTTAGCGCCCTCGGTGCCGTCCCATTCGATCGTCGCCGTATAGCTTTCCCCCGGGGACAGGCCCACGATATGGAGCCGGTAGGCAACGCTGTCCCCCTCGAAATAAAAGGCCTTCTGCTCGTTAAGGTTACCGGTGACCCAGTTCTCGCAGGTATCGTGATCGCCGGTGCCGGCCTTGTAGTTGGCACACTGGTAGATTTTGGTCTGCACCGCCGCCGATCCCATTCCAGGCAAGGCCAGAATAAACAGCAGCGTACCGACAACTTCGTTCCACTTCCATTTCCTGTTCTTCATGACTATCTCCCGCCTTTAGATCTGCGATCCCTGATTGCCGGTCACGCGAAGCGATCAATCCCGCCAAAAGAATCCACTTTTCTCGCAAAGATTAAAGATAGCAATTTACTTGCCATGGAGATAACTGGTTGAATTAGTGATATTAGATGTTGGTAAGGGATTGAACGCCTTGGCCATAGGTGTAAAGATCATGAAAGGGCTGGCGGCCATCATTTGGATAAAATTAAATTATTCCGGATAATTAGGCTTGCAGAGGCGACTGTAATAAAAATGAAACAAAAAGGCGCCCGATCGAAGAATTTTAAGGATGGCGATCGGTGTCCGTCAGAGGTTATAATGCGGGCCGTGACAATGGATCATCCAGGCATAAAAAGCATTTTCCGCGACTACCGGTTCGGGCTGGCCATCCTCGCCGCCCCTGTTTTCAGGCTGATTGTCCACCGCTTCGATCTGGAGACTTTCAAGTTCGGCGCCTCACCGGGAACCATGAGCCAGATCCTCCTGCTTTTACTGGCCTATCCGGTTCTAGAAGAAATCGTCTTTCGGATGGGTCTCCAGGGAATGCTGGCAAGGACAGGGATTGGAGTTAAAAGCCGAGCGGGAATTTCAATTGCAAATCTCGGCGCGAGCTTAATTTTTGCTGCATTTCATTTATTATCTCAACCGTTTGCGCTTGGCGCCGCAATCTTCTTCCCTTCCCTGATCTTCGGCTTTTTCAGGGACAGATACGGCAGCATTCTGCCCGGCATAATCCTGCACTGCTGGTACAATGCGTCCTTTATCGTTTTCCTGAATCCGTGACGGCTTCGTGGTAAATTTCACTTATCAGCTTGTAATTTCATT
>JARGFN010000139.1 GCA_029210665.1 Desulfobulbales bacterium
CCCCTCAGGGGGGCATATCATGAGGCCTCCCGCTCTGCGGGAGGAGTTTCACTTTCATATAGAGCCACTAAAAATGGTGTATCATCAAGATAACATGAGTCAGCCGGTTGAGATGAATCGATGACGAGAGAGCCGGCGAAAACATTCAAGGATTTGATTGTCTGGCAGCGGGCCCATCGACTGGTCCTCGCCATATACAAAATAACCGCGACTTTTCCCGCGCATGAACTTTACGGGCTGGTCTCGCAGATCAGGAGGGCAAGTGTTTCAATTGCCGCCAACATAGCTGAAGGCTTCACTAAAAGATCGACTCCTGAGAAGGCACATTTTTTGAGCATTTCCCAAGGATCACTTGAGGAAGTTCGCTATTACCTGATTCTCGCCGAAGATCTTGATTATGCTGAAACAACAAAACTCCATGACCAATTGACTGAAATAAGCAAATTGCTCGAAGCGTATAGAAGTTCAATTCTGGCCCGAAGCTCCTGATTCCCGGCTCCTGGCTCCTGAATTCTGGCTTCTGAATAGTGAAAAAATGCTCGAAACAATAACCTCCATAAAACCCCTCCTGGCTGCCGTGGTCTCCCTGGCCGCGGTGCCGCTGATCGTCCTGGCCGGGAAAAAACCGAACCTCCGCGAGGGGGTGACCTTTGCGGCCGGGCTGCTCAAGTTCGGCCTGGTGCTCTCCATGCTCGGGGCCGTTCTCGACGGCAAGGTTATCGAGTATTCCCTGGTCGAGGTGCTGCCCGGCTTGGCCATCGCCTTCCGGGTCGACAGTCTCGGAATGCTTTTCGCCCTGGTCGCCTCCTCCCTCTGGCTGGTCACCTCGGCCTACTCGATCGGCTATATGCGGACCCTCGCCGAGCACGCCCAGACCCGCTATTTCGCCTTTTTCGCGGTGGCCCTGTCGGCGACGATCGGGGTGGCCTTTTCCGCCAATCTCTTCACCCTCTATCTGTTCTACGAAATGCTCTCCCTGGCCACCTATCCCCTGGTCACCCATCATCAGGACGGGGAGGCTCGGATTTCCGGGCGCAAGTATCTGACCTATATCCTCGGCACCTCCATTGGCCTGGTCCTGCCGGCCATGCTGATCTGCTACAACCTGGCCGGCACCCTGGAATTCAGCGGGGCGGGCTTTCTGGCCGGGTCCGGCGCCTCCCGGGAACTGCTCCTCGTCCTGCTTTTGATGTTAGTCTTCGGCTTCGCCAAGGCGGGGATCATGCCCCTGCACGGCTGGCTGCCGGCGGCGATGGTTGCCCCCACTCCGGTCAGCGCCCTGCTCCATGCCGTGGCGGTGGTCAAGGTCGGGGCCTTCTCGATCTTCCGGATCGTCACCGGGGTGTTCGGTGTCGAACTGCTCGCCGACCTGGACCTGAACGATATCGTCCTGATCCTCGCGGCAATCACCATGCTCGCCGCCTCGCTGATCGCCCTTTCCCAGGACGGCCTGAAAAGGCGGCTCGCCTTCTCGACCATCGGCCAGCTCTCCTACATCGTCATGGGTGCGGCCCTCCTCTCCCCGAAAGGGCTGACCGGCGGCATGCTCCATATCGCCATGCACGCCTTCGGCAAGATCACCCTCTTCATGTGCGCCGGGGCGATTTTCGTCGCCACCGGCAAAAAATACATCAGCGAGATGGTCGGCATCGGCCGGAGGATGCCGGTGACCATGTTCGCCTTTCTGATCGGCTCCCTGTCGGTGATCGGCCTGCCGCCCACCGGCGGCTTCATCAGCAAATGGTTTCTGGTTCTCGGCACCCTGGAAGCCGAACAACCGGCCATGCTCGCCGTCCTCCTCGGCAGCTCCCTGCTCAACGCCGCCTATTTCCTGCCCATCGTCTATCGCGCCTTTTTCTGCACCCCGGCAGAGGCGAGGTTCGGCGACGAGGTGCGGGAAGCGCCGCTCTGGTGCGTGGCGCCCCTGGTGCTGACCGCCCTGGCGACCATCATCCTGTTTTTCTACCCGCAACCCTTCGCGAACCTGGCCCGCCTGGCGGCCCGGGGTTTTATCGGCGGCTGAGGAGAATCGATATGGAAGAGAAAGAAGAGAAAATGGAACTTGGTCATGACCCCGTGTCGGGCTACCGGCCGGCTTTTTATATTATTTTTGCCGTAAGTCTTATCTATCTGGCGATTATTTTCATCCGGAGCTGATCCCGGCTTCCAAAGGTTTTCCATGGCTGATCAAAAAAAACATCTTTTCGACAATCCGAAAAATATCCGGCTGGTCCTCTACGCTCTTTTCGCCACCCTGCTGCTCCTCCTCGCCCTGGAGCCGCTGGTCGATAAACATCCCTATTTCCCATGGGAGGAGTGGCCGGGCTTTTACGCGATTTTCGGTTTTGTGGCCTGCGTCCTGCTGGTCCTGGCCGCCAAATACATTCTGCGCCCCCTGATGAAACGCGACGAGGGCTACTATGACTGATCTGGTCCTGCCGCCGGCCCTCATCTATATTCTCGGCGCCCTGCTGGTGCCGCTTCTGCCGGCCCGGCTCAAATCCGCCTATCTGCTGATGCTGCCGATACTCAGTTTTTTCATGCTGATCAACCTCCCCCCCGAAAGCAGCCTGCGGCTCGATTTTCTCGGCTTCGACCTGGTCCCTTTCAAGGCGGACCGCCTTTCCCTGATTTTCGCCTATATCTATCACCTTATTTCGCTGATCGGCATCATCTACACCCTGAACGTCAAAAGTGACCTGGAAAAGGTCAGCGGCCTGCTCTACGCGGGCAGCGCCCTGGGGGTGGTTTTCGCCGGCGACCTCTTTTCCTTCTTCGTATTCTGGGAAATGCTGACGGTCTCCGCCCTGCCCATGATCTGGGCCCGCCGGACCAGGGCATCCCAGGCTGCCGGCTTCCGCTATCTGCTGGTTCATGTCTGCGGCGGCCTGGTCCTGCTGGCCGGGGTCGTCATGTATGTCAACGAACAGCAGTCCATCGCCCTGGGCCATATCGGGCTCTCCACCCCGGCCACCTACCTTATCTTCCTGGGCATGGGGATCAACGCCGCCTGGCCCCTGCTCCATACCTGGCTGACCGACGCCTATCCCGAAGCCACGATCGGCGGGGCCGTGCTGCTAAGCGCCTTTACCACCAAGACCGCGGTCTACGCCCTGGCCCGAACCTATCCCGGCACCGAAGCGCTGATCTGGATCGGTGCGGTGATGACCGCCTTTCCCATTTTCTACGCGGTGATCGAGAACGACCTGCGCCGGGTGCTCTCCTACAGCCTGATCAACCAGGTCGGTTTCATGATGGTCGGCATCGGCATCGGCACGGAACTCTCGATCAACGGCACCGCCGCCCACGCCTTTGCCCATATCCTCTATAAATCCCTGCTCTTCATGTCGATGGGGGCGGTGATCTTCCGCACCGGCAAGATAAACGCCACCGACCTGGGGGGCCTGTACAAGTCGATGCCCTGGACCGCCCTGTTCTGCGTGATCGGGGCGGCCTCGATCTCCGCCTTTCCCCTGACCAGCGGCTTCGTCAGTAAATCGATGGTCCTGGACGCCGCCGCCCACGGGCACCTGGCCATAGTCTGGCTGACCCTGCTTTTCGCCTCGGCCGGGGTGTTCCACCATTCCGGGATCAAGATCCCTTTTTTCGCCTTCTTCGCCCATGACGCCGGCCACCGGGTCAAGGAAGCGCCGCTCAACATGCTGATCGCCATGGGACTGGCCGCCTTTTTCTGTATCTTCCTCGGGGTTTACCCGAAGTTTCTCTACGCCATTCTGCCCTATCCGGTCGACTTCGTCCCCTACACCTTTCCCCATGTCCTCAGCCAGATGCAGCTCCTGATGTTTTCGGCCCTGGCCTTCACCCTGCTGCTCCTCGCCGGGATCTATCCGGCCGAGATCAGGGCGATCAACCTTGACACGGACTGGTTTTACCGCAAGGGGGGGAGGTTGTTTTATTTGCTGGCCGATAAACTCTTCAACGGCATCAATCGGGGCGGCGAACGGGTTTTCATCAAGGGCCTGGCCGGCGGCCTCGCCGGATTCGCCCGGCAAGGCCCGGCCCATCTGGCCTGGCTGAGCCTGAACCCGATCTGGCGGCTGAGCCTCGACCGGGAGGAGCGGCAGCGCAGGAAGGCCGCCCTCTACCGGGCTTTCGAGACCGGCGCCACGGGCCTTGCTCTGATGGCTATTTTCGTTTCGCTCCTGCTGGGTCTGATGTTTATTATCGGCAGCTAGACCTGCCGCACCGTGCTCAGCCGACCATTTTATTGATTGAAGCCGGGGCGGGATCGCTTCCAGCATGGCGATTCTCATCCCTTCAAGTAATCGGAGGTGGATTATATGGATCTCCAGCAGACCATCCGGCATAACTGCGATATCTCCGACGCCCGGGATAACGGGATCTATTCGCTCTGCACCCTGGTCCTCAAACTGCGCAATCTCTACAAGTGGGAACAGGGGCTCGAGCCTTGGGACGAACCGGACTCGAAGGTCCTGCTCGACTGGATCGATGCCAAGGAAAACTACTGGGAGGAGATCGCCGGCGAGGATCTGGCACCGCTGCCCATGGACGGTTCCAGCTTCGATCCCTTCGACATCAGTAAAATCAACAACAAGTTCCGCGGTCAGAACCTGTACTATGGGGCCGGTTACGGCCGATCGCTGAAGTCGATATTCTTTCTTGCCGAGATACGCGAGGAGAAAACCGCGAACGGCCGCCCGGTACTGATCCTGGGCAAAGAGCAGACCCGTGAACTTTCCGCCCCCTTCGCCTTGCTCCAGGACGGCGTGATCATCATCCGGCGCGAGCCCCTGCGCTTTTTTATCTGGGACCAGGTCCAGGAGGTTCGTACGGCCTCCCGTTTGCCCCTGCGCTTCGCCCTGGAGTGCCACGGAGTGCCGAGCGGGACCGAATTGAACCAACAAGCCTTCAAGAAAAATCTGGATCGTATCGTCGACGGCGAGATCCCGGTCTTTATCCATCACGAAATCGGCGAACTTCGTGAAGAGGCATTGGCCAGCAAAACCGCCAAAAAACTGATCAGTGCCTATCCCGATTCGGCCATCGAGTTAACCGTCCGGGCCGTAAAAGATATCCTGGCCGACACCAATCCGGAAGGGATGCTCGGTTATATCATCAACGAACAACGCGAGGCCTCCCTCGGCTTCTATCTCGGTTTCCTGGACGGCATGCGCAAGCTGCTCTTTCCCGAGATTGTCGAGGCCTTCAAGGGGTTCAGGGATGACCGCGACTGGCGGAAGATCGAACTGGCCCGCGACCATGGCCGGGCCGCCAATCTCCGCCGGGCCAAACAATTGAAAGCGGCGGCCGGCAGTTTCGACCGGGGAAACAGCAAGGCTGTCAAAGCCCGGATCGAGAGAGATATCCTCGCGCCCCTGGGTTTATAGGGAATAGTCATGTACTTCCCAATCGCCGACATCACGATCAACCCCTTCCTGCCACCCCTGGTCGCCTTCACGATCTCCTTTTTCACCTCGATGGGCGGGGTTTCCGGGGCCTTTCTCCTCCTGCCCTTCCAGGTCAGCATCCTCGGCTTCACCTCTCCCGCGGTCAGCGCCACCAACCAGCTTTTCAACGTGGTGGCGATCCCCAGCGGGATTTACCGCTATATCAAGGAAGGCAGGATGGTCTGGCCCCTTGCCTGGGTGGTGATCGTCGGCACCCTGCCCGGCGTCCTGATCGGCGGGTTGGTCCGGGTCCGCTACCTGCCCGACCCCAGAAACTTCAAGATGTTCGTCGGCCTGGTCCTCCTCTATATCGGGGCCCGGCTGCTGAAAGACATCCTGGCGGCAAAGAGGTCTGCCGGCGGCAAGCCGTCCGCCGAAGAGCAGTTCAGCAAACTGGTCCGCGAGTTCCGGGCCAGACAGTCCTCGGAGTCCCTGCCGGTCGTCAAGGTCCGGGAATTCACCGCGACCACCATCTCCTATGACTTCTATGGCCGCAACTTCACGGTCAACACCGTCTTTGTCACCACCCTGAGCTTCGCGGTCGGCATTGTCGGCGGGGTCTACGGGATCGGCGGCGGCGCCATTGTCGCGCCTTTCTTCATCTCCATCCTGGGACTGCCGGTCTATACCGTGGCCGGAGCGGCCCTGATGGGAACCTTCGTGACCTCGGTGGCGGGGGTGATCTTCTACCAGGCCCTCGCCCCCTTCTACCCGGAAATGGCGATCGCCCCCGACTGGCTGCTGGGACTGCTCTTCGGCCTGGGCGGCTTCGGCGGCATGTACTGCGGGGCCAGATGCCAGAAATTCATGCCGGCCAGGATCATCAAATGGATCCTGGCCTCCTGCATCCTGGTTACCGCCGCTAAATATATAATCTCGTTTTT
>JARGFN010000140.1 GCA_029210665.1 Desulfobulbales bacterium
CCTGAGACTGAGCGGGACTAACTCAGTGGTAGAGTGCGACCTTGCCAAGGTCGAAGTCGCGAGTTCGAATCTCGTTTCCCGCTCCATGATTATTCAAGGTTCGAACAGGGTTCGAGCCTTTTTCATTTTTCATACCGCAAGGGCATAAGTCTCGTACGAGCAGACTAGCTGCTCAACTCGGCTTTAAGATGTCTCTCCGCGGCATCGGTCACATGTAAATGTTTTTAGAGGTTTAAAAAGTAATGAAAACGTACCTAGCCCCGCTTAAAGAGATAGAAAAGAAGTGGTTTGTGGTTGACGCCAGCGACAAGGTCCTGGGGCGATTGGCCACCGAAATTGCCAGCCGTTTGCGCGGCAAGCATAAGCCGACCTACTCCACTTTTATGGATAACGGCGATTTCGTCGTTGTGGTTAACGCCGAGAAGATTGCCCTTACCGGTAAGAAATGGGATGATAAAAAGTACTATCGCCATTCCGGTTACATGGGCGGCCTTACCGAGACCACGGCCAAGGAGATGCTGGTAAAAAAACCGACCGATATCATCTTTAAGGCGGTGAAGGGCATGCTTCCCAAGAATAGTCTCGGCCGAGCCCAGCTGAAAAAACTTAAGGTCTATGCCGGCGCCGAGCATCCCCATGAGGCCCAGCAGCCCGAGAAACTTGAATTATAAAGCTGAGTTGAGCAGTTTGTCTGCTCGTACGAGACTTATGCACTGTGGGTATAAAATATAAAACCAGTCCGGTTTGGAGAAAAAGATGTCTGAAAGTTATTACGCTACGGGAAAAAGGAAAACGGCTATCGCCAGGGTATGGTTGAAGCCCGGCAAGGGCAAGATCGTGGTCAATCGCGACTTTGACATCATTGGATACTTCGGCGGCGGCGATGATTTCATTCAAAAAATCGAAAAGCCGCTGGTGATAACCGATACCGCCGGTAAATACGATGTCGTCGCTACCGTGAAGGGCGGCGGCAAGTCGGCCCAGGCCGAGGCTCTGCGCCACGGGATTTCCCGGGCCCTGCTCGGGGTTGATCCCGAGAATCGGATCTCTCTTAAGAAAGCCGGTTTCTTGACCCGCGATCCCAGAATGAAGGAGAGGAAAAAGTACGGCCAGAAGGGCGCCCGCGCGAGGTTCCAGTTCTCCAAGCGGTAATTCGCGGTTACAGCAGCGGTCCATGCAAAATGGGGAAGGCGATTTTAATCGTGCTTCTCCATTTTTTTTGGGTATCCTGAAGCCGGGCCGGCTGTTGGGCGGTTTGCCCCTGTCAACCGGTAATCACCGGTTTCGCTCGCTAGTGCCTGTCCATAAATGGTCTTTTTGCCCGATAACTTCGTCGCTGCAGAGTCGGAAAGTGCTCACGTACCCAAGTACGCTGAGCTTTTCCGACATCCTTGCTTCTCGTTCTCGGACAAAAATCCTCATTTCTGGACAGACACTCGCTATTAAAACCTTACATGAATTTGTGATCATCAGCCGGAGGGATTATTCGATATGAAAAAAGTTGGCATTGTAGGGGCTTCCGGTTACACCGGCGAGGAACTGGCCCGGATCATCGTTCGGCATCCTGAAGTTGAATTGACCGTGGCCACTTCCCGGCAGTTTGCCGGTCGGAAGCTTGGCGAGGTCTTTCCGAACCTGAGGGGGCTGGTCGATATATCTCTGGAGAATATCGGGCCGGATGAGATTATCGACCGGGCCGAACTTATCTTCACCGCCGTTCCCCATCAGACCGCGATGGGCATCGTTCCGAAGTTCCTGGCCGCCGGTCGCAAGGTGGTCGATCTGTCGGCCGATTTCAGGATCGGCGATGCCGCGGTTTATGAAGAGTGGTATCAGGCCCATTCGGCCCCCGAGTATCTGGCCCAGGCGGTTTACGGATTGCCCGAGCTCTATCGGGAGAAAATCAGACAGACCTCGCTGGTTGCCAATCCGGGCTGTTATCCGACCAGTATAATTCTGGGAATTGCGCCTCTGCTCAAGGCGGGCCTGATTGACGCCGCCACCATCATTGCCGACTCCAAATCCGGCACCTCCGGGGCTGGGCGGGCCGCCCAGGTCGGCAGTCTGTTCTGTGAGGTGAGCGACGGTTTTCGGGCCTACAAGGTCGGGGAGCATCGGCATACGCCGGAGATCGAGCAGGAGCTCAGCTTGCTGGCCGCCCAGCCGGTTACCATCTCTTTTACCCCGCACTTGCTTCCGATCTCCCGGGGGATTTTGAGTACTGTCTACGCTTCGCTGCGGGATGGAGTCGATACGGCCCAGGTGGCGGCTGTTTATGAGGATTTCTATCGCGATGAAAAGTTTGTCCGGCTCTGGCCGGCCGGGACCTATCCGGCCACCCAATATGTTAGGGGCAGTAATTTTTGCGATATCGGTTTCAAGGTCGATCCCCGGACCGGCCGGATCGTGATCCTGTCGGCAATCGATAACCTGATTAAAGGCGCCGCCGGTCAGGCGATTCAAAACATGAATTTGCTCTGCGGGTTTGCCGAAGACCAAGGTTTGGCAGTGGTCCCGCTCTTCCCGTGAGAGATGATGCGTAATATTCTGTTGCGGCTGAGTTTCGACGGCACCGCTTACGCGGGCTGGCAGAGGCAGAAGGAGCAGCCGACCATTCAGGGGGCAATCGAGGAAAAACTGGCACTGATCACCAATTCTCCGGTCATCCTGCACGGGGCCGGGCGGACCGATGCCGGCGTCCATGCCCTGGGAATGACGGCCAGTTTCGAAACCGCAGCCGCGATCCCATGCGCCGGACTTGTTCGCGGGCTGAACAGTTTGTTGCCCGAGGACATCAGGGTTCTGGCCGCCGATGAGATGGCAGCCGGTTTCCATGCCCGGATAAATGCCAGGGGCAAGGTTTATCAATACCGGGTATTGGTCGGCGATATCTGTCCGCCTACCCGGCGACTATACAACCATCACCTTAAACATCGGCTCCGGATCGATCCGATGCGCGAATGTCTTGAAGCTCTGCGCGGGGAACATGATTTCGCATGTTTTGAGGCGACCGGTTCCCGCGATCTTGATTTTACCGGGGGACGTGGCGCGGTCAGGACTATCTTCAAGCCGGAGCTGACCGTGGGGGAGGGGAGCCCGCTGCCGATCACTTTCGAGATCGCCGGTGACGGCTTTCTGCGGTACATGGTGCGCAATATAGTCGGCACTATCCTTGAGGTAGGGGCTGCCCGGATGAGCGTTGACGAGTTCCTGGCGGTTATGGCCGGCGGAGACCGAACCGCGGCAGGCCCCACCGCGCCGGCTCGGGGGCTTTTTCTGAAGGAAGTGTATTATTGATGGCGTCGCAAAAAGCGTCGACAAACTCTTCCTTTGACAGGCTCAGGATGAGCGGGGTAACTTACAGGCTCAGGGTGAGCGAAGTAACTTATTGATTTATACCCACAGGGCATAAAGGCAATCCTTGTGCGGATTTTCTTGTTGAGACGGGCCGGGTCGGTTATATGTCTCATAAACCTGAATCCGTGAGCGTTCGAGAACGGTGCAGGTGCAAGGCGGCAACGATGTTGATAATACTGATGGTACACCCACAGGGCATAAGTTTCGTACGAGCAGGCAAGCTGCTCAACTCAGCTTTATATCAACGAGTTGCCAACGCGGCACCCCAAGGGCACTTCCTGCGGGGCGCAGATGCGCCGTTATCGGGCGCCCCGCAGGGCGGCGTGGTGAATTGGCAATCCAGGGAAAAACGATTATCTAATGAAATTACAAACTGATAAGGGAAATTTATCACGAAGCCGTCACGGATTCAGGATAAAGTAATTTCGGGCAGAATCCACTGCCCGGCCGGTTAATTATTAATTTTGCTCATAATGAGTAAGGTGGACGGGAAAATCATGGAAACAAGGATTAATCTGGCGGAAAGGGTAAGAAATATCAAGCCTTCGCCGACCCTGGCAGTTAACGCCAAGGCCAAGGCCCTGAGGGCGGCCGGAGCCGATATTCTCAATTTCAGCGTCGGGGAGCCCGATTTCGATACCCCCGATCACGTGCGGGAAGCGGGCAAGGCCGCAATCGACGCAGGCTTCACCCGCTATACCGCGGTGCCGGGCACCCCCGAACTGCGCGAGGCCATTGCCTCCCGGTTCGCCGATGATCACGGCTGGGTTTATTCCCCAGAACAGATCCAGGTATCATGCGGCGGTAAGCACGGGCTTTATAATATGGCCCAGGCCCTTTTCGGGCCGGGAGACGAGGTGCTGATTCTCGCGCCCTACTGGGTCTCCTATCCGGACATCATTCAACTGGCCGGCGCCACCCCGGTGATCGTTCCCCTTACCGAGGAAAAGAATTTCGATCTGGAATATGAGGTTCTGGTCAAGTACGTCACCGACCGGACCAGAGGGATCATCATTAACAGCCCTTCGAATCCTACCGGTTCGGTTTTCTCTCGGGAGGCACTGGCCGCCATCGGCAAGTTGGCCCTTGAGAACAACTGGGCGGTTATCACCGACGACATTTACGATACCATTACCTATGTAGAGGGCAAACTGCCCCATATCCTCGATGTCGATCCCGCCCTTGTCGATCAGACCCTGGTCTTAAACGGCGTCTCCAAGTCATTTGCGATGACCGGCTGGCGGATCGGTTACACGGCCGGGCCGCAGCATGTGATTTCGGCCATGAACAAGATCCAGAGTCAGTCTACTTCCAACCCCTCTTCCGTTGCCCAGATGGCGGCCCTGGCCGCGGTTAGCGGACCCCAGGATTTCCCCTCCGTCATGCGGCAGGCCTTTGAACCCAGACTGGACTATATTCTGGGCGTTTTGGCCGGAATCGAAGGGGTGACCTGCGTTAAGCCGAGTGGCGCTTTTTACGTGTTCCCCAATATTTCAGCCTATTATGGCCGGAGTTTTGCGGGAAAGAAGATTGCGGGATCCCTTGATATGGCCGATTATCTGCTCGACGTGTACAAGATTGCCATAGTCCCCGGGATCGCCTTCGGGGCCGACCGGTTCATCAGGTTCTCTTTCGCGACTTCGATGGCGGTCATCGAGGATGGCATGAACCGCTTCAAAGAGGCGCTTGGGCGCCTGGAATAGCAGTCGTCGCTCCATAAAAAAGGGGCCGCCGGGATTTTCTCCCGACGGCCCCTTTTTTTGAGACGGAGTATTATACCCACAGGGCATAAGTTTCGTACGAGCAGACGAGCTGCTCAACTCAGCTTTATTGTGGAACTTATCGCGGTGATCACCGGGGCCATTCACAGCTTTCGGCCGTTCCTTTCGGGGAAAAAACCACCTGCCAGAGCTGGCAGTAGCGGGCTCGGAAGGAGCCGGCGCAGGACAGAAGATAATATTTCCACATCCGATAAAACTCTTCCCCGTATTTGCCTTTGAGGGAGGGCCAGTTTCGTTCGAAATTTCCGTACCATTCCAGCAAGGTTGTATCGTAATACGGCCCGAAATTGTGCCAATCCTCCATGACAAAAATATTTTCGGAGGCGGAACTGAGCTGCCTGGCCGACGGCAGGTTGGCGTTTGGAAAGATGTAGCGCTCGATCCAGGGATCTATCCGCGAGGTGGAGTGGTTGGCGCCGATGGTGTGCAACAGAAAAAGACCGTCTTCCTTCAGTAGTTTTCCGGCGATCTTCATGAAAACCGGATAATTTTTATAGCCGACGTGCTCGAACATCCCGATCGAAAGGATCCGGTCGAACTTGCCGTCCAGGCTCCGATAATCGGCCAGTCTGATTTCCACCGGCAGGCCCCGGTTTTTCATTCTGGCCAGTTCGGCCTGTTCCTCGGACACAGTCACTCCGACTACTTTGGCCCCGCACCTTTCCGCAATGAACCGGGCGGTGCCGCCCCAGCCGCAGCCGATGTCGAGAACCGTCATGCCCGGCTCGATCCTCAATTTGCGGCATACCAGATCCAGTTTGGCCTCCTGGGCTTCATCAAGATTGTTGGCGTTTTTCCAGTAACCGCAGCTATAGATCATTCGTTTATCCAACATGGCATCATAGAGATCGTTGCCCAAATCGTAGTGTTTCTTGCCGACCTGGAAGGCCCGGACCCGGCTCTGGTAATTAATCAATTTAGCCTGTAAAACCCGAAGTTCGTCCTTCCAGGATTTGAGCTTTTCCTTCAATTCGGCCCGCAGCATTCTCTTGATCAACTCGTCAAGCCCGGCCGATTCCCACCAGCCTTTCATGTAGGTTTCACCCAGGGCCAGGGAGCCGC
>JARGFN010000141.1:0-2686 GCA_029210665.1 Desulfobulbales bacterium
AGGGCATAAGTTTCGTTTGAGCAGACAAGCTGCTCAACTCAGCTTTAACTTTCTTCATCGGTATACTCTTTTTTAATTTTAGACCAGACGTCGTGGTTGATTTTTATAGTGGATAAAGCCCTGATCTTTTCGAGATAATCTTTCTTGGCCACGTTGAACTTTTCTTCCCGCAAGAGATTTTCAATCTCACCCTTTACCCGATCCAGAGGCAAACGCAGATCCTGATTCCTTTTAAGCAGTCTGACCATGGCGTATGTATTTTGATAAGGAAAGGGGTCGGAGGTCTCACCTTCCTTGATCGCGGCTAGCTGTTTGCCGACCTCGGCCTGCCGGATCGCGTCAAGTTCCGTCCTCAACTCGGCATTCAGAACATTTTTTTTCGCTTCGTTAAAGAAATTCCCGCCAAGGGTAATGGCGCGGCGCATGGCATTCAACAGGTCGAGATCCCCCTGCACGATTACATAGGAAATTTCTCCGGGCATGGTGTATTTGTCAAGATTATTTTCGTAGTATTCCCTGATCTCTTCGGCGGAGACGACCAGATTGCGCCGCATGTCGATCAGCAGGAATTTTCGCAGGGTATTGTCCCGATAAAAATCATAAACCCGTTTAATTCCTCCGTGGTTCTTCTCATAGTGGCGGCCCAGGGCTTCCTTGTCGGTAACTTTCTGGGAAACAAAATTTCCGATTACTATGCTTTTCAATTGACCATCGGTCAGGCTGTGCCGCAACTGCTTCTCTTTTTTGGCGTTTGCCAGCAAAGCTCCGGCGGGAAAATCCAGGTCGTCCATTTCAATTACCGGTTTATTCAAAACCTCATCGGGATAATCGTCCACAAGATTCAAGCTGTCGACCAGCTCATGGTTAATCTTGACATTATATTTCGCCCTCAGCCTTTCGACAAGTTCGCCGCTCAACCGCTGCCGGTTCTCTTTCAGTAAATCACTTTTCACCTTATCGCGTTTCTCCGCGTAAAATTCTTCATCGGGCCGGCTTATCTCGTCCAGTCGGACGATTATGTGGCGATCCAGGCTCTCGAGGAATTTTGGCTCCGAAACGCCGCCTTCTTCGAGATCGGCCAGAATGGGTAACCAGAACTCCTTATCGTTGCCTATTTTTTCCGGAAAAAGCTGGAGTTCCTCGTTGAACAAAGGGCCCCCTTCCTCCGGGTTAACCCCGCCGAAATCGGCGAAAACCAACCGGCCGGCTTTTTGCCCCTGGTGTTTCTCCATTTCCGCGAAGACCGCGGCGGCCTTGGCCGCATCGTCATAACCAAGGATTTGCACATACCACATCGGCGCGTATCTTTTTTCGAATTCAGCCCGGATCTCCTCTTCGCTGACCTGATTTTTGGCGTCGACTTCCTCCTGCTTCAGGGCGGCCAGGGCCCGCACCGTCAAAAAGACCTCCACTTTTCGCCGGTATTCCGGGATCTGGTCATACTCCATCTGCCGGGCCTGCTCCGCCAATAGGTGGAAATCGATATATTCCCGGGGCGTTTCAAAAAACTTCATGCCCGGCTCCCGCCAGATCCCCCACCAGTCCCGATAATCCTGAGCGCTATACTCAACACCATTAATGACCACCAACGCTTCGGCGCCCTTAACCGGCCCGGCGGACAACAATACCGAAAAAAACGACGCCAGCAGTAAAACCTTAACCGCTATTCTGTACATTCCTTCAACCCCTCGTTTTCCCAAACTTTCAATATTTTCACCGCGACCTTTTCGGCCAGGGCGGTAACGGAATTAATAACGCCAAAATGCATAACATACCTGTAATCACTCCCTTCGGCGCGACTATAGGTCACCCACAGAGTTCGCCCCGTCGGCGCCTCCATTATCCTCAAGACCACGGCCAATGCAGGGTCAAGGCGTCTGCCGGACTTTACCGTGTCCCTCATCTCCAATACCGCGCCGGAGATGACGATCTGCGCCCCCAGCCGATCGGCCACGGCGCGGATCTGTTCCGAACTGAGTTCTTGCCCCGGCATGACTCGCATCTGAAAGAGAATCCTTCTGACATCTCCTTCCTGGGAGACAAGATAATTTCCTTTCGCAACCAGTTCCGATACAAAGACACGGCTGAAGATGGTTTCAGCCATGCTGTAATCGGTCTGGTTGGTAAAGGGCAGAACGGCTATGCGGCAGACATTGCCCTCCAAGGGCAGATCGGCCATTTTCAAAACAACCGGCGGTTCCCTGAGAAGGGCGCATGATCCGAGCAGCAACGCCGATAAAAGGACCACCACCTTCAAGGCGGCGGCGCCCGCGGCTAATTTTAGTGACATAATATATCCCTGCACCAGGATCGAGGTTTAGGGTCAAGTTATAAGTTATAAGTTAAAAGCTGAAAGTTATAAGTTGAAAGTCAAGAATAACCGCCTTGCCCTCATCCCTTGCCCCTTGGACCTCATCCTTAACCTTTAACCCCTGAAGGTCTAGAAATTTTCCAGCCAGGCCGGGGCCTGTACGTCTTCCGTCGTATCTTCTCCGAGCGCCCTTCGCTGCAGATCGAAATAGCCGTAAAGATCGTCGATCTTCCGCTTGCTGATATTGCCGAGGATATCCCTGACAAAAATAGTTGCCTCAACCTTTCTCTTGTCGTTGTCCTCCGGCCGGACGATGTCGATCTGCACCGGATTGCTCTCCGCCACCTTGATCGTCTTGCTGCTGGGCGGCCGGAG
>JARGFN010000141.1:2786-6163 GCA_029210665.1 Desulfobulbales bacterium
ACCTTGATCGTCTTGCTGCTGGGCGGCCGGAGTCCTTCCTCGGCGACCTTGATCGTCTTGCTCGGTCCGGTAAGGTCGTCGGCAACCTTGATCGTTTTACCGGGCTGCAGGTCATCGGCGACTTTGATGGTATTCTGGGTCGGCCGGTTCATATCGAGCCGCGGCGGTAAATCCTCGCCCTCCGCCACCTTGATCAATGAACCATCGTCGTTACGCAACTCCATGCGCCAGAACGCGACGGGAACGGAACCCTCATGGGTAAGATCGACGATCATGTCGCGGCCCCGGTTTTTGGCTTCAAGGACCATGGTCGGCGGGGTACGGGCGACCGCGACAGGCTCGGAAGTCTCAAAGACATTATTGGCCCGGTCCCAGACCTGCAGGCTAATCTTGTAAATCCCCTCTTCGGCGGGCCAGCCGCTGCGGCCGAGGCCATTCCAGACAAAGCGCTTCGGCAGATTGCCGTAGCCGAGCGAACTCATCTGCTCCTCGCCCAGTTCATCTTCGACGCGCAACTGCCAGCGGGCGACCGGCTCGCGCCGCAGCAACCGGGGGACGATGATGATCTTGTCGCGAAAAGCGACCGTCCCCTGCAACTGAACGCCCTTAAGGTCCAGCACCACGCGCGGTGGGGTGCTGTCCACCGTGTAGGCCCCGATATAGGCGACTTTCTTCCGGCCGGACGGCCAGTTGACCACCATCGTCACCGGATATCGCCCGTCCCGCTCG
Organism: Desulfobulbales bacterium; assembly: GCA_029210665.1. Taxonomy (GTDB): domain Bacteria; phylum Desulfobacterota; class Desulfobulbia; order Desulfobulbales; family JAGXFP01; genus JAGXFP01. The sequence continues at coordinate 3,516 of JARGFN010000141.1, forward strand.
GCGACGAGCCACTCCCCTTCATAGCCATGGCCGTCCTTGGACTGACTTGCCCGATAGACCCGGCCCGCCGCCTTGAAGAAAATCCGCGGCATATCCGCCTCGGCCCACTTGGTCCTGAGCCTGACATAACAATCAACCTTGTCCCCGCGCTGCACGTGCTGGGGATTCAACTCGTAGTTGTCGATCTCCAGGGTCGGCTGCTGGGCGGCGACAAACTCCATGCCCACAGGCCAGGTCTCAAGTACCTTCTGGGTCAGTTTCGCCAGCAATCCCTTTTTTTCGAGATCCTCGTTTATCCCCAGGACATTAACGATATCCTGGCTGCTCAAGCCGGAACTCCCGGTCCAGATCGTCCGGGTATCGTCGGTCCGGACCAGATAAAGGGTCAAGCCGTAAGAAGGGGTCAACTCCTTCTGCCGCAGCGATATGGTCCCGAAAAGAATATAATCGGCCCCGAGTTCCTCCTTGGCCGAAATTATGTTTCTGGTGTCCAGAAAGCCGAGCCACCGCATGCGGTGCCGGGCCATGAACGGAACAACTTCCTCCTCGGCGATAACATCGAAACCCCGCTCGTTCATCTCCCAGGCGAGATAATCGGAGATCTCGCGATTGACCCCGTTTCGCCCTCTACTCAAGTCCTCGATCGGGAAAATCGCCAGAACCTCGGCCACGACGGGCGCCGCCCCGGCCAGGAAAAAAATTCCCAGAACCACAATTTTAATCAAAAACCTCAGCATTTCGCCTCCCGCCGGTACAACCACTACAACATTCACCTGCACATTTTACATTATAACACATTTTCAACTTATTGTTTAGAGGCCGCCGCAAATAACTCCTCACTCCTCACTCTTGGCATCTTTAACCTTGCATCTTGACCTGTCCTTAACCTCACCGAGACGTGGGAAGAGTGCGCATCATCTTGTTCAGCAACTCGATATTGACGTGATAGCTGTCGGTCGGCGCAATCCCGAAGATCTTGCCGGTCAGGGATTCCGAGGTCCAATGGCCGCTGCTCTGCCATAGAATGGCGGCCGACTGTGTTTCCACAAGCCGCAAGGTCAAGGCCAACTGGGGATAAGCGCTGCCCGAGCCTTTCCCCGCCACCATATCGACGGAACCCATTAAAAATGCCTGGACATTAAGTCTTTGTCCGAGCCGCTTCAGATTGATCAAATCAATGGGCAGGGTCGGGTCGATGACCTCCTCATACAAAACACTGTCGACGATGCCCCGGTCGACCACATCGGCCATGCCGCTGGCCAGCAACTGGGTTATCGCCACGTTTCTGATGCGCTGATGGGCAAACTTGTCGGCGGTATTGTTCTGAAAAGGCAACACCGCCAGCCGGGTAATGGCTTCAAAATCGACATCCTCCCGGACAAAAACATCGCTGGTAAATTTACCGCTACAGCCAACCAGCATCAAGCTCGATAAAATAAGAACGACCAGGGCTATTCTCTGCATGTGCTCTTCTCCCTTTCTTTTTCACCTTGAACCGAAAAAATAACCACCTTTCCCAAAAAAACTTCAGGGCGCCCTGAAGTTTATATCGACCCGGCCGTAACCTCTGTAGTCATCGGCCGGCAACGTCGGGGCATGACGATATGAGCAGCCGGCTTCAAGACGCAGCCAGCCCTTAGGATACCAGTTCAGCGACGCCTCGCCGGCTTCCGTGACTTGCCCGCCGGACCGGTTGCTGTTGTACTCAACCTCCAGGAGAAGGGCCTGGGTCAGTGCCAGATTCAGGCCGGAATTTAAGCCCAGAGCCTCGGTGCGGTCGGCCGCCGCCGTTTCGGTTTTAGTATGGTTCGCCCCGCCCCGGATCAACAGCATGGAGGAGATCTGCCAATTCAGCGACAAACCGGTGTTGTACGAGTGAGATGATCCGGAGTCGCTGTAACTTTCATGGAGACCCATGGTTATGGCGGGGCTCAGCCTGGAAAGTAGACCGGCGGTCGCCGAGTGATTGTCGGATTTCGTCGAAGTCTGGACATTGGTGGTTTCCCCGTAATTAAGCTGCATATTCAGGTCAAGATCTGGATATAATTTAGCGAAACCGTCGAGACGAAAGGATAGGGATTCGCCGATCTGAGTCGAACCCTGATAGGTCTCGGATCTGCTGATCCCGGTCGCGGCCGATAAGGTCGGCAAAAATTGTTTGTCCAGATCAAGGGTGTATGATCTGGACACGTTTTCCGAAACGTCGCCGCCGTCGTCGATTTCGCGAATCCGGTTGCCAAACGTCAGGGAAGAGACAAAGGTCTGATCCGGCGAACTGTATATCACCCCGGCGGTCTGGTTTAACTCATTGCGCTCAATCTCGTTAATCCCCGATGCGGTTTCACGTACTTCAAGATTTGCCCGATAGGAAAACTGGAGGTTTTCGGTAAGCCGGGCGCCGAGCGTAAAGCCGGTAATACTCGCATTGTCTTCGTTTCGCAGGACGGTATCGCTGGTTAAAAAAACATTGTCCCGCGCCTCGATTTCAGTAAAGTCGATATCCGGTCCAAGCAGTGAGACGTCAAGGACGATCTTCAGATAGTCCGCGGCTCGCTCGCCGATATTAAGTTCGTAACGGCGCAGGATGCGGTTATAGCTGATCCCGTTAAACGGCAAGGTATTCCAGGGAGTGCCCAGGAGATCGTTGG
>JARGFN010000142.1 GCA_029210665.1 Desulfobulbales bacterium
CCGTCCGCCACAAGGTTGCTCCCATTTTCAATTACTTATGCATTCAAACACCTTACTTATTTATTATGACCTTATTATCGTCTTTATGTCGGCGACGAAGCCAATGGATTGGGGGCACGCAATGGGGGTTGTAATTTCGCGGCTGAAGCCGCTCCTACAGACGCCCTGATAATTGCGCGAGAGGTCGGGGTGACGGCCTCCGGAAACCGCCGATCAAGTTTTGTTTCACCGCTTTGATAAACCCGGCAGCAGGATGGTTTCCAGATGGCCGTGGATCGAAGCGCTTTGCCGGGGCAGAAAGCAGATCACCCCGGAACCTTTCCCGGCCTCGGTGAAGCCGAGTTGCTTGAGGGCGGGACCGGAGAATTCGGCGAAAACGGTTTTCCGGAAGAACTCGTCCCGATTCCGCCGAGTGAAGAGGAGGGGCAGCTCCCGATCCAGGTCGCGCTGCAATTTTTTGCGCAGCTCGTTCAGGTTTTCCTTCTGCAAAAATTCCGGGATAAAGCGGTGGCCGCAGCGCAGCCAGTCATAGCGGAGCAGGTCTTTGATCAGCCCGAAATCCGGGCGCTCGCCGACGCTTTCCAGCAGCAGTTCGCAGAGAAAGGTTTGGGTGGCGGCGAGGCCGAAGAAGTTATGCTGCCGGCAGATGGCCAGGAGGTTATCGAAAAAGGCGGCAATATCCTCCCGCCGCTCCCGCAGGTAAGCGAACAGGCTGGGGAAATAGCGGTTGTTATGGAAGGACTCGACGCATTCGCCGAGCCAGTAAAGCCGGGCGAGGGTCGCCGGGCTCATCTCCGCGGTGGCCAGGACCTCGTAGGGCGGGGCGGCGCAGTGGCGCAGTCCCTTGGTCCGGCTGATTCTGGTGGTAGGCAGGACCTTCAACAGGCCCATCTGGATGTAGTGGGGACCCATGGCGAAGAGATCGTTCAAGGAGTTGCGGAAAGTCGTTTCGGTCTCCTCCGGCAGGCCGAGGATCAGATCGGCATGGAGGTGGATATTGTTCAGCCGGGCCAGGCGGCGGATGTTTTCCCCGACTTTATCCAGATCCATGACCCGATTGACCGCGGCCAGGGTGGCCGGGTTGGTCGACTGGACGCCGAGCTCGAATTGGAAGCGCCCAGGAGACAACTCTTCCAGAAAGGCGAACATCTCCTCGTTGAACAGGTCCGGGGCCATCTCGAAATGAAAAACCGTGCCGCTCTCCCGGGCGGCCAGAAAGCGCCAGATCGCCATGGCCCGCTCCGGCCTGTCGTTGAAGGTCCGGTCGACGAATTTGATGATTTTCGGGCGGTGGCGGAGGATGGCGGTTAGTTCCGCTTCGACCTGGGCCGGTTCCTTCCGGTGCACCCCCCGTTCGACCGAGGAGAGGCAGTAGGTGCAGGAAAAAGGGCAGCCGCGGCTGGATTCATAGTAGACATGGCGGTTCAGCAGTTCGGTGGAGAGATCGTCATCGGTGTAGGGCGACGGGAAAGGTCGGCCCGGCGTGCAGTTGTAGTGGGGGGCAAGTTCGCCCCGTTCCAGGTCTTGGTAGAAGGCGGGATCGATGCCCTCGATCTCGCCGCCGATGACGGTGCAGCGGGTCGGCAGATCCTGCCGGGCGAAGGCTGCCGCCTGGGGCCCGCCCAGCACGAAAGAGGTCTCCGGCAGGATCGCGGCCAGGTCGGCGAGGAGACGCTTGATCAGTTCGCCGTTCCAGATATATACTGAAAAAAACAGGACTCCGGGCGCCCCCTCGCCGATCTTCAGCAGGGTTTTATAGTAGGGATCGTTGATCGTAAACTGGCGCAGCTCAATGGCGGCGGCGGGTAGCTGTTTTTTCAGTTCCTGCCGGAGGTAGAAAAGGGCCAGGCAGGAGTGGATGTAACGGCCGTTCAGGGCGACCAATTTGAAATTCATATCGGTTCCGGTTCCGGTTTATTTGTTTAAGAGTTGTATTTGACTTCGCTTTGCAGGTAGTGTCAATGTTGACATTTGCCGCCGTGCATATTAATTCAAGGCCGAACCATAAAACATGAGGACCCTTAGACTAAATGAATATTTACGCTGTGATCATCCTGGCCGCCCTGCTGGCCAGTTACGTTCTGGAACTGGTTGGCGACCGGCTCAATCTCCGCGCCCTCGATCCGGAGCTGCCGGACGAATTCGCCGGGATTTACGACGCGGAAAAATACGCGCGCTCCCAGGAGTATACCAGGACCAGAACCCGCTTCGGTTTCATCACCGGCACCTTCGACCTGGTCCTGCTCCTGCTCTTCTGGCAGCTCGGCGGCTTCAACTGGCTCGACCAGCTGGTCCGGGACTGGGGGCTGGACGTGGTCCAGACCGGGCTGGCCTTCACCGCTATTCTGCTCTTGGCCAAAACCATGATCTCCCTGCCCTTCGGGATTTATTCGACCTTCGTCATCGAGGAGCGCTTCGGCTTCAACCGGACCACCCCTCTTACCTTTGTCACCGATCTTCTGAAAGGGATGCTGCTTGCCGTCGTTCTGGGCGGGCCGCTTCTGGCCGCGGTCCTCTGGTTTTTCGAGACCGCCGGCAGCGCGGCCTGGCTCTGGTGCTGGGCGGCGATCACCATTTTCACCCTGGTGGTCCAGTTTGTCGCCCCGGCCTGGATTATGCCGCTCTTCAACAAGTTCACCCCCCTGGCGGAAGGAAAGCTGCGGGAGGCGATCTTCGCTTTTGCCGACAAGGTGGATTTTTCCCTGCAAAACGTCTTCGTCATGGACGGCTCGAAGCGCTCCTCCAAGTCGAACGCCTTCTTCACCGGTTTCGGGCGCAATAAGCGGATCGCCCTCTTCGACACCCTGATCGAAAAACACCCGGTGGAGGAGCTGGTCGGGATCCTGGCCCACGAGATCGGCCATTACAAGAAAAAGCATATCCTCCAGGGGATGGCGGTCTCCATCGTCCATACCGGGGCGATGCTCTACCTGCTGTCGATCTTTATCGGTCATCAGGGGTTGTTCGCCGCTTTCCATATGGAACAGAGTTCGGTCTACGCCGGGATGATCTTTTTCGGCCTGTTGTTCACCCCGATCGAGATGGTCCTGGCGCCGTTGATGAACCTGCTCTCCCGCCATAATGAATTCGAGGCGGACGCTTTTGCCGCCAGGCATACCGGCAAGCCGGAGAGCATGATCAGCGCCTTGAAGAAACTGGCGGCCGATAACCTTGCCAACCTGACTCCGCACCCATTTTACGTGTTATTACATTATTCCCATCCCCCCCTGATCCGCAGGATTGCCGCTTTGCGGATCTCGGCGGGCGGGGAGACCCAAATTTAGAGAGGAGAGAAAAAGATGTCGGACAAACCGGATGGAAGCATTCTGCAGCGCGACAAGGAAACCTATGCCATCGTGCCCCGTACCCCGGCCGGGGTTTTGAGCCTTGAATTCATTGAAAAACTGGCCGAGGTGGTCCGCAGGTACGAGATCCCGATCACCAAGATCACCTCCGGCCACCGGCTGGCCCTGGTCGGGTTGAAGAAAGAGCAGATCGACCAGGTCTGGAACGATCTCGGCGCCGATATCGGCCGGGCCACCGAGCTCTGCCTCCATTACGTCCAGGCCTGTCCGGGCAACCAGGTTTGCAGCCTGGGGGTCCAGGACTCGCTGGGCATGGGAATCGAGCTTGAAAAACGCTATGTCGGCCTTGAGATGCCCGCCAAGCTCAAGGTCGGGGTGTCCGGCTGCCCGATGACCTGCTCGGAGGGTTATGTCCGGGATATCGGCCTGATCGGCAAGCGGAGCGGCTGGGTCGTCACTTACGGCGGCAACAGCGGCGGCCGGCCCCGGATCGCCGATGTGATCGCCGAGGAATTGTCCGGCGACGCGACCCTGGCCCTGGTCGACAAGCTTGTCGCCTTCTACCGGGAGAACGGCAAGAAGCGGGAGCGGGTGGCCCGGATGGTCGAGCGGTTGGGGATCGACGAGGTCAAGGCCGCTGTCCTTTAGAGGCGGGAGCTGCTTATGGGAGCCCTGGGCTGGATAGTAACAAGCGGACTGATCATGTGCGGCATCGCCATGGTCGGCAGCCTGGTCTTTTTCGTGACCGAGACCACTTTCAGGAGATTATTGATGCCGGTGGTCGCCCTGTCGGCCGGTACCCTGATCGGCGGCGCCTTTCTGCATCTGGTTCCCGAAGGGCTGGAGGAATTTAAGGGCGAGACCGATATTTTCTTTATCTGGCTGCTGGCCGGCTTTTTGACCTTTTTCGCCCTTGAGCAGATCATCCACTGGCACCATTGCCGCCAGGCCGATGCCAGCTGCAAGGCGCCGCTGGGATATCTGATCCTGATCGGCGACACCCTCCACAATTTTATCGGCGGGCTGGCGGTGGCCGGCGCCTTCCTGATCGACATCAGACTTGGAATGACCACCCTGCTGGCCGCCGCGGCCCACGAGATTCCCCAGGAACTCGGCGATTTCGCAGTGCTGCTCCATGCCGGCTGGAGCCGAAAGGCGGCCCTGCTCCTGAATATGCTCTCCGGTCTGACCTTCCTGGTCGGCGGCCTGATTGCCTACGGGGCCTCAAAAACGCTGGACATCACCTTCCTGCTGCCCTTCGCGGCGGGGAACTTCATCTATATCGGCGCCTCAGACCTGATTCCCGAGGTCAACAAGCACAAGCACCTGGCCGAGAATATCAAGAATTTCCTGGCCTTCGCGATCGGCCTGGCCCTGATGCTGCTCCTCCGCGCCGGCCATGCCTGACAACGACCGGGCCGGCCGGCGAACCCTGGCGCTACCGGTTCCGGTCCTAACCGTGTCTGCTCAACTCAGCTTTAAAGAACGGGGCCGGCCGGCCGGCTATCTTGCCGCAAGGCCGCTTCGTAGGCCTCTCTGCTCTCCCGGTTGAAACAGAGCATGATCACCCGGGCCGGACCATCATCGTCCCTGAGCGCCGCCCTGGTTTCCCGGATGGCGATCGCCGCCGCCGTCTGTTTCGGAAAACCATAGACCCCGGTGCTGATCGCCGGGAAGGCTATACTGTTGATCTTATGGGCGGCGGCCAGGGCGAAACACTTTCTGTAGCAGGAGGCCAAAAGCTCCGACTCCCCGCGGCCGCCGCCCTTCCAGACCGGTCCGACTGTATGGATCACATATCGGGCGGGCAGCCGGTAACCTTTGGTGATTTTGGCGTCGCCGGTGACGCAACCCCCCAGGGTACGGCATTCGGCCAGAAGCCCGGGTCCCGCCGCCCGGTGGATGGCGCCGTCCACCCCGCCGCCGCCCAGCAGCAAGTTGTTGGCGGCATTGACGATGGCATCGACATTGATGGCGGTAATGTCGCCATCGACCAGTTCGATCCGCTTATCGTTCACCACACCCCCTCCATTTAATTCAAGACCCTGAATCCGTGAGCGTTCGAGAAAAAACGATTATTTCACGAAACAACAAACGAAGAAAGCAAAATTCCCTCCTAAGCCGTCACGGATTCAGGAAGACATCAGCAGGATGGCAATTACCGCGCAGGCCATGCCGCTCAGCTGTTTTACGGTGAGGGCTTCCTTGAGAAAAATCGCCGCCAGTAAAATGGTAACCAGCGGGTAGAGGGCGGTAATGCTGACCACCAGAGAAATCCGGCCCCGGTCGGCGGCCATGAAGAAGCACAGGGTGCCGGCAAAACCGGCCATCCCGGTCAGAAGCGCGAAGAGGACGCCGCGGGGATGAAAATCCGGTTGCAGCTTCAGGCTGAACAGCACAACCAGGCCGACCAGCATGGTGCCGAGGGCATGGTAGACCATGGCGCTGCGCGGGTCCAGATAGGCCACGGCAATCTTCGGGAAAAAGCCCCACAGTCCAAAGAGGACCAGGGAAGCGAGAGCGATCGGCAGCCAGTTTAACATTTTAATCAAGCCCCACTATATTATGAACTCGCAAAAAGTCGAAAAATCCTTCAACAGGCTCATGGTGAGCGGATTCCCTGGTCCGGTAAGGTCTGCGCCGGGGATGACGATTTTTGGCGAACGCATCAGGCGAACGCCCTGAATCCGTGAGCGTTCGAGAACGGCGCAGATGCAAGGCGGCAACGATGTTGA
>JARGFN010000143.1 GCA_029210665.1 Desulfobulbales bacterium
ACATCGTTGCCGCCTTGCATCTGCACCGTTCTCGAACGCTCACGGATTCAGGAATATGTTTTAATTTTGCGTGGAGATGACAATGTTCGGTTGGTTTAAAAATAAAAAGACGGAACCGGCCGAGCCGGAGAATGCCGGAACGTCCGGCGCCGGCGGCGAGTCGGACGGGAGTGACGGGAAACCGCTGCTCGATGGCCTGGCTCGGACCAGGTCTTCATTAATGGAAAGGGTCGAGTCACTCTTTCTCGGCCGGAAGGAAGTCGACAGCGATCTGTTCGAGGATCTGGAGGAGATTTTGATCACCGCCGATCTCGGAGTCGGCACCGCCCAGGAACTGCTGGAATGCGCCCGGAGCATGGCGGCCCGTGATGAACTGGCCGACTCGGCTGCCTTGAAAAAAATTCTCAAGGGAAAAATCATCGAATATCTGGAGGCCTTCGGCGGCGGGCAAGAGATGCGGATGCCCGCTTCCGGTCCCCTGGTCATCATGGTGTTGGGGGTCAACGGCGTCGGGAAAACCACCAGCATCGGCAAGCTTGCCAACAAGTTCCGTCGGGCCGGCCGGAAGGTCATGCTGGTGGCGGCCGATACCTTCCGGGCCGCCGCGGCCGAACAGTTGCAGGTCTGGGGTGAGCGGATCGGGGTAGAGGTGGTGGCCCGCGAGGCCGGGGCCGATCCTTCCGCGGTGATTTATGACGCCCTGGATTCGGCCAGGGGCCAGGAAAGCGAAGTGATAATCGTCGATACAGCCGGCCGGATGCATACCAAGGTCAATCTGGTCGAGGAACTCAAGAAGATCAAAAGGGTGATGGCCAAAAAAATTCCCGGTGCGCCCCACGAGATCCTGCTGGTCATCGATGCCACCACCGGCCAGAATGCCCTCTCCCAGGCCCGGCTTTTTAATGAAGCGGTTGCCATTACCGGCCTGGTCTTGACCAAGCTCGACGGCACATCCAAGGGCGGCATTGTCGTCAATATCGGACGGGAGTTAAAGATTCCGATCAGATTTATCGGTATAGGGGAGCAGCTCGACGACCTGCGCGATTTCGAGCCGCGTGAATTTGCGGAGGCCCTTTTCGGCAATAGTCGCTGATTTTGCGAAAGTTAAAAAAACTTCCTTCGACAGGCTTATGGTGAGCGGCGCAACCTGTTGATTCTCCGTTGGCGCCGTGCTTGTCGAAGTGCGCTCCATTAATCTTTTGCTACTTTTTGCGAGTAGTTTGTCATAATTCACCCCCGGGAAATATTTTATGGAATACCGGCAACATAATCAACCAGGCTGCGGCGGCTGTCTGTTTATGGCGGTTCTGCTGATCCTGATCTCCGGTGGACTTCCCCTCCTGTTCGATGTCCTCGGCGTCATTTTTTACATCATTTTCTTTACGCTGTTTTTTATCGTGGCCGCCTTCTGGGGGTTTTCCTATTTCGTCAAGCGGCAGATCGCCAATTACGAGAAATCCCAGACCGAAACTCATAACCGCTTCGTTTTCCTGCTGGTCAACATCCTGGTCAATATCGCCGGGATAGACGGTGAGGTGAGCCGCTCGGAATTAAACGCCATCAATAACTTCTTCCGGACCCATCTTCACTACAACCAGAGCCAGATGTTCTGGGTAAAGGAGCTGACCAAGGAGGCGATGACCTCCACGGCCAGGCTGGAGGAGCTGCTGGCCGATTTCAAGACGAATTTCGCCTATGAACCGCGCCTGATCCTGGCCGAATTGATCTATCAGGTGATTTATTCAAAGCCCGACGTAATCAGGGCCGAACTTGACGCCGCCGAAAGAATCGCCGTGTATCTGGGTCTCAACGCCTATCAGCACCAGGCTATTCATAATAAGTACCGTGGCATGGCCCGGGGGTACGCCGCCGGTGAAGAACGCTATTACGGGGTGCTGGGGCTTAAGCCGGGCGCCGGATTCGATGAGATCAGGAAGGCGTATCGGAAGCTCAGCATGGAGTATCATCCTGATAAAGTATCTCATCTGGGTGAGGAGTTCAGGCGAGTTGCCGAGGAAAAGATGAAGGAGATCAACGAGGCCTACAATCATCTGAAGAAAAAATTCAATTGATTGTTGTCGGCAAAGTGAAAAATCAAGCCGCAAAAGTTCTGGCCCTGGAGCCTTATTACGGCGGGTCGCATCGGAGCTTTCTCGACGGCCTTGCCGGGCGGCTGCCCGGCGGCCTAGAACTGATCACCCTGCCGGCCCGCAAATGGAAATGGCGGATGCGGATGTCCGGACCCTGGCTGGCCTCGAAACTTGCCGGGATAGCCGAGCCGGATAATTACAGCTGCCTGCTCTGCTCGACCTTTGTCGACGTGGCCACTCTGAAGGGGCTGATGCCGGAGTGGGCGGGGCGCCTGCCGCTTCTTACCTACTTTCATGAAAACCAGTTTGCCTATCCGGTTCGCTTTGCAAACAACCGGGATCTCCACTTTTCCCTGACCAATCTCACCACGGCTCTGGCCTCGGACCGGCTTGCCTTTAACTCCCATTACAATCTCGAAACCTTTCTGGCCGGATCTTGCCGCCTGCTGAAGAAATCCTCCGATATGCCGTTTGTCGGAGTTGAGGAGGAAATCAGGGCCAAGGCGGTGATTCTTCATCCCGGCCAGGATTTCAGTCTGATCGATCAGGCCGCGACCCCCGCCCGTCAGGATAAGGTTCCGGTAATTGTCTGGAATCACCGCTGGGAGCATGACAAAAACCCCGAACGGTTTTTCGAAGCCCTTTTCGAGTTGGATCGACGGGAGATCGATTTTAAGCTGGTCGTATTGGGCGAAAGTTTCAGCAAGAAGCCCGCTATTTTTGACGAGGCGCGGACCAGACTTGCCCCTCGGATTTTAAAATTCGGTTATGCCGAATCGAGGCAGGAGTATGCCGAATGGTTGAAAAGGGGGGATATAACAGTATCCACGGCCGGGCATGAGTTTTTCGGCATTTCGGTGATCGAAGCGGTCAGGGCGGGTTGTCGGCCCCTGCTGCCCGCCCGACTTTCTTATCCGGAACTTTTCCCGGCCGAATTTCTCTATAGCGAAGAGGACCTGGTGCCGAAACTGATCAAATCCCTCCGGCGGGGGAAGTTGTCTGCTGAAACCGCCGGGAAATTGACCGAGCGTTTTTCCTGGTCCCGGCTTGATGATGATTACCGGAAATGGCTTTTTGCCGGTACATCCCTCACTGCCCCTGGCACCCCGTAACCTCTGAAGTTGGTGAGTGGATTACAGGGTGCTAGGCGAAGTTGCTGTCGATAAATTCGCATTCGGCCGGGGATAGATCGAAACGGATTTCCGCCTCTTTGAGGATATCCCGGCGTTTTTTGCCGGGACATTTGGTGACGGTCTCGCTGATCCATTTCAAGGCCTTTTTTACCTTGTCGCCCGGCGCTTGCATGCTGTCTTTTTTATTCATGGCGTTTCATCTTAATGCGCATTATTTGACCGGCTTAAGAATCATACCGCTCAGGGGGGGGATCGAAGCCATGACGTGATAAGGCGCGTAACCCTGGGGTTCGTCGAAAACAAATTTCTCCTCAGGATTATTTACTCCGCTGCCGCCGAATTCCTCGCGGTCGGTTGACAGGGCCTCCAGATAATTGACTTTTTCCGGCACCCCAATTTTATAGTCATGGATTACGTTCGGGGTGAAGTTCAGAACGCAGACGACATGGTCACCCCGGTCTTTACTGTACCTGGCGAAAACAATAATGCTGTTGTCAACGTCGTTGAAGTCCATCCAGCTGAAACCGTCGCTGTGGAAATCCACTTCCCATAAGGCTTTGGTTTCGCGGTAAAAATGGTTTATGTTCTTGACGAAATCCTGGAGTTTCCGGTGGTGGTCGTCCTCTTCGAGCAAGTGCCAGTCCAGGCTGGTCTGTGAGTACCACTCGGAAATCTGGCCGAATTCGTTGCCCATGAACAGAAGTTTTTTGCCGGGATGGGTCCAGAGGAAGAAGAATAGCAGCCGCATATTGGCAAACTGCTGCCAGCGGTCGCCCGGCATTTTTTGTAACAATGACTTTTTGCCGTGCACCACCTCGTCGTGGGAAAGGGGGAGGATGAAGTTCTCGGTAAAGGCGTAGAGCAGGGAAAAGGTCAGGTTGTTGTGATGGTATTTGCGGAAAAGCGGATCCCGGGTGAAATAGTGAAGGATATCGTTCATCCAGCCCATGTTCCACTTGAAATCGAAGCCCAGGCCGCCGCGGTCCAGGGGCCGGGTTACGCCGAAAAAACTGGTCGATTCCTCGGCGACCATCAGCACCTTGGGGAATTCCTGATTGACGATGCTGTTCAGGTGGCGGATAAACTCGATTGCCTCCAGGTTCTCCTTTTCGTTGTATTGATTGGGCAGCCATTCTCCTTCCTTGCGGCCATAGTCAAGGTAGAGCATCGAGGCGACCGCATCGACCCGGAGACCGTCGATATGGAATTTTTCCAGCCAGAAAAGGGCGTCGGCGAGCAGAAAGTTGCTAACCTCCTTGCGCCCGTAATTGAAGGTGTTGGTGCCCCATTCGGGCTGGAAGCGTCTCCGGATGTCCTCATGTTCGTAAAGGGGGGTTCCGTCAAAAAGATTGAGGCTGTGCCCGTCGAGGGGGAAGTGGGCCGGCACCCAGTCGAGAATAATGCCAATGTTGTTTCGGTGGCAGGTGTCGACCAGATGCATGAATTCCTGCGGAGTACCGAAACGGCTGGTTGTCGAGTAGTAGCCGGTAGTCTGATATCCCCAGGATTCATCCAGGGGATGTTCCATGATCGGCATCATCTCGATATGGGTAAAGCCCATTTTCTTCACATAGGGGACCAGATATTCGGTCAGTTCCCGATAGGAGAGAACACGGCCGGGGTCGCCCGGATCGCGTCGCCATGAACCGAGGTGAACTTCATAAATCGACATCGGCTCCTCGTGCAGCGAGCTTTGTCGGCGTCTTTCAAGCCATTCCCCGTCTCGCCAGCGGTAGTCATCCAGATCCCAGACGATCGAAGCGGACTTGGGGCGAAGTTCGCCGAAGAACTGATACGGGTCGGACTTTTCCAGAATGGCCATGTCCTTGGTCTTGATCTCGTACTTATAGATCTCACCTTGCTTCAGGCCGGGGACGAAAAGCTCCCATATCCCCGACTGATCGAGGACCCGCATCTGGTGGACCCGGCCGTCCCAGATGTTAAAGTCGCCGATAATACTGACCCGGCGGGCATTCGGCGCCCAAACCCGGAAAACTACTCCCGGCGCCCCGTCGATCGTGGCGGGGTGGGCGCCGAGATAATCATAAATCTTGTAGTGGGTGCCGTTGTTGAAAAGATAACGATCGTTTACGTTAAGCAGGGGGAGGAAGCTATATGGATCCTTGAACCGGTGGGTCGTGTCGTTATCGAAGGTGGCCTCCAGCCGGTAGTCGAATGGTTCGGCCCGGGGCATCGTGATTTCGAAAAGACCTTCTTCCCTCATCTTATACATGTCGACGGCTTCACCGTCGATAATCAGCCGCATCGCCTTGGCGTGGGGCTGAAAGGTTCGGATGACGGATTCCGGCGGGCTGGTTGATATTACATGGAATCCCAGGGCCTGGAAGGGATCGTGACAGTCTGAATTTATAATATTATCCAGAATTATTTCTACTTCGTTTCCCATTTTATCTTTCTCCGGAGTAATTATCTTCACTTGTCACGGTCGGCAAGTTAAGGATCATCGATTTGTGTAATATAAGTTTTCTGTTTGTCAAGAATGATGAACTCGCAAAAAGTCAAAAAAATTTAGCCAGGCTCAGGCTGAACGGAGTAACTTGTTGATTCAACGTCCGTGCCGGGCTTGCCGAAGTACGCGCCTTAATCTTTGACGACTTTTTGCGAGTTCATCGATTAAAGCTGAGTTGAGCAGCTTGTCTGCTCGTACGAAACTTATGCCCTGTGGGTATAATCCTGAATCCGTGACGGCTTCGTGGTGAACTTCACTTATCAGCTTGTAATTTCATTAGATAATCGTTTTTCCCTGGATTGCCAGGGTTCACTCCGCCGCCCTGCGGGGCGCCCGATAACGGC
>JARGFN010000144.1 GCA_029210665.1 Desulfobulbales bacterium
GGTCAACTTCCGGAAATAATCGTCCCCGCAACCGGTCTGCCGGCCTTCCAGGGCCAGAAAGGCACAGGTGACGGTGGCGAAAAAAGGCCAGACCGCCGGGTCTCCCCCCTTGGCGATCAGCCAATCGGCAACGGAAGTTTCACCTTCAAGCACCATGCCCGGATCGCGCCCGGATTTGGGTCATATTTGGTTGCGCCGATTGAGAAAACCGCGGGCGTAGCAGGGCTACGGCGAGGATTTTGCGATTGAGGCGCGGACAAAGATGGCCCGAAGATAGGATGCGTGATGGTATATTAGGATTTTCCGGGTCCCTAAGAAAGGGTTTTCCGACTTTTTGCGAACCCATCATCGTTTGACCATAAAAAAAAGCCGCCCTCAACGGGGCGGCTTTTTTTGAAAATCAGCTTGTTAAGCTGTCAACCTATTACTTCTTATGGCAGTCGCCGCACTTGGTCGGTCCGTTTTTTTCCTTATGACAACCCTTACATTTCTTGTGCGCGGCTTTCTTGGCGGTTGCAACACTCTTATCGGCAATAGAGCCGTCGTGACATGTTTTACAGGCAGCTTCCGCTCCGGCAACGTAGGGACCCTGTGAACCGTCGGCATTCTTGGAGTGATGGCAATCGGCACACTCCGCTCTGCCCTGATGAGCCCAGTGCTGAAAGGTAACCGTGGATCCGCTTTTCTTGGCGGTATCGATCGTTACGGTTTCCGGACCCTCGCCACCGGCCATGCCGATTGCGGAAAATCCGCAAACCATTGCCAGAACTGCCACACAAAGTACAATTTTCTTGGTCATCTTTCTCTCCTTGGAATAGATAATTAAACTTCAATGAATTGGAATTCATTTCCTCAGCAAGTTTGATTTATATTCTTAAAAAAAAGAGATGTCAAGAACGAAAAACATGGCCGCTTTCGACCGTCATCAGGGGGCCGCGAATCGTCGCCGGAGACTAATTGACCCAACAGAAAATCAATTGGTTATCGTCCCTTTTCTACTGTCTCGCGGCCCCCAAGAGTGGCCGAAATAAACTTTGACGAGTTCGCAAAAAGTCGCCAATGATTAGCGGAGCGCACTTGGACAAGCTCAGCAAAAGCGTTAAATCAGTAAGTTAATTCACTCACCCTGGGCCTGCCGAAGGTTTTTTCGACTTTTTGCAAGACTCATCAACTTTGATGAACTCGCGAAAAGTCAAAAACGGGGTAATCAGCCGCCCCCGTAACTGTGCAACCCCGAGAGCAGATAGTTGACCCCGTAGTATGTAAACATTACGGCGACAAAACCGATGATGGCCAGCCAGGCGATGCGCTTGCCGCCCCATCCTTTAGTGAACCTGGCATGCAGGGCGCCGGCGTAGACAAACCAGGTAATCAGCGACCAGGTCTCCTTCGGGTCCCAACTCCAGTAGGTGCCCCAGGCCGAATTGGCCCAGATCGCCCCGGTAATGATCCCGCCCGAGAGCCACAGAAAACCGAAGACGATGGTCTTGTGGGTAATATCGTCGATCATCTTCAGCCCCGGCAGGGTGGCAAGCAGGCCGGCGGGATTCTTTTCCTTGCCGCCTTCAAGACTGGCGGACCGGACCAGATACATAATACCCATGCCGGCGGCCACGGCGAAGGCTGCGTAACCCACGAAACAGGTGACCACGTGGGCGATCAGCCAGTTACTCTGCAGGGCGGGAACCAGCGGGGTGATATCGGGATCCTTCAACGAAGCCAGAGCCATGCTCAAAAAGGCAAAAGGCACGGCAAAGGCGCCGATCAGCCTGTTCTTGAACTTGAACTCCAGGAAGAGATAGAAAATGGCGATACACCAGGCGAAGAAGATCAGCGACTCGTACATGTTGGACATGGGCGCGTGTCCTATTCCCTGCTGATAGGACTCAACCCAGCGCAAAATGATACCGCCGGTATTGAAAAGAAACCCCAGAGTAAGCAGGAGCGCCGCCGCCACCCCGAGCTTTTTGGCCCGGAAAACGAAGATGCCGATATACAAAATCGAGGCGGCCAGATAGGCAAAGGTTGCAAAACCCAACAACTGAGAGCTGTTCATAGCTATTCCCTTTTAAGTTTTAAGCTGTCATTCCGCTCAAGCAGTTCCATGAGAGCGGAAAAATCATTGTCAAAGCCGATTTTATTCTTGTTGCTGGTTCCGCTGAGATGAAGACGTGAACCGGACTCCTCCTCGGCAAGATAGATCCAGACCTTCCTGTGGGAAAGGAAAAAAGCAACATAAAGTCCGAGCAGCATCATGCCGCAACCGATATACACCCACCAGACTCCGGGATCCTTGGCCACCTGCAGACCGGTGAAAAAGAGCGGCCTGAGCGAGAAAATATAATCGGCTTCCGGTCTTTCGACTATGTACATCTTGCCTTCTTCCGCCCAGAACTCCACGGGTTTTTGACTGTTATCATTAAACAAAAGTTTATGGCGATAGACTCCCATCCCATATGGTCCCATCCGATCGGTTATCCGGAATTTAAGGCCCTCTTCCTTCCATTCCACGGCGCTGCCACGGCCCATGTAAAACTTCTTGCTCGCCGCCGTGGTCTGATTCTCGATTTCTATCGCATAAGCATCATCCAGGGGCTGGTAGCTGGACTGGTAGAAAGTCAAGCCCTTGTACTTGAGGGGGTCGTTGACGGTGATGGTTTTTTTAAGGATCTCCTGCCCGCCATCAATCACAACCAGGTCGGAGATATAGGCCTTGGGTGTACCGGTGTCGTAACGCTGCAACTCGAAGCGGTCGCAACGCACTTCAAAATCGAGAGGAACCGGGGTATTGCCTGCGTCATACAGATAGATCTGCTTGGCGGAGCCGCCCTCCCGGATCATAACGCTGCCCTTGAAACCGAGAAGCGAACCGATGATGGCGCCGATAAAGATAACCAGGATGCTCAAATGGACGGCGATCACGCCTAATCTGGTCCAGGGTCCTTTCTGGGCGGCAAGGAGAATGGCCCCATCCCGGTCAGCCTTGTCGAACTTCCAGGCAGTCGACATCCCTTCCACGGCCAGGGCGACCTCGGCAGCGGGCAGATCGGAGTGAAAGGTCTGATGCCTGGGCATCTTGAGTATCCTGCCGATATCCAAGGCCAGATTGTCCATGGTAACCAGGCGCCAGATATTCGGGAATCTGTCGATGGTGCAGACAATCAGGTTGATGCTGAACAGGACCAGCAGGGAGACAAACCACCAGGAATTGTACATGTCCGGCACGTTAAGCAACTGAAAAAGCTTGGCCGTCCCGGGGCCGAAGACTTCGATATAAAACTGCATTTCCTTGCCCTGGGGAATAACGGTACCGATTACCGAGGCGGCAGCCAGGATAAAGAAGGTAAAAAGAGCAAGTTTCACCGAAGCGAAAAAAGCCCATACTTCATTTTTGTTTTTTTGCATGCTTGAACTCTGAAGTTTGGTTTAAATACAAATGTCACCTTGACTTACAGCCCAAAAAAAAATCCAATCGCATCCTTGCAACGCGGCGAGAGATTTGCACATATTGTGCCATCGACAAGAGGTCAACCCGAAGTTGGCCGCGACCTTTCATTACAAGATCCTGAATCCGTGACGGCTTAGCGGGGGATTTTGCTTTATGCCCTGTGGGTATAAATAAGTGAGTAAACCAACAAAAGCAGATTAAGCGCCTACCGGAAACCGGAGAATATTCGCCAGTCGGTTTGGAGAATATTCTCCAAACCGACGATGGCTCTGCCGCAAGTAAAGCGCGATCCCGGCCCGCCCGAGGCTGAAATTGATGGCCGAAATCCCGGAGCGCGATAAGTTACCACGACCGGCCCAACCATGTCAATTACTTCACGATAAGATTTACAGGCGATCCCGGAGTTAAATATTATAAGGATAGCACCGGAAAAGATCCGCAAACTTTCATCTCGCCGGACAAAATACTTGCCATCTCCAGAGCGACGTTGTATAAGTCCCCTCTTTCGAAGAAAAATCAAAGGAGTCTTGAAAATGGCTAAGAAGTGTGAAATATGTGGCAAAAAGCCGATCACCGGCAACAATGTCAGCCATGCCCATAACAAAAGCAGAAGACGCTGGCTGCCGAATTTGCAGAACGTGAAGGTGGCGCTTTCGCCCGGCAACAATAAAAAGATGCGGGTCTGCACGACCTGTATTCGTTCCGGCGCCGTTGTAAAGCCGGCCGTCAAAAATACCGCCGTCTGAAACAAGTCGGAGCGCCCGCCGCCGCACGGTTAAACGGGTAAGCCAACCCGGTACGCTGATGTTGTCCGTAGTCGCCATGCCCGTTCAGCCATCCGGCAGGCCCGAACCCTTGGGGAATAACCGGCCGTTTGCGTCGTCCCGACTCCCGCTTCGCCCCGCAATCCTCGCCGGGATGATCACCGGCAATTCCGCCGCACTACTTCCGATACGCCTCGATAACCCCCGATATATGCCGCAACTTCAAGATGACTTTCTTGAGATGCGCCACATTCTCCACTTCAAGGACCAGATTCAATAGTGCCAGATTGTCCGACGAGGTATGGGCCTCCATGCTGTCGATATTGGCATCCATTTCGTTAACGGCATTACTGACTTCCGCGATCAGACCACGCTGGTCCCGGGCGACCACCTGGACCTGGACCAGGTGGGAACCGCGCCCTGATTCGCCGGCCCAACTCACTTCAATCTGCCGATCCGGGTCCGTGGCCAGGAAATTGGCGCAATCAACCTTGTGAACCGAAATCCCCCGGCCGGAACTGATAAACCCGGCGATTTCGTCACCGGGGACCGGCATGCAACACTTGCTGATCTTGACCATCATGTCGTCGACCCCGTCGATAATCACGGCTTGTTCACTTTTGACCGACTTCCGGCTTCTCGGGACGGTCCTCGCCTTGACCGCTTCCTCGGCTTTCAGCTCCGTTTCGGCGGGCCGCAACTCTTCCGGTTGCATGCGATTGGCAATCGCCGCGACGGTGACCTTGCCGGAGCCGACTTTTCGGAGCAGATCGTCAAGGATATTGCATGAAAATGACTTTAGTATCTCTTTCAGGTGGCCGCTGCGAGTAACTTTCTTGAGACTAAGATCCCGCTTGCGCAGTTCGCGTTCGCAAATCTCCGTGCCGATCTTAAGCGCCCTTTCCTGCTCTTCCCTCTTCAGCCAATGCCTGATCCGGCTCCTGGCCCGACTGGTCTTGACCAGGGCCAGCCAGCCGCGATTCGGTTTCTGGGAGGGCGAGGTGATGATCTCGACCATGTCGCCGCTATGGAGACGGTGCCGCAAGGGGACGATGCGGCCGTTGACCTTGGCCCCGGCACAATGGTCGCCGACATCCGTATGAATGGCGTAGGCGAAATCGATCGGAGTACTGTCGACCGGCAACTCCTTGATCTCGCCGTTGGGAGTAAGGGCGTAGACCTCGACCTCTCGAAGTTCGCCCTTGACCGCTTCCAGAAATTCCTTGGGGTCCTTAAGTTCCTGCAAGTCCCTGATCGACTGGACCAACTGGGACAACCCCTTGAAGAGTCGCGCATCCCTGGCGGTGATCGCCTTGCCCTCTTTATAGGCCCAGTGGGCGGCAATACCCTCGTTGGCGATCCGGTCCATGGTCTCGGTCCTGATCTGAATCTCCATGAACTCGCCGCGGGGGCCGACCACCGTGGTATGCAGAGACTGATAGCCGTTTGATTTAGGGGTGCTGATAAAGTCCTTGAACCGTCCGGAAACCGGGCGCCACAGATCATGCAGCAGTCCCAGGACCTCGTAACACTCGCGGACCGAGTCGACAATGATCCTGAAGGCGACTTTATCGTAAACCTTTTCGAGAGGGATATCCTGGACGATAAGTTTTTTATAGATGCTGTAAAGATGTTTGGGACGGCCGAGGATTCTGAACGCGGTGATCCCCTGTTCCTTAAGTTTGGCGGACAGAAGTTGCTTTACCTCCTCCACATATTGACCGCGGTCAAGGAGAGAGGTGTCTATCCTACTTTGCAGATCACGGTAATCATCGGGATA
>JARGFN010000145.1 GCA_029210665.1 Desulfobulbales bacterium
GATACGGCTGTCTCGTGGTATACTTGCCTCGGCAAAGGGAACTAAACTGTTACCCCCCACTTTGCCCACTATCCACGGTAAGTCCTGCAAAACTACAAAAAAACTGTTATTCCGAGGATGGAACCCGCGACAGATATTGGTTAATGAAAGAAATGCTTCATCCTGTGCCAGTTAGACGGCAAGCGCCCTTGCCGTCGCGGCGGATTATTTTTCGGCTAGTATCTCGGGCTTGATCCCATATGCTGCGGACCGCAGGATTGGGAAATATATCGACTAATCCAAAGCTTCCATTTCCCGGCCGCAGCAGAGAGGAACGCGCTCGCCGACATTGACGTTCATATACTTGTTACAGACTGCACAGTAATAAGCGCTGTCTACGCTTGATTTTTGCTCGGTCCAAAGGGTTTTCCCGCCGGCAATCCCTTCAATGGTGAAACGGGCCAGATTCTCTTTCACCGGGACATATTCGCCGATCGGCACCAGCTTTTTATTTTCCTTTATGCAATCTACCATAATCTTCCAGAGAAGCTCCATGCCCTCGGTTTCCTGCTGGTTTGCAGGAAGGAATTCGACGACATTCCTGTCTACCTTTATCTTCATAGGTCACCTATTTTGAATCCGCCATAGGAATGGTTATTAATAGAGTCTATTTATAACATCCGGAAATTTATTGCACCAGGAAAAAAAGGGGAGAGCAATTATTCAGTAAACCAACCATTTATTACGTTGACGCCCGCAACCCGCGGCTACTCAGTGGAAAATGGCCTATCCTCCTCAGTGCTCGATTATTTCGCGAGAATATCAAAATATCAAGACAAACCCCATTCCCTCAGGGGCGGTCAAATCGGCGCCCCGGGAATTAATTTAACTCGATTCGTGAATAAGCCGGAAAAGTATTCAGCCGGGGTAGGGGAGGGCGGCCATTATTCGTTTGCCGATCGGTAGAAAGGCATCCTTCAACTCCTGCTCATTTTGACAATAGGGGAGACGGCCGAACACTTCGATTCGGCCCATCCCCGCTAATATCTTCATATTATCCCCGGCGATAACCTCATCTTCATCTTTCGAATCCGTACAGATAACTCCGGCTATCGGGATCCGTCTGGCCCGCATCGCTTCTATTGTCAGTAAGGTATGGTTGATGGTGCCGAGGCCGCTGCGGCTCACGATTATGGTCGGCAGTTCGAGTTGGGCCAGGAGATCGGCCAGCAATAGTTCGCGACTCAGCGGCACCAGCAGGCCGCCCGCACCCTCGACCACCAGCACTTCATGTCTGTCCGCCATCCTCCGGTAGGCGCCGATAATCTTCTCCAGATCGATTGTAACGCCCTCAAGTTCCGCGGCCAAGTGTGGCGATGCGGGGAAGTTAAATCGGTAAGGCGCCTGTTGGTCGAGTGGGTCGGGGGATGTTTCAACACCGGAGATATCCAGGCAGGTATCCAGATCGGCGGAATTGTCGGCCGCGCCGGTGCCAACCCATTTCTGGTAACCGGCCTCGATTCCCTTGCCCCGCAGAAAGCCGAGGAGCAGGCCGCTGATCAGGGTCTTACCGACGCCGGTATCGGTGGCGGTGATAAACAGGGTATGGTTTGGGCCCATCTTTCCTTCCTGAATCCGTGACGGCTTCTGGGGTAATATCACTTTGTCTGTTTGTAACTGCATCAAATAATCGTTTTTCCCTGGATCGCCGTGGTTCACCCCGCCGCCCTGCGGGGCGTCCGATAACGGTCCATCTGCCTCGTTGGCAACTCGTTGATATACCATTAGTATTATCAACATCGTTGCCGCCTTGCATCTGCACCGTTCTCGAACGCTCACGGATTCAGGTCCTTCTTATTTACAGCACTTTACCATAAATACCTGGTACGAAACCCGGCAACCCCCCTGGGTATCGATAAACCACTTTTCCAGCTCTTTAATCTGTCGGCGGTTGAGAAGATGGCGGCCGGGATGCCAGCCGGCGGTGCCGGTCTTGCTGATGTTTCTCAGCAGTTCAAGAAGATTGGGGTAATTGCGGACCAGCTGCTGTTCCTTTGTCTCGATATCGCTGAACAGACTGGAGAATATCCTGCTTAGCTCAGTCAGGTCGGGAAAAAACGATGACGGCAAGACCACTTCCTTGCCGTGAATCCTGCTTAGCCCCGTCTTAATCTCCCGCATGGTCTCCGGCCCGAAGATCGAGCAGATCAAGGCTCCTCGGTCGCTCAGGTGTTCGCTGATCAATCGGGCGCTGTTCGGTAAATTGTCGAACCAGTGCATGGTGGCGTTCGAGGTCACCAGATCGTAGCGCTCTTCGCTGTCCCGCAAGAAGGTCTCCGCATCGGTGCAATGAAAAGTGACATTCGCCTGGCCGGCTAGTTTTCGCCTGGCCCTCTCCAGCATTTGGTCGGCAAAATCGATGGCGGTTATCCGGGCGGTCGGGTAGCGCTTATTGAGGAGGCTGGTGTAAGTGCCGGTACCGCAGCCGGTTTCGAGGATAGTTGCCGGGGGAGTTTCGGGCAGCTGCATGCTCAGTTCTTCCGCCAGCTCTTTCTGGAGTAGGGCATTTTCGTCGTAAGTGGCGGCAGAACGGGAAAATTTCAGGCGGATGGTTTCTTTTCTGTGGTGCCGGTCCAGCAGGCAGGACTCATCCAGGAAAACCGGATGGCCGGCGCTTTTAATCTCTCGGCTGATCGCCCCGGGAATAGAGGCAATCTCAGTGGGTGGCGCTATGATGTCTTTGGTGCCGTGTAATTGATAAATTGTCATATCGAGCTTGGCGAGTTTGTCGATCCGATCGGACAGCTTAAAGTTTTTCAGGTAGGTGAGCCCGGCTTCCAGCTTCTCCAAATCAAGCTCGGCGAGAGATGATTTCTCCAGAGAAGCGGAGAATTTTTTGTATGCGGGTTGATGGCCGAGGAAGCATTTGCGGTAGAAACTCTTCATGAATCCGGGCGGATCGATTTCAAGGTCGGTCCTAATCTTTTCGATCTCTTCAGCCGGCCAGGATCGTCGCATGCCTAAAAGATATAGGGCTTTGATCTTTTCCGGATGGCGCAAAACAAAATCGATGGCCAGGTTGGCTCCCAAGGACCAGCCGACCGGAACGACCGAATTGATCCGGTGTCGGTCGAGAAAACCGGCCAAAGCGTCAAGTGTTTCGGCCGGGGATAATTGGCCTTCGGGAACGAGCCAGGAGTGACTGTATGGGGCCAGCTCGATGATTCGGCCGGGGAAGCCCCAGCCCGGCAGAAAAACGAAGCATTCCCGCCGGGCCGGATCGCTTCCGTTAATGAAGGTGAAGATGTTATTCGGCAATTTTTCAGGTCCGCTACTCGACGGTGACGCTCTTGGCCAGGTTGCGGGGCTGATCGACATCGCAGCCGCGCCGGTTGGCGATCTGGTAGGCCAGAAGCTGTAAGGGGATGGTGTAGAGGATCGGATTAAGATCTTCATGGACGGCCGGCAGCCGGATCAGGTCGGGGGTGAGGCGGTGCAGATTGTCGTCGTCGACACCGCCGATCAGGATCAAACGGCCGTGCCGCGCCTTTACCTCCTCGACATTGGAGATAACCTTGTCGTAGACCCCGTCCTTCGGGGCCAGGGCCAGGACCGGCATATCCCGGTCGATCAGGGCGATCGGGCCGTGTTTGAGTTCGCCGGCCGGATAACCTTCGGCGTGGATATAGGAGATTTCCTTCAGTTTCAGGGCGCCTTCCAGGGCGATCGGGAAATTGCAGCCCCGGCCCAGATAGAGAAAATCGCGGCATTTGGTGAAATGCTCGGCCAGCCGGTCGGTCTCTCCCCGGAGGCGCGGCAGTTCCTCTTCGATCAGAGCCGGAAGCCCGATCAGGGCCCGACCCAGTTCGCGGGCTTCGGTCGGGGTGATGGTGTTGCGTTCCTGGCCGATCAGCATGGTCAGGAGAAACAGGGCGGTAAGCTGGCTGGTGAAGGCCTTGGTCGAAGCGACGCCGATCTCAGGGCCGGCATGGGTATAGATGATGCCGTCCGCTTCCCTGGTCATGGTGCTGCCGACCACGTTGCAGATTGTCACGATCCTGGCGCCGAACTGCCGCGCCCTGCGCATCCCGGCCAGGGTGTCGGCGGTCTCGCCGGACTGGGAGATCGGCACGACCAGCACCGAAGCGTCGAGGAGCAGGGTGCGGTAGCGGAACTCGGAAGCGATGTCGACCTCTACCGGTACGCCGGTCCATTTTTCCAGCCAGTATTTGGCGACCAGGGCGGCATGCCAGGAGGTGCCGCAGGCCACCAGGCAAATCCGGCTGATCGAGTTCAGGTAGGCGTTGTCCAGTTCCGCTTCCGGCAGGCTGACCTGGCCGGTTTCGGGATCGAGACGGCCCCGGAAGGTATTGAGGATGGCCAGCGGCTGCTCGAAGATTTCCTTGAGCATGAAGTGCTTGTAGCCGGTCTTTTCGGCCATGGCGGCATTCCAGGTGATGGTATGCACTTTCTTGGCGACGGGCTCACCGTCGTCAAGGCCGAGGACCTGCCAGCTGTCGGCTTTGAGAATCGCCATTTCCCGGTCTTCGAGAAAGACGATCTCACTGGTGTAGGGGAGCAGGGCGGGGATATCCGAAGCCAGGAAAGCGCCGCCGCTCTCCTGGACTCCGAGTACCAGCGGACTGTGGCTGCGGACGGCGACCAACCGGTCGGGCTGCTTGTCCCAGAGTACCGCCAGGGCGTAGGAACCTTTTACCTTTTTCAGGGATTTTTCGACGGCGGCGGCCAGATCGTCGTCCAGATTCTCCTCGATCAAATGGGCCAGCACCTCGGTATCGGTCTCCGAATCGAAGCGATGACCCCTGGCGATGAGTTCGTCGCGCAGGGAGTGGTAGTTTTCGACAATGCCGTTGTGGACCACGACCAGAGATCCGGAACAGTCGCAGTGCGGGTGGGCGTTGGCCTCGGAAGGGGCACCGTGGGTGGCCCAGCGGGTGTGTCCCAGGCCGACCCGGCTTTCGACGTTCAGGGCTTCCATGTGCTCTTCCAGATTGGCCAGTTTCCCTTGGCAGCGATGCCTTTTGAGGGTGGCGTCCTCACCCACGTAAACCAGGCCGGCCGAATCGTAACCCCGGTACTCCAATCTTTTCAAGCCTTCGAGCAGGATGGGGACCACCCGCCTTTTCCCGATGTATCCGACAATGCCGCACATGATTAATCCTTAGGTTATTTTGCCATCCGCACCCAGCTGGCGCAGGGGCCTTTGTCGCCCTCCGCCTCTCCGAAAACGACCTCGTCGCCGACGCTTAATTTGTCGATCCCGATGTCCTTCAGGGCATTCTCATGGAAATAAACTTCCTTGCCTCCCGCCAGCAAGATGAATCCGAAAGATTCAATCGGGGAAATGGTTTTAACGGTGCCGTTTCGCTGGGCCGGGTTTTGCGGTTCCGAGGTTTTCTGACTCTGCTTTCTTTTACGCTGCATCTCTTTGAGTTGCATATCCAGGTTGTCGAAGGCCTTGACCAGCAGAGGTTTCACTGATTCACCCTTTCGCTTGACCACGACAATGTCATCCGGTACTGCCGCGATCAGCCTTACTTCATAGCCGCCTTCCTTGTGGTTCGAGGTGGCTTCGATCGCGACTCTCAGGTTTTGGACCAGCCCGGCATGATGCCGGATTAAGCGATCCTTTTCAACCTCGATTTTGGCTTGCCACGACTTGCGGATCTCTGCGTGACGCCCTTCAACCTGAAGTTCCATGTAATTACCTCCGTAGGGATGTATGAATAACAGCCGCGTTTATCCGGTTGCCAATTCCCAAGGCTTATACAATATAATAACATATAAAAATGAACGAAAAATACAAGACAATTACGATATTAAAATGGCGACCCTATGGTGAGTTTAGCCGATTTTATTGGCATAGCCGGATTAAGCCGGTTATTATCA
>JARGFN010000146.1:0-2636 GCA_029210665.1 Desulfobulbales bacterium
GTGTAAATGGTGTCGTTTTCATAGGTAGCCGCCGCATTGGGATCATAACCAAGAGCGGCAAAGATGTCCTTCCGCTCTGCCGCAGTAAAATTGCCCTTCATGAACTCTGCAACCGGCTGGGCATTGGTCCTGTCGGCAAAAGTGGCACCGAAGGCCCCGGCCAATTTAGCTACTGTCATGCCCGAGTTCAACAACGGCAGGACTACTTTCATAGTCTCCTGCTCGGTCGGGGAAAGAGCAGCAATTGTGCCACCCATTTCAGCCATACAATTAGCATCACAGGTCCCGGTGGGAGTGCCAGATCCAAAGGATGTTAGGATGTCGCCGATAGTAGCTACATAAGTAGCGGGGCTTACAATATTGTTCCCCGCAGCAGCGCCAAAGTGATCATTGAGGTCGTAGAAATCTTTAATTCCGCTAGCCACATTTAGTGCGGTGTAATGGCTGGGCGCATCGGCTGTCAGATAATCGGCCCGGAACCGAAAATCACCGTTCCACTGGATCCGTGAACCTAGATCCCAGCTCTCCTGTTTTTCTTCCAGGGCTGCGATTCTGTCCTCCAGGTCGCCCTGGGCGAGGGCGGCCGTCGGCAGAGCCAGCAGACCGGCCACAACCAGCGTTGATAATCTCTTAACCATGGTGTGTTCTCCTTGCTTTTTTTTAAGAGCCGTTTTATCGACCGCCAGGCGGCCAAAACCAAACCCATGTAAATCAGAGGCCGTTCAGGGCCGCCAAACTTTTAATCCTTGCAGATAAACTTCTTGCCGACGCAGTTCATGATCATCTCCAGAGCCGGTTCGGCCACCCAGTAGAAGATCTTCCGGCCGTCCCGGCGGCTGTGCAGCAACCCCCGGTCTTTCAGAAGGCGGAGATGCTCGGAGGCCATGTTGCTGGGGATGCCGCACGCCTCGGCCAATTCCCCGACTGGCCGTTCCTCCCTGAGCAGGATCTCGATAATCCGCAGCCGGCAGGGGTGGGCGATGGTCCGCAGACACTCGGCCGCCTTTTCCAGGGCCTCTACACTCAAAAATCCGGTTTCTTTTTCCATATTATCTTCGAATATTGCCGGGACCCTTGTCAAGCCATCTATTCCGACATTACAACACCTGGATACCTTTTTATATCTACCTATTACGATATGTCAACATGAATTTTACCGGTCGTATAAATTTAACGCACTCGCAAAAAGTCGAAAAACCCTTCGCCAGGCTCAGGGTGAGCGAATTAACTTATTGATTTAACGCTCGTACTGAACTTGTCGAATTGCGCTCCGCTGATCTATGGCGACTTTTTGCGAGTTCATCAAATTTTGAGGAGTTCGCAAAAAAGCGGTGAGGTCTGCGTTTTTACACGGGGATACCGGCCGGTAGCCGTCACTGATTCAGGGTAATTTCAGGTCTGACCAGAAAACTATTGCGGCGGGGTAAGGCTATTAGTAAATAGTAGGATTTCTTTCAAGAATCCGGAGGCAGTGCCTGCCATCCGTCAAAAGGAGCGGTCATGTATTTTCAGGACATCATCATGGAGCTGAACCGGTTCTGGGCGGAACAGGGCTGTGTGCTCCAGCAACCGTACGATATGGAGGTCGGGGCCGGAACCTTTCACCCCGCCACTCTGCTGCGCTCCCTGGGACCGGAGCCGTGGAAGACCGCCTACGTGCAGCCGTCCCGCCGACCGACCGACGGCCGCTATGGCGAAAACCCCAACCGCCTCCAGCACTACTATCAATATCAGGTGATCATCAAGCCGTCGCCGGCCGATATTCAGGAGCTCTACCTGGAAAGCCTCAGGAGGTTCGGGCTCGACATGCTCGACCATGACGTCCGCTTCGTCGAGGACGACTGGGAATCGCCGACCCTGGGCGCCTCCGGCCTGGGCTGGGAGGTTTGGCTGGACGGCATGGAGATCACCCAGTTCACCTACTTCCAGCACGCCGGCAGCCTCGAACTGCATCCGGTCACCGTCGAGGTCACCTACGGCCTCGAACGGATCGCCATGTACCTGCAGAAGGTCGACAGCGTCTACCAGATCGCCTGGAACAAGGAAATCAGCTACGGCGACATCTTTCATCGGGCCGAGGTGGAATTCTCGACCTTCAATTACGAGGAGGCCAATGTCGCCTTGCTGTTCTCGCACTTCGATGCCTGCGAGGGCGAAGCCATGAAGCTGCTCGACAAAAACCTGATCCTGCCGGCCTACGACTACTGCCTGAAATGCTCGCACGCCTTCAACCTGCTCGACGCCCGCAAGGCGATCAGCGTCGCGGAACGGACCAGGTTTATCGGCAGAATCAGGAATATTGCCCGGAAAGTGGCGGTTAAATACACCGAACAGAGGGAGGAGATGGGGCATCCGTTGCTGATGAACAATTAAATAACGGCGTCGGGAAAAGTCGTGAAAAAGGGGTCATTTCGAACGAATGCGAGAAATTCTCTTCACTAACCAAGGGAGTCGGCAAAGGTGGCGGAAGTGCATGGGAATCGAACCCACCTACCAAGCTGTTAACCCGGTACACCGGATTTGAAGTCCGGGAGAGCCACCAGAGCCCCTTCCACTTCCATGGTCAAGTATTATACCCACGGGGCATAAGTTTCGTACGAGCAGACGAACTGCTCAACTCAGCTTTATACCCACGG
>JARGFN010000146.1:2736-5808 GCA_029210665.1 Desulfobulbales bacterium
TTATACCCACGGGGCATAAGTTTCGTACGAGCAGACGAACTGCTCAACTCAGCTTTATACTAATTGGCTGAATTAATGGTGACAACCCTTTTCTGGAAAACGGGAAGATTGGCGGCAGGCAAATCCGCCGGCCGCGCCAGATATCGAAAAGGCCCGTTATTTCGAATACCCGCCGGCCATAAACTGGGTAAAAAATCCCGTTTTTTAGCGCCGGCCGCCTTCTCTCGGTTTTGCGAAATCTCATTACATTACATGCGCTTTTCCGCGAGACCGGCAAAATTTAAGTTGAAATAATAATTATCGACCATTTATTATCGACTACCGAGGGAGTCGGCAAATCCTGATATATCCGAACCGCGCCCGAAGACGGGATCCGTGGTGGTATATAGCTGAGTTGAGTAGCTGGTCTGCTCGTACGAAACTTATGCCCTGTGGGTATAAAGTGAAATTCCCCACGCAGCCGGCGCGGATTCAGGTAATATTTTCCGGGTCCCCTACATGGTACTTGCAAGGTAAGCGATCACGGGGTATACGACCAACGTAAAGCTCCGGAGCAGATGTCGTGCCCCGTGAGCCTTGCCTTGCGGAAATTTGATAAACCCAACGAGGAGTTTGTTTAACGATATGGAATGTGATCGTTTGAAAAAACTTGTCAAAAACTGGTATGTCCAGGTCCAGGACGAATCAATGGCGCCTGCCAGGATGGTTGATTTCATGCACAGTCACCTGAACGACTGCCTGGTCTGCATGGCAGATCCGCTGGCCGGAATCGAGGTTAAACGGATAGCCGAAATTGTTTTGCCCGCCGCCAAAACCCCGAAGACGGTTCGCAGGGATAAGGAGCCGGACGAGATCGACGCCCTGAACGCGGGTGCCGATGCCGATGAAACCGAAGAGGATGAGATCGAAGAGGTGGAGGACGTCCCGGCCGACGATGACGATAAGGATATCGATCCCGATGACGAAGAGGATGAGGACGACGAGATCTGACCCGTCATGATTCCGAATCCTTCTTCACCAGCCGTTGCAGAATCCGGTAACTGCGTTCGACCATGGCCCGGGGCTCGACGCTCAAGCCCGCCTGGATCATGGCGTTGTCGTGAATCTGTTCGGCCACCGCGACGGCGAATTCCCGGTCATCCTCCCGCAGTTTATCGAGGTTCTTGATCAGCTCGTGGCGGGGATTGATCTCCAGGTTCTTGTCGGCAAACTGGGCGAAACCGCTGTCGTGCCGGGCTGCCCGCATGACCCGCTCCATGCTGCTGGTCATGAACCCGCCGGCATTGACGATCAGGGCGGGGCTGTCCTCCAGCCGTTTGGAGACATGGACCTCCTTGATCCGGTCGCCGAGCACCTCCTGCATCCACGCGGTCAAGCCCTGCCGGCGCTCGTCCGATAATCCTTCAGTCTGCTCTTCTTTCTGGGCGGCCTCTTCTCCGGCGTCGCTCTCGGGCAATTCCAGATCGCCCCGATCGGCCGAAACCAGCTGCTTGCCGGCAAACTCGCCGAGATGGCTCAAGGCGAAATCGTCGATCGGCTCAAGGGTGTAGATGACCTCCAGCTTTCTTTTCCGGAAGGCCTCGACATACGGGCCCGCCTCGATCGCTTCCCGGCTGGCCCCGTTTATATAATAGATACTCTCCTGCCCCTCGCCCATCCTTTCGACATATTCGGCCAGGGCGATCATCTTGCCCGGTTCCGAGGCCGATGATTCGAAGCGCAGCAGCCGGCCCAAGGGTTCGCGATGGGTAAAGTCGCTGGTAATGCCCTCCTTCAGGAAGATGCCGAAGCTCCGCCAGAACTCCTGGTATTTTTCCGGATCGCGGCCGGCTTCCTCCTCCAGATGCTTGAGGTAGCGGCTGGTGAGCACCTTATTGATCTTCGCCACCAGGGCGTTATCCTGCAGGGCCTGCCGGGAAATATTCAGCGGCAGATCCTCGCTGTCGACCACTCCCTTCAAAAAACGCAGCCAGTCAGGCAGGATGTTTTTACTGTGCTGTTCGATCAACACCTTCCGGCAGTAGAGACTGACGCCGGGGTCGATCCGGCCGAACCCGAGAATCTCGAAATTTTCCCTGGGCGTATAGAGCAGGGATTTGATGGCGAGGGGGACGTCGGTCGAAAAATGGAGATGGAAAAGGGGTTCGTCGATCGCGTTGCCGATAAACTTGTAGAACTCATTATACTCTTCGGCCTTGATTTCACTTTTACCGCGGGTCCACAGGGCCTGGATCGTATTGACCTCCTTGCCGTCGACCTTGATCGGAAAAGAGACGAAGTTTGAATACTGCTTTACCACCTTCTTGATCTTCTTCGCGTCGGCATAACCGTGGGCGTCTTCCTTCAATTTAAGGATAATCCTGGTGCCGCGGTGAATTCCCTTGCAGGGCGAAATCGTATAGCTGCCGGCGCCGTCCGAGGACCACTGGTGCCCCTCGTCGTCCATCAGATAGGAGCGCGACTGCACCTTGACCTCCTCGGCGACCATGAAGGCCGCATAAAAGCCGACCCCGAACTGGCCGATCAGCCCGACATTCTCCCGGTCCGCCTCGCTGAGCCTGGTCAGAAAGGTTTTCGAGCCGGAATGGGCGATGGTGCCGAGGTTGTCGACCAGCTCGTCCCGGGTCATGCCGATGCCGGTGTCGGTGATGGTCAGGGTGTGCTCCTTATCGTTGCAGTCAATCCGGATCTCAAGGGAAAGATGGTCGTCGAAGACCTCCTCCTCAACCAGACTCTGGTGCCGGAACTTCTCCAGGGCATCGGCCGCGTTCGACACCAGCTCCCGCAGGAAGACATCACGCTCCGTGTAGAGGGAGTGGATGACGATATCGAGCATTTTTTTAACTTCCGCCTGAAATTCCTTGGTCTCCGCTTTGGCAGTCATGCTTGTTCACCTTTTTCTCATTAAATTTATATATGATCTTGATGATACCGCAAAAATCAATGCATTCACAAAAGTCGGGATTGCCATCATGTCATTTCGACCAACGGGAGAAATCTTATACCGCAAGGGCATAAGTCTCGTACGAGTCCCGCCTTGCGAGACTCAACTCGGCTTTAATAGTTCCAATG